>NZ_JBIVMI010000004.1:0-336605 GCF_044753005.1 Kitasatospora sp. NPDC088548
TATTCCAGAGAACCCCCACCCGATTCCGGGTGGGGGTTCTCTGCGTTTACGGCCGTGTATTGCTGTGTATTTACGGCATCACGCGCAGGGCACGGTCGCGACGGCTGCTCGGACAGGGCACCCCGGCGCGCCGCTCCGCCGTCAATATGCCGCTAAAACCGCCTGATCAGCGCCCTGATCAGCGGAAAATCGCCTCCCACGCCGTAGTCTCGAAGGGGAGGGGAACAGGTGTCCGGGGGTGGCCCCCGGGCCGGGCCGGATCAAGAATGGTGCTCATGGGACGAGGCAGGCTGCGCATCTACCTCGGGGCGGCCCCCGGGGTCGGCAAGACGTACGCCATGCTCGCCGAAGCGCACCGGCGACTGGAGCGTGGCACGGACGTCGTGGTGGGGTTCGTCGAGGACCACGGGCGGCGGTACACGGCGGCGCTGGTGGCCGGCCTGGAGGTGGTGCCGCGCCGCGAGCTGGTCCATCGGGGCGCCGCGTTCACCGATATGGACCTGGACGCCGTGCTGGCCCGCCGCCCACAGGTGGCGCTGGTGGACGAGCTGGCGCACACCAACGTCCCCGGCTGCCGCAACGACAAGCGCTGGCAGGACGTCGAGGAACTGCTGGCGGCCGGGATCGACGTGATCTCGACCGTGAACATCCAGCACCTGGAGTCGCTCGGCGACGTGGTCGAGGGCATCACCGGGGTACGGCAGCGGGAGACCGTCCCGGACGAGGTGGTCCGGCGGGCAGACCAGATCGAACTGGTCGACATGTCACCGCAGGCGCTCCGCCGCCGCCTCGCACACGGCAACGTGTACGCGCCGGAGAAGATCGACGCCGCCCTGGCCAACTACTTCCGCCCGGGGAACCTGACCGCGCTGCGCGAGCTGGCGCTGCTGTGGACCGCGGACCGGGTCGACGAGTACCTGCAGAAGTACCGGGCCGAGCAGGGCATCGAAGGTACCTGGCAGGCCCGTGAGCGCATCGTGGTCGGCCTCACCGGCGGGCCGGAGGGCGCGACGCTGATCCGCAGGGCGGCCCGGATCGCCGCGCGCGGCTCCGGCGGCGAGCTGCTGGCCGTCCACATCTCCCGCTCGGACGGCCTGGTCGGCTCCGGTTCCGGCTCGCCGCAGGCGCTGATCGAACAGCGGGCGCTGGTGGAGAGCCTGGGCGGCAGCTTCCACGCGGTGCTGGGCGACGATCCGGCGGCCGGGCTGCTGGACTTCGCCCGGGGCGTCAACGCCACCCAGATCGTGCTGGGCACCAGCCGCCGGCCGGCCTGGCAGTACATCTACGGTCCGGGCGTGGGCACCACCGTGACCCGGGACTCCGGCGACATCGACGTGCACATCGTCACCCACGAGCACGCCGCCAAGGGGCGCGGCCGGCTCCCGACCCGCCGGGTCACCGACCTGGGCCGTCCGCGGACCGTCACCGGCTGGCTGATCGGGGTGGGCGGGCCGCCGCTGCTGGCGCTGCTGCTCACCCACACCAACGGACTCGGCCTCTCCACCGACATGCTGCTGTTCCTGTCGCTGACGGTCTGCGCGGCGCTGGTCGGCGGGCTGTTCCCGGCGATCGCCTCCGCCCTGGTCGGCTCCTCGGCGCTGAACTACTACTTCGCGCCGCCGATTCACACCTTCACCATCTCCGAGCCGCAGAACATCATCGCGGTGGCGATATTCACCACCGTCGGCATCGCGGTCGCCTCCGTGGTGGACCTGGCCGCCCGGCGCACCCATCAGGCGGCCCGCAGCCAGACCGAGGCGCAGACGCTCAGCGCGCTGGCGGGCACCGTGCTGCGTGGCGCGCCGAGCGGGGAGGGCGTGCTGACGGCGCTGCTGGAGCAGGTCAGGGAGACCTTTCAGCAGGACTCCGCCGCGCTGCTGGAACGGCCGGACCCGCTCGGCCCGTGGCAGGCGGTCGCGACGGCCGGCCCGCACCCGCCGGGGCGTCCCGAGGCCGCCGACGTGGACGTGCCGGTCGGTGACACCCTGGCCCTGGTCCTGCGCGGCCGGGTGCTGCCCGCCGAGGACCGCCGGCTGCTCGGCGCCTTCGCCGCCCAGGCCGCGGTGCTGCTGGAGCGCCGTCGACTGGCCGGGGAGGCCGTCGCTGCCCGCCGGGAGGCGGAGGGGAACCGGATCCGCACCGCGCTGCTCGCCGCCGTCTCGCACGACCTGCGAACCCCGCTGGCGAGCATCAAGGCCTCGGTCAGCTCGCTCCGCTCGGCGGACGTCGAATGGGACGAGCAGGACGAGGCGGAGCTGCTGGCTGGCATAGAGGCCGGCGCCGACCGGCTCGACCATCTGATCAACAACCTGCTCGACATGAGCCGGCTGCAGACCGGCACCGTCACCCCGCTGATCCAGGAGACCGACCTGGACGAGGTGGTGCCGTTCGCGCTCGGCGGCGTGCCGCCGGACTCCGTGCGGCTGGACGTCCCGGAGACCCTGCCGATGATCCGGGCCGACGGCGGGCTGCTGGAACGCTCGCTCGCCAACCTGGTCGAGAACGCCGTCAAGTACAGCCCGGACGGCGTCAAGGTGCTGGTCAAGGCCGACGCCCTGCACCCGGTGGGCGGCCCCGGCCGGGTCGAGCTGCGGATCGTCGACCGCGGCCCGGGGGTGCCCGAGGACGCCAAGGAACGGATCTTCGCGCCGTTCCAGCGGTACGGGGACGCCCCGCGCGGCGCCGGAGTGGGCCTGGGGCTCGCGGTGGCGCGCGGCTTCGTCGAGGCCATGGACGGTACCGTCACCGCGGAGGACACCCCCGGCGGGGGCCTGACGATGGTGGTCACCCTGCCCGCCGCCGACCGCCCGCCGGAGCCGGACGAGAGCGGGCCGCCCGACGCGGCCCCGCCCGAGGCGGCGACCAGCCCGTCCCGTGTATGACCACGTCAGACCTTCCCTTCCGACAGCTGTGAAAGGCGGAGCCCGTATGACCCGGGTCCTCGTCGTGGACGACGAACCGCAGATCGTCCGCGCGCTGGTGATCAACCTCAAGGCCCGCAAGTACGAGGTCGACGCGGCCCACGACGGCGCGAGCGCGCTGGAGCTGGCCGCCGCCCGGCACCCCGACGTCGTCGTCCTCGACCTCGGTCTGCCCGACATGGACGGCGTCGAGGTGATCAAGGGCCTGCGCGGCTGGACCAGGGTGCCGATCATCGTGCTCTCGGCCCGGCACGCCTCCGACGAGAAGGTCGAGGCGCTGGACGCCGGCGCGGACGACTACGTGACCAAGCCGTTCGGCATGGACGAGCTGCTCGCCCGGATGCGCGCCGCCGTCCGCCGGGCCGAGCCGGTGGCCGGGGAGGACGACTCGCTGGTGGTCACCGACAGCTTCACCGTCGACCTCGCGGCGAAGAAGGTAAACCGGGACGGCACCGACGTCCGCCTCACCCCGACCGAATGGCATCTGTTGGAGGTACTGGTCCGCAACGCAGGCCGACTGGTCAGCCAGACCCAGCTGCTCCAGGAGGTCTGGGGCCCGGCCTACCGCACCGAGACCAACTACCTGCGGGTCTACCTCGCCCAGCTGCGGCGCAAGCTGGAACGTGACCCCTCGCACCCGCGGCACTTCATCACCGAGCCGGGCATGGGCTACCGCTTCGAGGGGTGAGCCCCGGGCACCGCCCCGATATCGCGGCCTGCCCTCGGGGCCCCCGAAACCGGTACCCTTCCGGCATGAGTGGTGACATCAGCAGCGACCAGCCGCAGGGCCGCTTCCGCCGCATGCTCAGCCGGCTGACCTCCTCCACCGAGGAGCTGCAGGCCGAGGAGTTGCGCCAGGAGAGCGCGGCGGAGTCGGGCTGCACCCCGATCGCCCGCTGCGGAGACCGTGAAGTGGTCACCGTGGCAGGCACCCTGCGGACCGTGACCCTCCGCCCGCGGGCCGGCGTGCCCGCGCTGGAGGCCGAACTCTTCGACGGCACCGAGGCGTTGGACGTGGTCTGGCTCGGCCGCCGCTCCATCGCGGGCATAGAGCCCGGCCGCCGGCTGGTTGCCAGCGGCCGGATCAGCCTGGCACGCGGGCGCCGCGTGCTGTTCAACCCCCGCTATGAGCTGCGTCCGGTCGGACACGGGAGCGAATGAGCGTGAGCAACCAGCCCGGCGGCGAGTCCGCCGCCCAGCTCGACCTGGCCGGGATCAACGACGCCGCCGAGAACGAGGCGGCCCGGCGGGCCGCCGCCTCCAAGGAGGCCGCCGACACCGTGATGCAGGCCTTCGGCGGCGTGCGCGGCATGATCGACATGACCCTGCCCGGCCTGGTCTTCATCGTCACCTACAACATCACCCACGAGGTGGCGCCGGCCGGCTGGGCAGCGCTCGGCCTCTGCGCGCTGTTCGTGGTGACCAGGCTCGCCAGGCGGGAGACCGTCCAGCACGCCTTCAGCGGGGTGTTCGGGGTCGGCCTCGGCGTCTGGATCTCGATGAAGACCGGCAAGGCCGAGGACTTCTATCTGCCGGGCCTGCTCTGGAACGTCGGCTACTGCCTCGGCTTCGCCGTCTCGGCCCTGGTCCGCTGGCCGCTGATCGGCGTGATGCTGGGCCCGATCACCGGGGAGATGTTCACCTGGCGCAAGGAGAACCCGGGCCGGCTGGCCGCCTACACCAAGGCCACCTGGGCCTGGGTGGTGATCATGGGCATCAAGCCGCTGATCCTCTTCCCGCTGTACTTCTCCCACAACGTCAACCTGCTCGGCTGGCTGAAGGTCGCCCTGGGCATCCCGCCGATGCTGCTGGCGATGTACGTCACCTGGCAGATCCTGCTGAAGGCGCCGCCGCCGATCAAGGCGCAGCTGGACGACGAGCCGGCCGAAGAGGCCGACCGGCCGTAGGGCGTGTCCGACCAGGCCACGCGAGAGGGCCCGCACTCACCGAGTGCGGGCCCTCTCGCATGGCGGTGGCGCTACTGGGCGCCGGAGGAGGCGGACAGCAGGTCCTCCAGTTCCTCCTCGCGTTCCTGCGCGGCGACGAAGAGCAGCTCGTCGCCGCCCTCCAGGGTGTCGTCCTTGCCCGGCGTCAGCACCCGGCCCTCGCGGATGATGGTCACCAGCGCGGTGTCGGGCGGCCACGGCACGTCGCCGACCCGGGTGCCGACCAGTTCGGTGTCCGAGGCCAGGGTCAGCTCGACCAGGTTGGCGTTGCCCTGGCTGAAGCGCATCAGCCGGACCAGGTCGCCGACGCTGACCGCCTCCTCGACCAGGGCGGACATCAGACGCGGGGTGGAGACGGCCACGTCCACGCCCCAGGACTCGTTGAAGAGCCACTCGTTCTTCGGGTTGTTCACCCGGGCGACCACCCGCGGCACGCCGTACTCGGTCTTCGCCAGCAGCGAGACGACCAGGTTGACCTTGTCGTCACCGGTCGCGGCGATCACCACGTGGCAGCGATGCAGCGCCGCCTCGTCCAGCGAGGTGATCTCACAGGCGTCGGCCAGCAGCCACTCCGCCATGGGGACCCGCTCCACCGAGATGGAGTTGGGGTTCTTGTCGATCAGCAGGACCTCGTGGCCGTTCTCCAGCAGCTCGCCCGCGATCGAGCGGCCGACGGCCCCGGCTCCGGCAATGGCGACCCGCATCAGTGACCCTCCTCCTTCGGCCCCTGCGCGAACGCGGCCTCGACCGCCGTCAGGTCGGCCCGGCGCAGCATCACGTGCACCAGGTCGCCTTCCTGCACCACCATCTGGGGCGTGGGCAGCACACCCTCGCCGAGCCGGGTGACGAACGCCACCCGGGTGTCGGAGGCCTCCTCGAGCGCGCTCAGCCGGTGGCCGACCCAGACCGGGTTGTACGCCACCTCGGCGAGCTGCACGGTGCCGCTCGGGTCCTGCCAGAGCGGCTCGGCGCCGCTCGGCAGCAGCCGGCGCAGCATCTGGTCGGCCGTCCAGCGGACGGTGGCGACGGTCGGGATGCCCAGACGCTGGTAGACCTCGGCGCGCCGGGGGTCGTAGATCCGGGCCGCGACGTTCTCCACGCCGAAGTTCTCCCGGGCGACCCGGGCCGCGATGATGTTGGAGTTGTCTCCGCTGGAGACGGCGGCGAACGCGCCGGCCTCCTCGATGCCCGCCTCGCGCAGGGTGTCCTGGTCGAAGCCGACGCCCGTCACCCGGCGCCCGTTGAACCCGGCGCCCAGCCGGCGGAACGCCGTCGGGTCCTGGTCGACGACGGCCACCGAGTGGCCCTGTTTCTCCAGCGCCCTGGCGAGGGCGGAGCCCACGCGGCCGCAGCCCATGATGACGATGTGCACCGGCGCTACCTCACCCGTCCCGTTGGGTTCTTGACCTGCGCAAACACCGTTCGTCATCCTTCCCCGCCCCGCCGTGCGGGGCGAGCGTCCTCAGGGGTGCTCGGCGCGACAATCCAAGTGTTGCCCGCCTGCTCGTATCCGACACGCTAGCCGGTCCGTCGAACGCGGTCGCGACGAAGGGGGGGAGATAAGTCAGACCACGCTCCGAACAGCCCCTACGATTCCTTAACGTGCCTATGCCGACTGACCTTCCGAAACGCATCCTGATCGGGCGTGCGTTGCGCAGCGACAAGCTCGGGGAAACGCTGCTCCCCAAGCGCATCGCGCTGCCCGTTTTCGCCTCGGACGCGCTCTCCTCGGTCGCGTACGCGCCCGAGGAGATCCTGTTGACGCTCTCCCTGGCGGGCGCCTCGGCCATCCATTTCTCCTGGCAGATCGGCGTTGTCGTCGCCATCGTGATGCTCGCGGTGGTGGCCTCGTACCGGCAGAACGTCCACGCCTATCCCAGCGGCGGCGGTGACTACGAGGTCGCCACCGTCAACCACGGGCCGAACTCCGGTCTGGTGGTCGCCAGCGCGCTGATGGTGGACTACATCCTGACCGTGGCGGTCTCGACCACCTCGGGTGTGGCCAACGTGGTCTCCGCGGTGCCCGCGCTGCGCGGGCACGAGCTGACCCTGTCCGTCGTCGTGGTCATCCTGCTGATGGGGATGAACCTGCGCGGGGTCCGTGAGTCCGGCACCGCCTTCTCCGTTCCGACCTACGCCTTCATGGCCGGTGTGCTCGGCATGGTCGTCTACGGGGTGATCCGGCATTTCGCCTTCGGGCAGGAGATGCCGGCCGAGAGCTCCGGTTTCCATCTGGCGGCCACCCCGGGCAATGATTCGCTGGCCGGCTTCGCGATGGTGTTCCTGCTGCTCAAGGCGTTCTCCTCGGGCTGTGCCGCGCTGACCGGTGTGGAGGCGATCTCCAACGGTGTGCCGGCCTTCCGCAAGCCGAAGAGCAAGAACGCGGCGACCACCCTGCTGATGATGGCCACCATCGCCGTCGTGATGTTCATGGGCATCATCTGGCTGGCCCGGCTCACCGGCGTCCAGATGGCCGAGAACCCCGTCGAGCAGCTCGGCGGCGCCCCGGCCGACTACCACCAGAAGACCGCGCTCGCCCAGATCAGCGAGGCCGTCTTCTCGAACTTCACGCCCGGGTTCTTCTTCGTCGCCGCCGTCACCGGCCTGATCCTGGTGCTGGCCGCCAACACCGCCTTCAACGGGTTCCCGGTGCTCGGCTCGATCCTGGCCCAGGACCGCTACCTGCCGCGCCAGTTGCACACCCGCGGCGACCGCCTGGCGTTCTCCAACGGCATCATCCTGCTGGCGCTGGCCGCGATCCTGTTCATCATCGCGTTCGACGCCGACCCGACCCGGCTGATCCAGCTCTACATCGTCGGCGTCTTCGTCTCCTTCAACATGAGCCAGTCCGGCATGATCCGGCACTGGACGCGGGAGCTGCGCGGCGAGACCGACCCGGCCCGCCGCCGCCACATGCAGCGCAGCCGGGCGATCAACACCTTCGGTCTGGTGATGACCATGGCGGTGCTGATCGTCGTCCTCGCCACCAAGATCAGCCACGCCTGGATCGCGATCGCCGCGATGATCGTGCTGTTCGTGATGATGAAGGCCATCCGCCGGCACTACGACCGGGTCTCCGAGGAACTGGTCGCCGCGGAGGAGCCGGACGACGTGGTGCTGCCCACCCGGGTGCACGCCATCGTGCTGGTCTCCAAGCTGCACAAGCCGGCGCTGCGCGCCCTGGCGTACGCGCGGCTGGCCCGCGCCCACACGCTGGAGGCCGTGACCGTGAACGTCGATCCGGCGGACACCGCGGCGCTGCGCAAGGAGTGGGACGAGCGCGGCATCGAGGTGCCGCTCAAGGTGCTGGACTCGCCGTTCCGTGAGATCACCGGGCCGGTGCTGGACTACGTCAAGAACCTGCGCCGCAGCAGCCCGCGCGAGGTGGTGTCGGTCTACATCCCCGAGTACGTGGTCGGCCACTGGTACGAGCACCTGCTGCACAACCAGAGCGCGCTGCGGCTCAAGGGACGCCTGCTCTTCAAGCCCGGTGTGATGGTGACCTCCGTACCCTGGCAGTTGGAGTCCTCCGAACGGCGCAGGCCGCAGAAGGCGTGGTCGGCGCCCGGTGCCGTCCGGCGTGGTGAGCCACGCGCACCGAAGGCCGTAAAGTCGAAGGTCTCCGCAACGCCCGACGCCACCGCTGACAGCAGCAAGGACTTCTCCCAGTGACCCGCAACACCCCGTCCCGCTCCAACGGCTCCTCGGGCAAGGGCGCCCGCAAGGGCGGTGCCAAGCCCGGCCAGGTCGCCCGTCCGCGCTGGGGCAAGCCGGTGCGTCCGGCTGCCACCGACCGCGAGGGCTTCACCGCGCAGACCGCCCCGCTCGCCCCGGGCGAGCGCGCCCCCGAGCGCCCGGCGGAAGCCGCCGAGGGCGCGGCCAAGCAGCCGAAGCCGGCGAAGTCGGCAAAGCCCACGGGCGACCGTCCGCGCAAGCAGACCGTCCGCCCGCCCAAGGCGCTGCGCACCCCGCGCCCGCCGCGCGCCGAGGCCGCCCCCAAGGGACCCGGCGGCGACCCGCTGGTCGGCGAGCGGTACGAGGTCGAGGTCGGCCCGGTCGCGCACGGCGGCGGGCACTGCGTGGCCCGGCACGAGGGCCGGGTGCTGTTCGTCCGGCACACGCTGCCCGGTGAGCGGGTGATCGCGCTGGTCACCGAGGGCACCACCAAGTCCCGCTTCCTGCGGGCCGACGCGGTGGAGATCCTGGAGCCGGCCAAGGACCGGATCGCCCCGCCGTGCCCGTTCGCCGGGCCGGGCAAGTGCGGCGGCTGCGACTGGCAGCACGTCACCCCCGGCGGGCAGCGCAAGCTCAAGGTGCAGGTGCTCACCGAGCAGCTGGCCAAGCTGGCCGGGCTCACCCCGGCCGAGGCCGGCTGGGACGGCAGTGTCGAGCCGGTCGGTGGCAAGCTCCCGGCCGGGCAGGTGCCGGCCTGGCGCACCCGGGTGCAGTACACGGTGGACGCGGGGACCGGGAAGGTCGGCCTGCGCAAGCACCGTTCGCACGACATCCAGCCGGTGGACCACTGCCTGATCGCCGCCGAGGGCGTCAGCGAGCTGGGGATCGAGGCCCGTGACTGGCCGGGCGTCGCCTCGGTCGAGGTGATCGCCGCCTCCGGCTCCTCGGACCGCCAGGTGGTGCTGACCCCGGCGCCGGGCGCGCAGCTGCCGCTGGTGGAGCTGGACAAGCCGGTGTCGATCAGCCGGATCGACGAGCAGGGCAACGTCCACCGGGTGCACGGCCGCGCCTTCGTGCGCGAGCGGGCGGCCGGGCGGACCTGGCGGGTCAGCAACGGCGGCTTCTGGCAGATCCACCCCGAGGCACCGGACACCCTGGTGGACGCGGTCCTGGACGGCCTGGACCCGCAGTGGGGCGAGAACGCGCTCGACCTGTACTGCGGTGTGGGCCTGTTCGCGGGCGCGCTGGCCGACCGGGTCGGCGAGGACGGCGCGGTGCTCGGCATCGAGTCCGCCAAGCAGGCGGTGGAGGACGCCCGGCACAACCTGGCCGCGCTGGACAACGTCCGGATCGAGTGCGACCGGGTGGAGACGCTGCTGCCGCGCACCGGCATCACCGCCACCGACCTGATCGTCCTGGACCCGCCGCGGGCGGGCGCCGGGCGGGAGACCGTCGCGCACCTGGCCGGCCTGGCGGCCCGCCGGATCGCGTACGTGGCCTGTGACCCGGCCGCGCTCGCCCGGGACCTGGCGTACTTCCGCGAGGGCGGCTACCGGCCGGTCTCGCTGCGGGCCTTCGACCTGTTCCCGATGACCCACCACTTCGAGTGCGTGGCGATCCTGGAGCCGGTGGGGGAGCTCGCGCAGTAGCGGCGGCCCAGTTGTGACGGAGGCGGCATCCGGGGTTTCCCGGGTGCCGCCTCCGTGTGTCCGCGGGTGTGAGCGCCCGGGCGGGCGTGCCGTTCAGCGCTGGTCCGGCTCCCCTTCGTCGGCGCTGGGCGGCAGGGTGATCCCGTGCTGGGCGGCGAGCCGGAGCAGTCCGGCGATCCGGCCCTCGTACGCCTGGACGCCGTCGGCGTCCCCGTCGGCCCGGGCGGCCGCGAGTTCCTTGCGGGCCTGGTCGAGCTGCTCGCGCAGCTCCTGGTCGAACATGGCTGTCATTGCCGGCCTCCACACCGGTCGGTGCCGCTCCAGGGAATGCTCAGGGCAATTCAGAGTCTACGAAGGTGAAGAACTCTTCAAGTCTCGCTCCGATCGGTACCGCTCCGGTGCGCCCGGCGGTGTTCACCCCCGGATGTCCTGGCCGGTGGTCCGGCCGTCACTGGCACCGCCATTCTCGTCCCGGTCGCCCGGGCTCCGCCCTCGCGGCACCGGGCGCGGCCCGCGGCATGGCTGATCTGCTAGTTTCGCCGTGCCGTGCCTCGGCGTGAAGCGAGTGGCCACCTGCCTGCGTGCCGGATCGTGGCGGGCAGGTGCAACATGACAGCGAGGGGGCGGCGATGAACGGGTCGTTGCGGAGTACACGCCGGCTGGGCATCGCGGCCGCCGCACTGGCGCTCGCTCTGACCGCCTGCTCGTCCGGCGCCACGGGCAAGGCCTCGAAGCGGCTCATCCCTCCCGAGCAGGCCGTCCAGCAGCTGAGCGCCCTGCTCGACGAGTCGCTGTCCGAGGTCCGGCCGAAGCTGCGGTACCGGGACGAGTGGCCCCGCTCGACCGAGCAGTACTCCAGGGGGCTCGACGAGCATTCCCTCGGCTACGCGACCGCCTCCCGCCGGCGCCACATCATGACCAAGGTCTCGCCGGCCAAGTACGGCGTCCTGCTGGACATGGTCCGGCGCGGCTTGCAGGCCAGGGGCTACACGGTCAACTCGGCCGCCCCGGACCGGCTTGCCGTGTCCGCCACCACCCCGGACGGCTCCGGCGTGGGAATCACCATCCACCCCGCCGGCAACATCGACATCGGGGCGTCGGTCGGCCCCGTCCCGGTGGCCGACGGCCACGACTCCTTCGGCACCCCCACCCCCGAGCCGACCATGTCCAACGGCAATCCCGACATCCTCCCCAGGGACGACGACCCCTTCTGGTCGAACTGACCCCGGCCCACCGGGTCGGTGAGCCGGATCCGGGACCCGTGGCGCAGGACGCCGGACCGGTCGACTTCCTGCCGGAGCGAAGAGTCCGGTGGGCGCTTCCCCCGGCTCGCGAACGGAACTCCTTCGCGCCGCCCGACAACGGGGAGGGCGTGCGACGGCTTTGCATGCGCCCTTGTTGTGCTAGCACATCGGCGCTAGCTTGAGATTCATGGGTAAGAAGCAGCTGAACGTCCGGGTGGACGCCACCACCGCGGAGATGGCCCGGGAGCGGGCGGAGCAGCAGGGGATCAGCATGAACCAGTACATCGAGCGCCTGGTCCAGCAGGACATGGGCGAGGCCGGGCGGGCGTTCGTCGACGCCGCGGCGCAGTTCATGAAGGAGTACGAGACGGCCTTCCTGGCCGAGTTCGGCGAGCGGGGCGGCGCCGACCTGCAGGACGTGCGCCGTTGAACCTGGAGGTCGACCTCTCGTGGCTGCTCATGACCGCCGAGCAGTACACACCCGGTGACCCGCAGGTCACCGACTACGGGTCGCTGCTCGCCGCGGTCTCCCGCCATCAGGCCGAGATCTTCGACATCGCCGTCTACCCCGAACCGCAGGACCGCGCCGCCGCCCTGATGCACCAGCTGATCCGGGTGCCGGCCCTGGAGAAGACCAACGAGCTGTACGCCACCGCCGTCGCCTACGCCTACCTGGTGGCCAGCGGCTGCACGGTCGCGACCACCGCCCGCGAGGTGCGCAGCCTCGCCCGGGCCATCCGTGAGGGGCGGCTCGGCGTGGCCGGGGTCGCGGAACGGCTGGCGGCCTGGGTGGTGGACGAGGCCGAGGGGGAGGGCGTCAGCGGCGAGGACGACGAGGACTCGGACTGACGACCTCCCCCCACGGCGCACCCTGTGCGGGGTGCGCCGTACGGTCTACGCGCCGGCCGGGCCGGTCCCGGCGGGCTCGGCGATCAGGGCCGTCGCGAACGGGCGGAAGCCGGCCCGGCGGTAGATCCGGGCGACGTCCTCGTCGGCGGCGGACAGGAACACCGTCCGCACGCCGTTCGCCCGTGCGTGGGCGACCAGCGCCGCCGTGACCGCCAGACCGAGGCCGCGGCGGCGCGCCGACGGCAGGGTGCCGACACCGGCCACTTCGGTGACCGGGCCGACCGGGTTGTGCTGGCCCGCGCAGAGCGCCGAGCCGTTCTGGACGGCCGCGGCGAGCACGGTGCGCCCGGCGGCGATCCGCTCCGCGATCCGCGCGACGGAGCCGTCGGCCACCGAGCGTTCGGCCGCCGCCGCCAGCTCGTCCGTACCCGCGCCGCCCACGCCGGTGCCCGGCTCGGCGAAGGCCAGGTGCGGGACGGTCACCGCGCTCGCCAGGTCGGGGTCGCCGGCGGCCAGCACCCGGACCGACACCCCGTCCGGCGGCCCGGCCGGCCCGGCCGCCGCGTCCTCGGGGCCCAGCACCAGCAGCGGGTGCTCGTGCACCACCAGCCCGGCCTCCTCCACCGCCGCGCGCAGCAGCGGATCGTGCTCGGCCACCCACTCGAAGGCCTCCGGCAGACCCAGCTCGCGCTGGCGGGCCAGGACCAGGCGGACGTCCTCGGCGGTGGCCGCGGGGCCGCTGCGGCCCAGCGCCGGCCGGGCGTAGTACGGCCAGCCCTCGCCCTCGCGGACGAACAGGCTGAGCGGACCGAAGTCCTCGACCCGGGCGGCGCTGCGCGGTACGGCGTCGTAGTACCGCTCGATCTCGTCGAGGAGGGTCCGGTGGCCGTGGTGGTCGGGGTGGACGGAGTCAGGAGCAGCAGTAGTCACGCCGTGCATCCAAGCAGGCGGCCGCCGCTCCTGCCACCGCATTGGGCGCCGTCGGGATGCGGGCGGGACCGGCGGCGGTGAGGCGGTCCGGCGGTTCGTCAGGGGCCGTTCCGACAGGGGCATTTCGGATCGATTGTTGCCCAATGCTTACAGGCCGGGCGATCTTGTGTGTGGGCGGCGTGGCATTCTGGGGCCTTTACAGCTCTGCCGGACGGGACGGCGGACGTCCTGCTGGGCAAGGCGAGGGGGATGACAGGCTCATGAGGCTCTGCTTTCTGGTGGAGGAGCACTACCGGCACGACGGCATGCCGCTCGACGTGGCGCGCCAACTCACCGCGTGGGGCCACCGGGTGGACCTGCTGCGCCCCGGCAACGCGCTGATGGCGATCTCCGAGGCGGTCCGGGCGGGCAGCCATGACGCCTGGGTGCTCAAGACCGTCTCCGGTGGTCCCGGCCTGACCCTGCTGGAGGCGGCCGCCGCCGTCGGCCTCACCACGATCAACGACGTCCGCTCCATCCGCGGCGTCCGGGACAAGGCGCTCGCCGCGGTGATCGCCCGTACCCGGGGTCTGCCCGTCCCGGTCACCTACGCGGCCGCCCGCTGGGAACGGCTCGCGGAGATCCCCGCCTCCGAGTACCCGCTCGTGGTGAAGCCCGCCGACGGCAGTTCGGGGCGGGCCGTGAGGCTCGTCCCGACCCCGGAGCACCTCGCCGAACTCGGTCCCGAACTGGACGGCGAGAGCCTGCTGATCGCCCAGCCGTACGTGCCCAACTCCGGTACCGATCTCAAGGTGTACTGCGTCGACGGCGAGCTGTACGCGACCGAGCGCTGCTCGCCGCTCCACCCCGGCCAGGGCGTACGCGAACGGCAGGTGCCGCTCAGCGGCGATGTCGCGCGGATCGCCGCCCAGGTCGGGGAGGTGTTCGGTCTCGATCTCTACGGGGTCGACGTGCTGCTCGGCCCGGACGGTCCAGTGGTCGTCGACATCAACGACTTCCCGAGTTTCCGTCAGGTGCCCGACGCGGTCGCCCGGGTCGCCCGGGCGGTGCTGCGACTGGCCCGTACCGGGACGGCCGTCTCCGCCCCGGCGCCCGCCCTGGAGTCCGTTCCCGCCCCGGCACCGGGGGTCGTACGGCTGCCCGCGCAAGGGGCCGCCCTCGGGGTGCCCGCTCAGGTGGGCGGTTCCGCGTTCGGCGCCGATTTCGGGGGAGCCGGGTACGACGGGGCCCGCCTCGGCGGCTCGATATGAGGATCTGCCTGCTCACGCCCGACCCCGGTCACCCGCTGCTCGCCGCCACCGCAGGGCTGCTGAGGCCCCGCCACCTGGTGGAGAGCCTCGACCCCAACGCGGGCGACGGTCCGCCCGCCGACCGGCTCGGCCCCGGCCCGCTCGCCGACGTCTACCTGCTCAAGGCCCGTACGCCCCGGGCCCTCGCGTTCGCCCGCCACCTGGAGGAGCGGGGCGCCCCGGTCATCAACTCGGCCGCCGCGACCCGGTTCTGCCAGGACCGCACCGGCATGGCCGAGCTGGCCCGCTCGGCCGGTCTGCCGTTCGCCGCCACCCGTACCGCGGCCCGCCTCGCCGACCTGGCCGAACCCGGCTTCCCGCTGGTCGTCAAGAGCCGCTACAGCCGCCGCCACGACCTCGTCGCCCGGGTCGACGACGCCGCCGGGCTGCGTGCCCTCGCCGAGCGCTGGCCCGACGAGCCCGTGGTGACCCAGCCGTACCTCGCCAACTCCGGCTGGGACCAGAAGCTGTGGGTGATCGCCGGGCAGGTGTTCTGCGCCCGGCGCCGGTCCGAGCTCGCCGAGCCCGCGCTTGTCGAGCCGGTGCTTGTCGAGCCGGCACCCGCCGGGGCCGCCGCGGGAGCCGCCCACGGCAGCCCGTTCGGGCCGGGGGACCTGCCGGCCGAGCGGGTGGACCTCGCGCGGCGGGTCGGCGAGGTGTTCGGCCTCGACGTGTACGGCGTCGATCTGCTCGACGGGCCCGCCGAACCCGTGATCGTCGATGTCAACGCCTTTCCCGGCGTCCGCGGGCAGGCCGGCGCGCCCGAGGCGCTGGCCGCGCTGGCGCTGCGGGTGGCGGGCCGGGGCGGCGCCGGCGGCCCCCGGGTGCCCGGACCGCGCGGTGCGGGGTGGCCCACCAGCAGTCGTTAGGCTTGCCCTTCCGGTCGGACGGCGAACCGGATGGCGGGAGAAGACGGACGTTGCTGCAGGACATCGAGCCCTACCTGGCCTGCCCGCACTGCGCGCAGGCGCTCACCCCGGACGGGCGCACCCTGCGCTGCCCGTCGGGGCACAGCTTCGACATCGCCAGGCAGGGCTACGTCAGCCTGCTCGCCGGTGACGCCCACACCGGCACCGGCGACACCGCCGGGATGGTCGCCGCCCGCAGCGACTTCCTCGCCGCCGGCCACTACCGGCCGATTGCCGACGCCCTCGCCGAGGCCGCCGCGGCGGCCGCCCCGGAGGGTCTCGTCGCGGACCTCGGCGCCGGTACCGGCCACTATCTCGCCCATGTCCTCGACGCCCTTCCCGGCAGCCCCGGCGCGGCCCTGGACATCTCCAAGTACGCGCTGCGCCGGGCCGCCAGGGCCCACCCCCGGATCGGGGCCGTCGTCTGTGACGCCTGGCGCCCGCTGCCGCTGCGGGACGGGTCCGCCGGGCTCGTGCTGAACGTCTTCGCGCCGCGCAACGGCCCGGAGATCCGCCGTGTGCTGCGCCCCGGCGGCACGCTGCTGCTGGTCTCGCCGACCTCCCGCCACCTGCGCGAACTCGTCGCCGCCCTGGGCCTGCTCTCGGTCGACGAGGAGAAACAGCGCCGGATCGAGGAGAAGCTTGGCCCCTACCTCGACCCGGCCGGGCAGCGGGAGGTCGAGTTCACGATGCGGTTGTCGGCGGCCGACGTCCGCACCGTCGTCGGGATGGGCCCGAGCGCCTGGCACACCGACCGGGAGGTGCTGGAGGACCGGCTCGCCGCGCTGGCCGACCCGGTCGAGGTGACCGCCTCGGTGACGGTGGCGGTCTATCGGCGCTGACGGTACGGCGGGTGGTGGCTGTCGGGGCGACGAGCGCTTTGTCCCCGGGACCTCGTTGGGATGAATCTGCCGAGCAGGCACGTTTCTCCCGTCCGACCTGCGGCTAACGTCCGACGGGTGAACCGCGACGCCACCCGGCCCGCCGTGCCGGCCCACCCCCGTCCGAGCGCTCCGGGGCCCGGTCGACCGCCCGTCCAGCGCCCCATCGTCGAGGAGATCCGGCTCGCCTCCTTCAAGTCCTACCGGCGCGCGACACTGCCGCTCGCGCCCCTGACCGTGCTGCACGGCCCCGCCGGCGTCGGCAAGTCGAACGCCCTCGACGGGCTCGCCGTCCTCTCCCGGCTCGCCCTCGGCGAGGAGATCGCCGACTCCCTCAACGGCCTGCCGGGCCGGACCGGACCACTGGCCGTCCCCGTGCGCGGCGGCCTGGAGGGCTGCGTCCCGCACGGCCGGAACGCGATCATCCTCGGCTGCACCGTCCGTTCCGGTGACGGGCCGATCCGCCTGGAGCTCGTGATCCGCACCGACGGGCCCGTCCGGATCGCCCGTGAACGGCTCACCCTCGACGGCCGGACCCTGGTCGAGACCGGTGAACAGGACGTCCGCAACCAGCGGGTCAACGTCAGCTGGCACAACGACACCCGCCAGGGCGACATCCGGGCGCCCTTCCCCGGAAACACCATGATCACTTCGCAGATCCCCCTGCGGGTGGCCGGATCCTCCCCCGGCGAGCGCAAGGTGCTGGCCGCCGCCGAACAGCTGCTCACCGCCCTGCGCGAGGTCTTCCCCGTCCACCCCGTACCCGCCCTGATGCGCGGCTGGGCCCGCCCGAACCCGCAGGCCAGGCTGCTCAGCACCGCCGCCAACATCTCCGCCGTGATCGCCCGGCTCAGCAACGAATGCGGCCGCCGGTACGGCCAACTGCTGCGCGTCGTCCAGTCCGCCGCGCCGCACCCGCTGCTCGGGCTCGACCTCGCGCACCGGGGTACCGGCGCCGACCAGCGGGTCCTGGCCGTCTTCGACGAGGGCGTCCTCGGCCGCACCGGCGTCGACCAGGCCTCCGACGGCATGCTGCGCCACCTCGCGTTCGCCGCCGTGCTGCTCACCGGGGCCGGCGTGCTCGACCTGGATGCGGCCGCCGAGGTCCCCTGGGCGCACCGGCAGCTCACCGTGCTCGCCGACGACCTCGGCGCCGGGCTCAGCACCGAGCAGGCCGCCTCGCTGCTGCGGCTCGCCCGTGAGATGTCCGGGCGCAACCAGCTGCGCGTGCTGGCGGCGCTCCAGGAACCGGCTGCCGCCCGGGAGGCGTTCGGCGGGTCGGGCGGGCTGCCGCCGGGGGCCACGCTGGTCGAGTGCCGACGGGACCCGGGCTCCGGCCACACCGTGCTGCGGACGGAGACGGCGCGGGTACCGGCCCAGGCGGTGCGCGGGTGCGGGCCGGTAGGGGAGCCCGGGGTGACCGTGGGGACGGAGCCGGGGGCGGTGCCGGAGACGGTGGTGGATGCGGTAGACCTGGACGGGTGAGTGAACGAGTGACGGAGTCCGGGGCTGGCCCGGTGGAGCCCGGAGCGGCGTCCGGCGAGGCCGCGGTCCCCACGCTGGAGAGCCTGCGGCAGCGGTTGGTGGAGTTCGCCGCCGCGCGTGGCTGGGAGCCCTTCCACACGCCCAAGAATCTGGCCGCCGCGCTGACCGTGGAGGCCGGCGAGCTGCTGGAGATCTTCCAGTGGCTCACACCGGAACAGGCCGCGTCGGTGATGTCCGATCCGGACAGCGCCCATCGGGTGCGCGACGAGGTGGCCGATGTCCTCGCGTATCTGGTGCAGTTCTGTTCGGTACTGGGAGTGGATCCGCTGGCGGCCCTCGCGGCCAAGATCGAACGGAACGAACTGCGCTTCCCGGTTCCTGGGCCTGGGTCGGGGTTGGGGTTGGGATCGGGGAGTGGGACAGGGGGCGGATCGGGGTTCGGCGTCGACTCGAACGTAGGCGATTAACCCTTGTGGGGGATGGAAGTTATCCACACCCCCGGGCTTTTCCACAGGCTTTGACGAGGTGGCCGCATCCGGCCGCGCCCCGACGCACGCTTTCGCCGTGACCACGTGACCGCCATACCGGCGGTCGCGGTCGACGGCGAAACGAGCGAGAAGGGGGTGGCGGGCCGATGGAGGCGCTGCGACTCATCAGGACGGCCAGGCACGCGCTGGCCGAGGCCAGGGAGGTACCGGAGGTGCTGGCCGAGGCGCGGCAGGCCGCGCTGCTCACCGAGGCGGTGGGCGCTCGGCTGTCCGAGCTGGACGACGGCGAGTTGGCCGGGCTCGGCCGGCAGCTGTCCGAGGCCGGCGCCCACGCGGCCGGCTGCCTGGACCAGACCTGGTCCGACCGGTGCGCCCCGCCGGGCTGGGGTGGCAGCGGACGGGCCGGGCGGCTCACCGATCTCGGTGAGCTCGCCCCGGCCCTGGGTGAACTCGGCGGCCTGCTGCAGGACGTCGGCGAGGCGCTGGTGGTGCTGGCCTGCGGCGCCGACACCGAGAGCCTGTACTGGACCTGCATCGACGGGGTCGACGCCGGGGCGGAGTGCAAGGACGTGGTCGGTCGGCTGAGACAGACCGTCGGCGCGGCGGCGGGGGAGGAGGGCGCCGATACCGCATCCGGTCCCGGCGGGGTGGCGGACGGCGCGGCCGGTCCACCGCCGCCCTGGGCTTCGGCGACCGGGCGGGCATCGCCGCCACTGGTCCTCCGGCTCGGTCCTCCGGTCGGTGGCACTGCGGAGGGCGGGGCTGAGCAGGGTGGGGCCGCGGAAGGCAGGGCCGCTCCGCCGGGCTGTCGGGCGTCGGGCGCGGCGGCCGCCTCGGAACAGGGTTCGGAGCGGAGGGCCGCCGTTTCGGTCGGCCGTGCACGGTGATGCGGCCGGCGGCGGTCCGGTCGGGCCGCGCGGACGACAGGGCGGCTGGACGACAGGGCGGGCGGACGGCAAGCGCAGCGGCCCCGGCGCCGTCACCCGGCACCGGGGCCACCCCGCACAGTCGTGTTGCCGCAGCGCTGATGCGGCAACACGAGAGGCGGTCAGTTGTGAGCGTGCAGCTCGGCGTTCAGGCCGCCCCAGGAGCCGGAGCGGGCGATCACCTCGACCGCGCCCGTCTGGGAGTTGCGGCGGAACAGCAGGTTGTCCTGGCCGGACAGCTCGACCGCCTTGGCCACCTTGCCGTCCGGGGTGGTCACCCGGGTGCCGGCGGTCACGTACAGGCCGGCCTCCACGACGCAGTCGCTGCCCAGCGAGATGCCGATGCCCGCGTTGGCACCGAGCAGGCAGCGCTCGCCGACCGAGACGATCTGCTTGCCGCCGCCCGACAGGGTGCCCATGATCGAGGCGCCGCCGCCGATGTCGCTGTGGTCGCCGACCACGACGCCCGCGCTGATCCGGCCCTCGACCATCGAGGTGCCCAGCGTGCCGGCGTTGAAGTTGACGAAGCCCTCGTGCATCACGGTGGTGCCGGTGGCCAGGTGGGCGCCGAGCCGGACGCGGTCCGCGTGGGCGATGCGCACACCCGAGGGGGCGACGTAGTCGGTCATCCGCGGGAACTTGTCGATGCCGTAGACGGCGAGCTGGCCGCCCTGGGCGCGCACCGCCAGACGGGCCTGCTCGACCTTGTCCACCTGCACCGGGCCGATGCTGGTCCACGCCACGTTGGCCAGCAGACCGAACAGGCCGTCCAGGTTCTGGCCGTGCGGCTTCACCAGACGGTGGCTCAGCAGGTGCAGGCGCAGGTAGGCGTCGTGCGCGTCGATCGGCTTCTCGTCCAGCGAGGCGATCGTGGTGCGCACGGCGACCACCTCGACGCCGCGGCGTACGTCGGTGCGGAGCGCCTCGGCGGCGCCGGCGCCCAGCTCGGCCTCGGCCTGCTCGGCGGTCAGACGGACGGTGCCGGCCGGGCCGGGCTCGGCGGCCAGCGCGGGGGTGGGGTACCAGGTGTCGAGGACGGTGCCGTCGGCGGCGATGGTGGCCAGACCGGCGGCGACGGCGCCGCTTGCGCGGGAGGTGGATTCAGCAGTCACATCGTGCACGTTAACGAATGCGGGCCGTCGGTGCCGAACACGCTCACCGTGCGGACGCGGCGGCCCGCCGTCCGCCGGGGGAGCCGCGCGGCCGCCCGCGCCGGCTCCGGACCTCGGATAAACCCGGTGCTCAGAGGGGTGGTGCTGGGCAATACTCGTGCAGGTGTTCATGTCGATCTCCACCACAGGCACCGCCGAGAGCCCTGCCACCGACCTCGGCTTTCTTCTCCACAAGCACCCGGGCAAGGTCCAGCGGTTCGGGACTTCGCACGGCGAGGCCCATGTCTTCTACCCAGAGGCGAGCGACGAGCTCTGCACGGCCGCTCTGCTACTGGAGGTCGACCCGATCGCGCTGGTCCGCCGGGGCCGGGGCAAGGGCCGCGGCGGCTCCCCGGACTTCGCGCTCGCCCAGTACGTCAACGACCGCCCCTACGCCGCGTCCTCACTGCTGGCGGTGGCCCTGCGGACGGTGTTCCGGACGGCGATGAAGGGCGTCTGCGAGGGCCGCCCCGGGCTGGCCGACCAGGCCCGGCCACTGCGCATCTCCCTGCCCGCGGTGCCCGCCAACGGCGTCGGCGAGGGCGGTGGCGTGGCGATGGTGGCCAGGCTCTTCGAGCCGCTGGGCTGGCAGGTCGAGGCGGCGGCGATCCCGCTGGACGCGGCCTTCCCCGAGTGGGGCGAGTCGCGCTACGTCCGGATCGAGCTGACCTCCGACGCGCTGCGCCTGGCGGACGCGCTCCAGCAGCTCTATGTCCTGCTGCCGGTGCTCGACGGGGCCAAGCACTACTGGGTCGCCCCGGACGAGGTCGACAAGTTGCTCGCGGCCGGGGAGGGCTGGCTCGCCGACCACCCCGAGCGGGCTCTGATCGCCCGTCGCTATCTGTCCCGGCGCTGGTCGCTCACCCGGACGGCGATGGAGCGGCTGGAGCTGGCCCGGCTGGCGGAGGCCGACGACCGCGAGGTCGAGGAGATCGACAACGCGGTCGACGACACCGACCGGACCGGGAGCACGCCGGACGCCGGGGCCGCTGCGGCCGACGCCCCGGTGCGGCCGGGCGAGCAGGAGGAGAAGCAGATCTCCCTCGCCGAGCGGCGCCGGGTGGCGATCCTGGCCGCGCTGAGTGAGGTCGGGGCGGCCCGGGTGGCCGATCTCGGCTGCGGGCAGGGCGAGTTGATCGGCGCGTTGCTGAAGGACCCCCGGATCGCCGAGGTCCTCGGCGTGGACGTCTCCGCGCGGGCGCTGTCCGCGGCCGCGCGCAAGCTGAGGCTGGAGCGGATGTCGGAGCGCCAGGCGGCCCGGGTCACGCTGGTCCAGGGCGCGCTGACGTACACCGACGCGCGGCTGAAGGGCTTCGACGCGGCCGTGCTCTGCGAGGTCATCGAGCACCTGGACCTGCCCCGACTGCCGGCCCTGGAGTACGCGGTGCTCGGCGCGGCCCGCCCGGCGGCGGTCGTCGTCACCACGCCGAACGCCGAGTACAACGTCCGCTGGGAGAGCCTGCCGGCCGGTCACGTCCGGCACGCCGACCACCGCTTCGAGTGGGACCGCGCACAGTTCCGTGCCTGGGCCGAGCGGGTCGCGGCGACGTACGGCTACACGGTCGTGGTCCGCCCGGTCGGCCCGGAAGACCCGGAGGTGGGCGCGCCGACTCAGCTCGCCCTCTTCCGGATCGGTACCCCGGTCGCGGCTACCGTCGTCGGTACCGCCATCGCCGGTACTACCCCTGCCGGTACCAGTACTGGTACCGGCATTGACACCGACACCGACACTGACACCGACGCTGTTGCCCGCACGACGCCCGAAGGGGGCGAGACCCGATGACCGACGACGTACTGTCCGAGTCGCCGCTGGACGAGGCAGCCCCTGCCGGGCAGGCGGGCACCGCCGGGGCCGTGAACCCCGCCGAGCCGGCCACCCCCGCCGAGCCGGATGCCTCCGGCCGGGGCCGTCGGCTGCCGGTCACGGACGTCTCCCTCGTCGTGCTGATCGGCACCAGCGGCGCGGGCAAGTCCAGCTTCGCCCGCAAGCACTTCCTGCCGACCCAGGTGATCTCCTCGGACTTCTGCCGGGGCCTGGTGGCGGACGACGAGAACGACCAGTCGGCCTCCTCCGAGGCCTTCGACGTGCTGCACTACATCGTCGGCAAGCGCCTGGCCGCCGGTCGGCTGACCGTGGTGGACGCCACCAACGTCCAGCAGGAGGCGCGCAAGCAGCTGGTCAGGATCGCCCGTGACCACGACGTGCTGCCGATCGCGATCGTGCTGGACATCCCGCCGGGTGTCTGCGCCGAGCGCAACAAGACCCGGCCGGACCGGCAGCTGCCGGCCCACGTGATCCCGCGGCAGAACCGGGAACTGCGCCGCTCGCTGCGCGGGCTGGAGCGTGAGGGCTTCCGCAAGGTGCACATCCTGCGCGGTGAGGCCGAGGTGGAGTCCGCCGAGATCGTGCCGGAGAAGCGCTTCAACGACCTGCGCCACCTCACCGGCCCGTTCGACATCGTGGGCGACATCCACGGCTGCCGCTCCGAGCTGGAGACCCTGCTCACCCGCCTCGGCTACACGCTCACCCGGGACGCCGTGAACCGCCCGGTGGACGCCGTGCACCCGCAGGGCCGGACGGCGGTCTTCGTCGGTGACCTGGTCGACCGCGGCCCGGACACGCCGGGTGTGCTGCGCCTGGTGATGGGCATGGTGGCGGCCGGGCACGCGATCTGTGTCCCGGGCAATCACGAGAACAAGCTCGGCCGGGCGATGGACGGCAAGAAGGTCACCGTCTCGCACGGCCTCCAGGAGTCGCTGGACCAGCTGGCGGGTGAGTCGGAGGAGTTCCGCGCCGAGGTCCGGGCGTTCATGCGTGGTCTGATCAGCCACTACCTGCTGGACGGTGGCGCCCTGGTGGTCTGCCACGCCGGTCTGCCGGAGAAGTACCACGGCCGCGCCTCCGGCCGGGTGCGCTCGCACGCGCTGTACGGGGACACCACCGGCGAGACCGACGAGTACGGGCTGCCGGTGCGCTACCCCTGGGCGGAGGAGTACCGGGGCAGGGCGCTGGTGGTCTACGGCCACACGCCGGTGCCGATGGCGAGCTTCCTCAACAACACCATCTGCCTGGACACCGGGTGCGTCTTCGGCGGCAGCCTGACCGCGCTGCGCTACCCGGAGCGCGAGCTGGTCGGCGTCGAGGCCGAGCGGGAGTGGTACGAGCCGGTCCGGCCGATGCTCACGGACGCGCCGGGCTCACGCGAGGGCCGTCCGCTGGACCTCGCCGATGTGGCGGGCCGTCGGGTCGTCGAGACGACGCTGCACGGCCGGGTCGCCGTCCGGGAGGAGAACGCGGCCGCCGCGCTGGAGGTGATGAGCCGGTTCGCGATCGACCCGCGGCTGCTGGCGTACCTCCCGCCGACGATGGCACCGAGCGCCACCTCGCGCCGGTCCGGCTACCTCGAACACCCGGAGGAGGCCTTCTTCGCCTACCGCGAGGACGGCGTCCAGCAGGTGATCTGCGAGGAGAAGCACATGGGCTCCCGCGCGGTGGTGCTGGTCGCCCGGGACGACACGGCGCTGGAGAAGCGGTTCGGCATCGCCGGGCCGGGCGCGATCTGGACCAGGACCGGCCGGGCGTTCCTCAGTGACGACGAGCTCACCTCGGCCGTGCTGGGCAGGGTGCGGGCCGCGGCCGAGCGCTCCGGGCTGTTCGAGGAGCTGGGCACCGGCTGGCTGCTGCTGGACGCCGAGCTGATGCCGTGGTCGCTCAAGGCCGTCGAGCTGCTGCGCCGCCAGTACGCGGCGGTCGGCGCGGCGGCGGGCGCGGCGCTGCCCCCGGTGCTCTCCGTGCTTGAGCAGGCGGCCGGCCGTGGGCTGGACGTGGCAGGGCTGACCGCTCGCCAGCGGCAGCGCGCCGCCGACGCGCAGGCGTTCGTCGAGGCCTACCGGCGGTACTGCTGGCCGACCGAGGGCCTGTCGGGCATCCGGCTGGCGCCGTTCCAGGTGCTGGCGGCCGAGGGGGCGAACCTCGCGGTGCGCCCGCACGACGAGCACCTCGCCTGGGTCGACCGCCTGGGCGAGGCCGACCACGCCGGTGGCACGGACAGCGATGACGGCGGCGACGGCTCGCGCACCCCGATCCTGCACCGGACCGGCCGGCTGCTGGTGGACACCACCGACGAGGCGTCCGTCGCCGCGGGCATCGCCTGGTGGGAGGAGCTGACCGGGGCTGGTGGCGAGGGCATGGTGGTCAAGCCGCTGGCGTCCCTGGTCCGCGGCAAGGCGGGCGAGGGCAGGCCGGGCGGGCTGGTCCAGCCCGGGGTGAAGGTACGCGGTCGGGAGTATCTGCGGATCATCTACGGCCCGGACTACACCGAGTACCTGGACCAGTTGCGGCAGCGCTTCCTCGGCCACAAGCGCTCCCTGGCGCTGCGCGAGTACGCGCTCGGCCTGGAGGCGCTGGACCGGCTGGCGGCCGGCGAGCCGCTCTGGCGGGTGCACGAGCCGGTCTTCGCGGTGCTCGCGCTGGAGTCCGAGCCGGTCGACCCCCGGCTGTAGCGGCAGAGGTGTACGGGCCCTACGGTCGTTCCGTGGGGCCCGTACCACCGTAGTTATTGCATACAAATTCCGAGTATCGTATACAATTTCCGCTTCATCTCCGTCCCGTCACCCCAGGAGCCCGGCATGGCGTTCAACCTCCGGAACAGGCACTTCCTCAAGGAGCTCGACTTCACGCCCCAGGAGTTCCGCTTCCTGGTGGACCTCGCCGCCCAGCTCAAGGCGGCGAAGTACGCGGGCACCGAGCAGCCCCGGCTGCGCGGCAAGAACATCGCGCTGATCTTCGAGAAGACCTCCACCCGGACGCGCTGCGCCTTCGAGGTCGCCGCCCACGACCAGGGCGCGACCACCACCTACCTGGACCCGGCCGGCTCGCAGATCGGCCACAAGGAGTCGATCAAGGACACCGCTCGGGTGCTCGGCCGGATGTTCGACGGCATCGAGTACCGGGGCCACGGCCAGGAGATCGTCGAGGAGCTGGCCGCGTTCGCCGGTGTTCCGGTCTGGAACGGCCTCACCGACGAGTGGCACCCCACCCAGATGCTCGCCGACGTGCTGACGATCAAGGAGCACACCGCCAAGCCGCTCACCGAGGTCGCCCTCGCCTACCTCGGCGACGCCCGCTCCAACATGGGCAACTCGCTGCTCGTGACCGGCGCCCTGCTCGGCATGGACATCCGGATCGTCGCGCCCCGTGCGCTCTGGCCGGCCGAGGACGTCCAGAAGGCGGCCAACGCGCTCGCCGAGTCCACCGGTGCCCGGATCACCCTCACCGAGGACGTGGACGCGGGCGTGGCCGGTGCCGACTTCCTCTACACCGACGTCTGGGTCTCGATGGGTGAGCCCAAGGAGGTCTGGGCCGAGCGGATCGCCCTGCTCAAGCCGTACCAGGTGTCGATGGACACCGTCCGGGCCACCGGCAACCCGGCCGTGCGGTTCCTGCACTGTCTGCCCGCCTTCCACGACCTCGGCACGGTGGTCGGGCAGCAGATGCACGAGGCGACCGGGATGTCCGAGCTGGAGTGCACCGACGAGTTGTTCGAGTCGGAGCACTCCATCGTGTTCGACCAGGCGGAGAACCGCCTGCACACCATCAAGGCCGTGCTGGTCGCCACTCTCGGGGCGTAGCTCAGAACTCCAGGTTCACACAGGCGGCCCGGTCGCCCGCGCCGTGCGGGCCGGCCGGGCTGCCGGCGTGCAGCACCAGCGAGCGCGCCTCGCCCGGCCGGGGGTGCCAGGCCACCGAGGTCGTCGCAGCGGCGTCGCCCCGGTCGTCGGTGTGCAGGGTCAGCCGCAGCTCGTTGCTCTCATTGGCGTACGCGGGGTCGGTGGACGGCTGCACCGGGTCCACGGCGTCCTGGTAGTGCGGGCCGGACGCGGCCGGGTCGGCGCCGCACGTACCGGTGTGCAGATGGGCCGGGAAGTCATGGTCCGGGGCGAGGCCGGCGGTGGTCAGCGTCAGCACCGTCCGCCCGGCCACCGTGCGGTCCACCACCACCCGGACGTGGGAGCCGTAGGGCACCAGGTCCGGTGCGTGGCTGATGGCGGCCGGCGGGACGAAGGCCGTGGCCGGATCGAAGTCGGCCTCGATCACCAGGAGCGGCAGGGCGGGGACGGCGGTCGAAGCCGTTGCGGCGGGCGCGGCGGGCGCCAGCAGGGCGAGCGGGAGCAGCGCGGCGGCGTACGAAGCGGGCATCGGAGGGCCTTTCGGGGCTGCGGAACGGGCGTGCCCCCTGCTCAACGGCCGCCGCCCCGAACGGACACCCCCGCCAACGGACACCCCCGCCCATGAGTCCGCCCCGGCCCGCCCGCCCGCACCTCGCCCGGTCTCACTCCGCCGAGCGCCGGATGCCCCGGATCTCGCAGCGCGGTCCGCTGGCGCGCATCAGCCGCAGGTCCGCCGTCACCAGCGGCGCCCCGTACTGTTCGGCGACCGCTACATAGGCGGCGTCGTCCGGGGTGAGGTTGTCCTTGAGCTCCCAGATCCGGCCGAGCAGCGGTGCCAGTTCGACCTTCCGGATCGCCAGTGAGGGCAGCCGGGCCGCGAGCTCGCCGACCCGTTCGGCGGTGAGCTCCTTCGCCAGGTAGAGCCCGCGCAGCGACTGCATCACCTCGATCAGCAGGTGCTCGGGGGCGACCCACTCGCCGCCCGCCGCGAGTTCGGCCCGGGCGGCCTCCCCGCGCTCGCCCTCGTCCGCCAGCGCGAGCACCAGTGCCGACGCGTCCACCACGATCATCAGTAGGCCCCCGGCCTGTCCCAGCGTGTCAACTGACGGCCACCGTACCCGGGCGCGGAGCCGCCGGGAGGGGAGGGGGGAGAGCCCGGAGGGAGGGGAGCGCGGGGTGCGAGGGGAGGCCCGGAGAGGGTGTTCCGGCGACGGGAAGGCCGTCGAAAAGCTGCGCGAAGGCCGCTGGTGGGCGGAGGGTGGAGTGGGGGGTGGTGCCGACGTGGTGAACGCGGCACCATGCACTATGGTTTATCTCGACATCGAGATAACTGCCCACTACGATATATCTCGACATCAAGATACTTGCCGAGAGGCGCTCGCCGGCGATGCGGGAAAGGTAAGCCTAAGTAAGGCTGACCTTACCACCGCGTGGGCCGGATACCGCACGAAGCACCTAGAAGGAGTCAGTCGTGTCCGCGAACAGCTTCGACGCCCGCAGCTCGCTGCAGGTGGGCGACGAGTCGTACGAGATCTTCAAGCTCTCCGCCGTCGAGGGTTCCGAGCGGCTGCCGTACAGCCTCAAGGTGCTGCTGGAGAACCTGCTCCGCACGGAGGACGGCGCGAACATCACCGCCGACCACATCCGCGCCCTCGGCAACTGGGACGCCACCGCTCAGCCGAGCCAGGAGATCCAGTTCACCCCGGCCCGCGTGATCATGCAGGACTTCACCGGTGTGCCGTGCGTGGTCGACCTCGCCACCATGCGTGAGGCCGTCAAGGAGCTGGGCGGCGACCCGGCCAAGATCAACCCGCTGGCCCCGGCCGAGCTGGTCATCGACCACTCCGTCATCGCCGACAAGTTCGGCACCCCGGACGCCTTCGTCCAGAACGTCGAGATCGAGTACGGCCGCAACAAGGAGCGCTACCAGTTCCTGCGCTGGGGCCAGACCGCGTTCGACGAGTTCAAGGTCGTCCCGCCCGGCACCGGCATCGTCCACCAGGTGAACATCGAGCACCTGGCCCGTACCGTCATGGTCCGCGGCGGCCAGGCGTACCCGGACACCTGCGTCGGCACCGACTCGCACACCACCATGGTCAACGGCCTGGGCGTGCTGGGCTGGGGCGTCGGCGGCATCGAGGCAGAGGCCGCGATGCTGGGCCAGCCGGTCTCCATGCTGATCCCGCGCGTGGTCGGCTTCAAGCTCAACGGCCAGCTGCCGGCCGGCACCACCGCCACCGACCTGGTGCTCACCATCACCGAGATGCTGCGCAAGCACGGTGTGGTCGGCAAGTTCGTCGAGTTCTACGGCGAGGGCGTCTCGGCGATCCCGCTGGCCAACCGCGCCACCATCGGCAACATGTCGCCGGAGTTCGGCTCGACCTGTGCGATCTTCCCGATCGACGCCGAGACCATCAGCTACCTGAAGCTCACCGGCCGCGACGAGCAGCAGCTCGCCCTGGTCGAGGCGTACGCCAAGGAGCAGGGCCTCTGGCACGACCCGTCGGTCGAGCCGGTCTACTCCGAGTACCTCGAGCTGGACGTCTCCACCGTCGTCCCGTCGATCTCCGGCCCGAAGCGCCCGCAGGACCGCGTGATCCTGGCCGAGGCCGCCGAGAAGTTCGCCGAGGCGCTGCCGGCCTACTCCGCCGAGGCCTCGAAGCCGACCACCGTCACCGCCCCCGACGGCTCGACGTACGAGATCGACAACGGCGCGGTCGTGATCGCCTCGATCACCTCCTGCACCAACACCTCCAACCCCTCCGTCATGCTGGGCGCCGCCCTGCTGGCGAAGAAGGCCGTGGAGAAGGGCCTGCGGGTCCAGCCCTGGGTCAAGACCACCCTGGCGCCCGGCTCCAAGGTCGTCATGGACTACTACGAGAAGGCCGGCCTCCTCCCGTACATGGAGAAGCTGGGCTTCAACCTGGTCGGCTACGGCTGCGTCACCTGCATCGGCAACTCGGGCCCGCTGCCCGAGGAGGTCTCGGCCGCCGTCAACGAGGCCGACCTGGCGGTCGTCTCGGTGCTCTCCGGCAACCGCAACTTCGAGGGCCGGATCAACCCGGACGTCAAGATGAACTACCTGGCCTCGCCGCCGCTGGTGGTCGCCTACGCCCTCGCCGGCAACATGAACATCGACATCGCCAAGGACGCCCTGGGTCAGGACGCCGACGGCAACGATGTCTTCCTCGCCGACATCTGGCCGTCCGAGAAGGAGGTCGCCGACGTCGTCGCGGGCTCCATCGACGAGGCCATGTTCGACAAGGGCTACCAGGACGTCTTCGCGGGCGACCACCGCTGGCAGTCGCTGCCCGTCCCGACCGGCAACACCTTCGAGTGGGACGCCGAGTCCACCTACGTCCGCAAGCCCCCGTACTTCGAGGGCATGGCCAAGACCCCGAGCCCGGTGACCGACATCGCCGGCGCCCGCGTCCTGGCCAAGCTGGGCGACTCGGTCACCACCGACCACATCTCCCCGGCCGGCAACATCAAGCCGGGCACCCCGGCGGCGCAGTACCTGACCGCCAACGGTGTGGAGAAGCGCGACTTCAACTCGTACGGCTCGCGCCGTGGCAACCACGAGGTGATGATCCGCGGCACCTTCGCCAACATCCGTCTGCGCAACCAGATCGCGCCGGGCACCGAGGGCGGCTACACCCGCGACTTCACCCAGGCCGACGGCCCGGTGTCGTTCATCTACGACGCCGCGCAGAACTACCAGGCCGCCGGCACCCCGCTGGTCGTCCTGGCCGGCAAGGAGTACGGCTCCGGTTCGTCCCGTGACTGGGCCGCCAAGGGCACCGCGCTGCTGGGCGTCAAGGCCGTCATCGCCGAGTCGTACGAGCGCATCCACCGCTCGAACCTGATCGGCATGGGCGTCCTGCCGCTGCAGTTCCCGGAGGGCGAGAACGCCGACTCCCTCGGCCTGACCGGCGAGGAGACCTTCTCCTTCACCGGTGTGACCGAGCTCAACGAGGGCCGCACCCCGGCGACCGTCAAGGTCAAGGCGGTCGGCGCGGCCGCGACCATCGAGTTCGACGCGGTCGTCCGCATCGACACCCCCGGTGAGGCGGACTACTACCGCAACGGCGGCATCCTGCAGTACGTGCTGCGCAGCCTGATCGGCTGACAGCCGGGGCGGCGGGGCTGATCCCCCGTCGGTAAAGAGACAGTCAAGAGGCCGGATCGCGTCACTGTGGTCCGGCCTCTTGTGCGTCTCGATCAAATGGACTAAACCTCTGTGTCAGCTTGGTCCAGACCATTTGATGCTGAATCAGAGAAAGCCGCAGGTCTTCTCGTATGCGCATGCTCAGTCGTACCGCTGCCCTCATCGCCGCCGCCACGGTGGCCGCCACGATCGCCGCCCCCACGGCCCAGGCCCAGGACCGTGACAACGGCCCGAAGCTCAAGGGGCAGCGGGTCGGCTACTTCACCCAGTGGGGCGCCGACAGCTCCGCCAAGCGGGTGCAGGAGTCCGGCCAGGCCGGGAAGATCACCGTCATCAACTACGCCTTCGGCAACGTCTCCGCCGACGGCACCTGCTTCGAGACCAACGACGCGGGCCAGGGCGACGCCCTGAACGACTACCAGCGCCCGTTCAGCGCCGCGGAGTCGGTGGACGGCGTGGCCGACACCGCCGACCAGCAGCTCAAGGGCCACTTCAACCAGCTGCGCAAGCTCAAGGCCAAGAACCCGCAGCTGAAGACGGTGATCTCGCTCGGCGGCTGGAGCTGGTCCAAGTACTTCTCGGACGCGGCCGCCACGGACGCCTCCCGCAAGAAGTTCGTCTCCTCCTGCGTCGACCTCTACCTCAAGGGCAACCTGCCCCGCCTCGGTACCGCGGAGGGCGGCACGGGTGTGGCCGCGGGCGTCTTCGACGGCATCGACCTCGACTGGGAGTACCCGGGCGGCGGCGGTGACGAGGGCAACATCGTCCGGCCCGAGGACGGCCGCAACTTCACCCTGCTGGTGCAGGAGTTCCGCCGCCAGCTGGACGCGCTCAGCGGCAAGAAGGGCCCGCACTACCTGCTGACCGCCGCCGTGGCCGCCAACGAGACCGTCGCGGACCGGCTGGAGCTGCCGGAGCTGGCCCGGTCGATCGACTGGCTCAACCTGATGACCTACGACCTGCACGGCCCGTGGGAGGGCAAGGGCCCGACCAACCACCAGGCCAACCTCTACTCCGACCCGCACGACCCCGAGCCGCGCCAGCGCAGCGCGGACAAGGCCGTCGACCACTACGCCCAGCTCGGCCTGCCGTCCCAGCAGACCGTGCTCGGCACGCCGCTCTACGGCCACGGCTGGACGAACGTCCCGGCCGGCAACCGCAACGGCCTGCACCAGCCGGCCAGCAGCGCCGCCCCCGACCTGTCCTACAAGGAGATCAACGCGCTGCCCGGCAAGGTCTACGTCGACCGCGACCACGGCGCGTCCTGGAAGTACGACGGCAGCACCTTCTACAGCTACGACAGCGCCGAGGTGCTCACCGAGAAGGCCCGCTACGCCCGTTGGAACGACCTGGCCGGTGTGATGGTCTGGTCGCTGGACGGCGACGACGCCCAGGGCAGCGGGATCGCCGCCCTGGACCGCGGTCTGCGCGGCAACTGAGGCCCGCCGCAGGCTGACAGGCCCCGCAAACCGAGGACCCCGCCGCGAACGTTCGCGGCGGGGTCCTCCCTTCGGACGGCCGGGCTCAGCCGCGGTCGCAGGCCTGCGCGGAGAGCGCCCGGGCCAGGTCGTCACGGCACTCCAGCACCAGCCGGCGCAGCGCGGGCGCGGCGCCCGGGTGGCCGTCGAGCCAGCCGTCCACCTCGGCCAGGGTCTGCTCGCTGGTCTGCGCGCGGGGGAAGAAGCCGCCGACGATCCGCATCGCGATCTCGATCGTGCGCTCGGCCCAGACCCGCTCCAGCAGCTTGAAGTACGGCGCCGCGTACAGCGCGGTGAGGTCGCGGTGGGCGGGCACCGCGAAGCCCGCGATGTTCGCCTCGACCAGGGCGTTGGGCAGTTCGTCCGAGTCGACCACGGCCGACCAGGCGGCGGCCTTGGCCTCGGCGGTCGGCCGGGCGGCCAGGCACTCGGTGTACTGCCGCTTCCCACTGGCGGTGTGGTCGGCCTTCAGCTCCTCGGCCAGCTCCTCGTCGGTGGCCTGGCCGGCCACCGCCAGTGCCAGCCAGAGCGACCAGCGCAGCTCCTGGTCCACGTCCAGGCCGTCGATCCGGGCGGTGCCGGCCAGCAGACCGCGCACCAGGCCGAGGTGCTCGGAACCACTGGCGGTCTGCGCCAGGAAGCGGGCCCAGGCCAGCTGGTGGTCGCTGCCGGGGACGGCGGCGCGCAGCTCGCGCAGCGCGCCGTCGGCCAGCAGCCGGCCGCCCTCGCCGCGCCAGGCCGGGTCGGCGTACAGGTCGACGGCGCTCCTGGCCTGCTGGTGCAGTGACTGCAGCACGCCGATGTTGGACTCCTGCCCGGCGAAGCGCAGCACCAGGGCGACGTAGTCGTGGGCCGGCATCAGGCTGTCGCGGGTCAGGTTCCACACCGCGGACCAGGCGAGCGCCCGGGCCAGGTCGCTCCGGATGTCGCCGAGACCGGTGCGCAGCGTCTCCAACGACTCGGCGTCGAAACGGATCTTGCAGTACGTCAGGTCGTCGTCGTTGAGCAGCACCAGCGCGGGCCGGGCGCGGCCGACGGCCTCGGCGACCACGGTGCGGGCGCCGGTGACGTCCAGCTCGATCCGCTCGGTGCGCACCAGCGTGCCGTCGGCGTCCCGGTGGTAGAGGCCGACCGCGATCCGGTGCGGGCGCAGGGTCTCGCCGTCCTGGAGGAGGGCGAGTTCGGTGATCCGGCCCTCGGAGTCCACCGTGACCTGCGGGGTGAGCGAGTTGACACCGGCGGTCTGCAGCCAGGTGGCGGCCCAGGACTTGAGGTCGCGGCCGCTGGTCTCCTCCAGGATGTCCAGCAGGTCGGTGAGTTCGGTGTTGCCGAAGGCGTGCCGCTTGAAGTAGCGGCGGGCGCCCTCGAAGAAGGCCTCCGAACCGGCGTACGCCACCAGTTGCTTGAGCACCGAGGCGCCCTTGGCGTAGGTGATGCCGTCGAAGTTGAGCTTGGCGTCCTCGAGGTCGCGGATGTCCGCGGTGATCGGGTGGGTGGTCGGGAACTGGTCCTGCCGGTAGGCCCAGGCCTTGCGCTGGTTGGCGAAGGTGACCCAGGCGCCGGAGTAGCGGGTGCGGGCGCCGATCAGCGCGTAGGAGCCCATGAAGTCGGCGAACGACTCCTTCAGCCACAGGTCGTCCCACCAGCGCATGGTGACCAGGTCGCCGAACCACATGTGGGCCATCTCGTGCAGGATGACGTTGGCCCGGCTCTCGTAGGCGGCGTCGGTGACCCTCGAACGGAAGATGAACTCCTCGCGGAAGGTCACGCAGCCCGGGTTCTCCATCGCGCCGATGTTGTACTCGGGCACGAAGGCCTGGTCGTACTTGCCGAAGGGGTACGGGTAGTCGAACTCCTCGTGGAAGAAGTCGAGTCCGAGCTTGGTGACGCCGAGGATCTCGTCCGCGTCGAAGTAGGGCGCGAGCGACTTGCGGCACAGCGCGGAGAGCGGGATCTCCAGGGTGGTGCCGTCGGGCAGCACGCGGCTGTAGTGGTCGCGGGCGACGTGGTACGGGCCGGCGACGACGGCGGTCAGATAGGTGGAGATCGGCTGGGTGGGGGCGAACTCCCAGACGCGGGCGGCGCCTTCGTCGGTCACGCGCTCGTGGACGGCGTTGGACCGGACGTCCCAGGCGGCCGGCGCGGCGACGGTGAAGGTGAACGGCGCCTTCAGGTCGGGCTGTTCGAAGTCGGCGAAGACCCGGCGGGCGTCGGCCGGCTCGTAGTGGGTGTAGAGGTAGGTCTCGCCGTCCACCGGGTCGGTGAAGCGGTGCAGGCCCTCGCCGGTGCGGCTGTACGCGCAGTCGGCGTCCACGACGAGGACGTTCTCCGCGGCCAGGCCGTCGACGTGCACCCGGGCGCCGTCGAAGGCGGTGGCCGGGTCGAGCGCGCGGCCGTTGAGGACGACCGAGCGCACGGTGGGGGCGAGCAGGTCGAGGAAGGTCGAGGCGCCCGGCTCGGTGCAGCGGAAGGCGATCGTGGTGGTGGAGCGGAAGGTGGCGGCCGCCGGGTCGGGGGCGGAGGTCACGTCCAGCCGGACCTGGTAGCCGTCCACGGCCAGGATGCTGGCCCGCTGCTGGGCTTCGTCGCGGCTCAGGTTCTTACCCGGCACGGCGGTACTCCTTTGTCCGGCTCGCATGGTGGTGCGTTCATCGGGTGATGCGGTCTGGGTGCGGTGTCGTACGCACCGATGGCATCCTTTCACGGCTCGCCACGCCGGTACCATTGCACAGGCCGACTCCGTCGTCCCGGAATCAGCGGTGCGGGGCGGGCGTTGGGTCCGGGGAAGACCCCGTGCGGGGCCCGCCTCACCACTCACGAAGGACGACAGCCGTGACGACTGCCGCTGAGCGCAAGACCGCCGACTTCTGGTTCGACCCGGCCTGCCCGTGGGCCTGGATGACGTCCCGCTGGCTGATCGAGGTCCAGCAGCTCCGCCCGGTGGACGTGAACTGGCACGTGATGAGCCTGTCCGTGCTGAACGAGCACCGTGATCTTCCGCAGGAGTACCGCGACCTGCTGGACAACGCCTGGGGCGCGGTCCGGGTCTGCGTCGCCGCCGCCCAGAAGCACGGGGAGGAGGTGCTCGGGCGGCTCTACACCGAGCTGGGCACCCGCTTCCACAACCAGGCCCTGCCGCAGAACCGCGAGACCGTCGAGGCCGCCCTGGTCGCGGCCGGCCTGCCGGCCGAGCTGGCCGACGCGGCCGACACCGACGCGTACGACGAGGCCCTGCGCGCCTCGCACCAGGAGGGCATCACCCTGGTCGGCGAGGACGTCGGCACCCCGGTGATCGCGGTCGAGGGCGTGGACGGCGAGCGGGTCGCCTTCTTCGGCCCGGTGGTCACCCCGGCCCCGCGCGGCGAGGCCGCCGCCCGGCTGTGGGACGGCACCCTGCTGGTCGCCTCCACCCCCGGCTTCTACGAGATCAAGCGCACCCGCACGGCGGGCCCGTCCTTCGAGTAGCCCCGGCAGCGCACACCACGAGGGCCCGGTACCGACGCGAGCGGTACCGGGCCCTCGTGCTGTGCCGTTCTCAGTGCGCCCGGGCGTCCCGGCGCTGCTTGAGCAGGCCCGCCGCGGACAGTACGGCGACCAGCACACCGGCCGCGTACAGCTGTTGCCGGTCGCCCTCGGTGGTGGTCATCAGCCCGAGGATGCCGACCACGGCGGCCATCGCGATCCAGGTCAGGTACGGGTAGCCCCACATCCTGACGCTGAGCAGCTCGGGTGCCTCGCGCTCCAGCCGGCGGCGCATCCGCAGCTGGACGACGCAGATGAACAGCCAGACCACCAGGATGGCGACGCCGGTGGTGTTCATCAGCCAGGTGAAGACGGTGTCCGGCCAGAACTTGGCGGCCAGGACCGCGGCGAAGCCGAACAGGCAGGAGGCCAGCACGGCCCGCCGGGGCACCCCGCCGCCGACCTTCGCCAGCGCCTTGGGCCCCTGGCCGCGGCCGACCAGCGAGTACGCCATCCGGGAGGCGCCGTAGATGTTGGCGTTCATCGCGGAGAGCAGGGCGATCAGCACCACGGCCTCCATGATCGTCCCGGCACCGGGCACGCCCAGGTGGCGCAGGACCGTCACGTAGGGGCCGTTCTGCACGACCGCCGGGTCCTTCCAGGAGACCAGGGTGACGACCAGGGCCATCGAGCCGATGTAGAAGATCGCGATGCGCCAGACCGCCGTGCGCACCGCGTTGGCGACGTTCTTCTTGGGGTCGTCGGACTCGGCGGCGGCGATGGTGACGGTCTCCAGACCGCCGTAGGCGAACACCGAGGCGAGCAGGCCGACGATCAGCCCGCTGACGCCGGTGGGCAGGAAGCCGCCCTGGCCGGTGAGGTTGTGGGTGCCGGGCGCGCCAGGGCCGAGCACGCCGGTGACGCCGAGCGCGCCGAGCACCAGGAAGGCGATGATCGCGGCGACCTTGATGGCGGCGAACCAGAACTCGAACTCGCCGAAGTTCTTCACCGCGGTGAGGTTGCTGGCGCAGAAGAAGACCATGAACAGGGCGACCCAGACCCAGGACGAGACGCCGGGGACCCAGCCGTTGACGATCCGCCCGGCGGCGGTGGCCTCGGCGGCGACGCCGCAGCAGAGCATCACCCAGTACATCCAGCCGGCGGTGATCCCGGCCCAGGGACCGAGCTCCTTCTCGGCGTGCACGGAGAAGGAGCCGGAGGCCGGGCGCGCGGCCGACATCTCGCCGAGCATCCGCATGATCAGCATGACCAGCAGGCCGGAGAAGGTGAACGCCAGGATGATGGCGGGCCCGGCCGCCGCGATGCCCGCCCCGGAGCCGACGAAGAGGCCGGCGCCGATCACCCCGCCCAGCGCGATCATCGAGAGGTGACGCTGCTTGAGGCCGTGGGAGAGCTGCTGGCCGCCGGCCGGGGAAGCGGTGGAGGTCGTCCCCGGCGTCGACGGCGCGGTGGTACGGGCCATGAGGGTGGATCCAGACTGTTCGGAATGCGGTGCGATTTGCCCAATATCCGGTGACACGGCTGTCCATGCCAAGAATGCCCCATTCCGGACCACGATGCGGACCGGCCGGTGACGGTAAGCGGCACAGGAGGTCACATTGCGTCGTCTCGGCCGGACCCGACAACGTCCGCCCGCGGCGGTTTGTCAGGTTCCCCGACGGTGACGAAGTGGATCAGCGCGTAGGTTCACAGATGTTCACTCACCTGATCATCCGATCGCCGACCCGTCCCCACCGTGCGGAGGAACCCCGATGGCCACTGCCAGCACCCCGATACCGAGCCGCGCCGTTCTGGCCGACCTGCTGCCCGCCGCGAGCACCCGGCTGGGCGCCCAGGTCCGCGACCTGGCCCTGGTGGCCGGCGGCGCCGCCCTGACCGGTGTGGCCGCCCAGCTCTCGGTGAACATCCCCGGCTCGCCGGTGCCCGTCACCGGCCAGACCTTCGCCGCGCTGCTGGTCGGCACCGCGCTGGGGGCCCGCCGGGGCATCGCCTCGCTCGGCCTCTACCTGCTCGCCGGCCTGGCGGGCCTGCCCTGGTTCGCCGAGGGCACCTCCGGCTGGGCGATGCCCTCGCTCGGCTATGTGCTCGGCTTCGTCCTCGCGGCCGGCCTCACCGGCGCGCTGGCCCGCCGCGGCGCCGACCGCACCCCGCTGAACACCGCCGCCACCATGGTCCTCGGCAGCCTCGCCATCTACGCCGTCGGCGTGCCGTACCTGGCCTTCTCGCTGGACGTCCCGCTGGCCCGGGCCGCCGAGCTGGGCCTCTACCCGTACCTGGTCGGCGACGCCCTGAAGGCCGCCTTCGCGGCCGGGGCCCTGCCGCTCGCCTGGAAGCTTCTCGGCCGCCGCTGAGCGCCCCCTGCGCGGCCCGGGCGCGCGCGCATGCCACACTCATGGGCATGCGCGTGTACCTGGGCTCCGACCATGCCGGATACGAACTGAAGAACCACCTCGTGGAGTGGCTGAAGGAGGCCGGCCACGAGCCCGTCGACTGCGGGCCGCACATCTACGACGCCGCCGACGACTACCCGCCGTTCTGCCTGCGGGCCGCCGAGCGCACCGCCGCCGACCCGCAGGCGCTGGGCATCGTGATCGGTGGCTCGGGCAACGGCGAGGCGATCGCCGCCAACAAGGTCAAGGGCGTGCGGGCGGCGCTGGCCTGGAGCGAGCAGACCGCCGCGCTCGGCCGCGAGCACAACAACGCCAACGTGGTCTCCATCGGCGGCCGGATGCACACCCGGGAGGAGGCGACCAAGTTCGTCGAGGTCTTCCTCAACACCCCGTACAGCGGCGACGAGCGGCACACCCGCCGGATCGAGATGCTGAGCGACTACGAGACCACCGGCGAGCTCCCGCCCATCCCGGCCCATCACCCGCAGGGCTGATCACCCCTCCCGACTCCTTGACGGCCGGCCGCGTGTCCCCACCGCGGCCGGCCGTCGTGCGTGCGGTGGAGCGAGCGCCGGCGGCGGAGTCACCGACGCTGTCACCGCCGCCGTCACCGGCCCCGCCGACGGCTGTGTCACCGGCTGTGTCATCGGCCACAGCGCCCACGGCGCCCACTCCGCCTGGCCGGCGCGCAAACAATGGTGCGCGCGGGGCGCAGGCGCCGTCCGTGTGGTTCGTACGCCCAACCGGCGCATGCTTCCTGACGCAGCGGCTGCGACCGCCGCAATCGGCCGAAACCCGCTGACGCGCCCGCGCCACGCCGCTGCCGCCCGTGCGCGAGCCGTCGACGCCGACCCGTACCGCTGGATAGGGTCGGGCCCCATGGCTGGCAGACCGCCGGGCGCACCGCCCCAGACGACTGCGACGAGGCCCGGCGCCGCTGTGGTGTCGGACCCCGTGACGGCCCGGTTGCGCAAGAGGCTCCGCCGGGTCCGCCGAAGGCTGCGCACCGCCGGTGTCGACTACTTCCGCGGCGGCGCCGCCGACTGGCCCGTGCTCTGCGCACTGTCCCTGCTGGTCCCGCTGCTGATCCTGCTCAACATCTGGATCCCCGCCTGGGCCCCGCCCACCTCCCTGGTGCTGCCCATCCTGGCCGCCGCCCTGCTGCTTCGCCCCGGCTCCCTGGTGGTGCTGTACGCGCTGGCCGCGCTCGGCCTCTCCGCCGAGTCCGTCATCCACACCGGCCAGCGGGTCGCCAGCGAGAACCCGGACGCCTACACCTACGGCGTCACCCCCGGCGCCGCCCTGGTGGTCGGTGCGGCCGGGGTCGGCGGTCTGCTGCTGGCCCAGTTCCGCAGCCGGGTCGGCGTGCCCTGGTGGGGCGGCTCGACCATGCTCTTCGACCTGCGCGAGCGGCTGCGGGTGCAGAGCCGCGTCCCCGAGCTGCCCGCGGGCTGGCACGCCGACATGGCGCTGCGCCCGGCCGGCGGGCAGTCCTTCTCCGGGGACTTCGTGGTCGCCGCCCGGACCGGCCCCGGCCAGCGGGTGCTGGAGGTGGTCCTCGCGGACGTCTCCGGCAAGGGCATGGACGCCGGCTCCCGGGCGCTGCTGCTCTCCGGCGCCTTCGGCGGCCTGGTCGGTTCGCTGCCCGCGCACGACTTCCTCCCCGCCGCCAACGGCTACCTGCTCCGCCAGTCCTGGGAGGAGGGCTTCGCCACCGCCGTCCACCTGGTGCTCGACCTGGACACCGGTGAGTACGAGCTGCTCTCGGCCGGGCACCTGCCGGGCATGCAGCGGCTCGCGGGCGCGGGGTGCTGGGAGATCAAGGAGGCCACCGAGGGCCCGTTGCTCGGCATCTACGACGGCGCCAAGTTCGAGGGCGTCCGCGGCCGGCTGAACCGCGGTGACGTGCTGCTGCTCTGCACCGACGGCATGGTGGAGGCGCCCGGCCGGGACCTCTCCGAGGGGATGGACCGGCTGATGGGCGAGGCCGACCGGCTGGTCCCCGGCAGCGGTCCCGACGCCGGCAGCGGCGCGGCCTCCCGGCTGATCGAGACGGTCGCCCGGGACATCAACGACGACCGCGCGGTGCTGCTGCTCTGGCGTGACTGACGCCTCCTCGGCCGCCCTTGAACGGGGCACATGCCAAGGGCAGCCGCTGTCAAGCCTGGTAGCTGATCTTCAGCCATTTCCGGTCCGCCGTCAGCAGAGCGGACCAGCCTGTTCCGCTCCGGCCCGCCGGGCGTTTTCCGGCCGCTCAGCGGCGCCCCGCCGATGTTTCGTCAGAACGACTCGACTATCGTCTCGGTCGGCGGAAAGTCGTCTCGCATCGCAGGATATCGGCGTTCGACTGACAGTCAGACCTTTACGCAATCGGCACGTTCGACCACACTGAGTCCGGGCGGGACTGGTCAGGATTCGGGGGATGGGGGGCGTCACGTGCGGCAGGACAGACACCGTGCGGCCATAGCGGGCTCCCTCTCCGACCGCGACGTGTCGGACGATCCCCAATTCCGCCTCGGGACCGTCGGACAGGCCGGGGTCCGGCTTCGCAGGGGCTGCCAGCCGATGGCGTCCCGCTATGAAACGAGGAAGTGAGTCCGGGTGGCACTCTCCGTCTCCGCGCTGGTCCTGTTCGGCGTCATCTGCCTGATCTTCATCCGCAACAAGCAGCTGAAAGTCGGGCACGCCATCCTGGCCGCCCTCTTCGGCTTCATGCTCAACCAGAGCACGGCCGCCAAGCCGATCCAGGACTTCCTGAGCCAGATCGCCAAGAGCATCTCCAACATCGCCGGCTGACCGGCCGGGCCCCCGGTGGGGCCGGTGGGGGAGGGGGCCGTCCGTGCGCGTCACCGGCCGGCCCGTCTGGCCTGCCGCCAGCGGCTGAACAGTCCCCGGGGGCGCGCCGCCGCCGGGGTCCCGGGGCGGGTCGGGGCGGGCGTCAGGGCGCCCGCCGACGAGGTCTCCGGGCCCGGGTCCGCAGCGCCCGGGGCCGCCAGCAGGACGAACAGCCGGGCCCAGCAGAGCCGTTCACCACGCGGCCAGTCCAGCGCGCGCAGCGCCGCCGACGCCGCCTCCGACACCTCCCCGTTCACCCTGACCTCGGCGACGTCGTCCCCCGACTTGCCGCCGAGGAACAGCTTCACCCCGTGCAGCCTCCGGCCGGCCAGCTCCGGCAGCAGCGCGGGCGCCAGCGCGGGCAGCACCCGGTGCTCCGCCAGCCAGCCCGCCAGCCGCTCGTTGCCGAAGCCGAAGACCGCCGCCGGCCCCTGGACGGCGTGCCAGCCGGGCAGTTCGGGGTGGTCGGCGTGGTCGGCGAGCCCACCGTGCCCGTCCCGCAGCTCCACCAGCACCGAGGCGGTGGTGGTCGCCCACATCCGCACCGCGTTGGCGAGCTTCTCCTCCTCGGTCTTCCCGAGCCCCGCCGCGCAGTCCCAGACCACCGGCGCGTCGGCGCGGCCCAGGTGCAGCACGAAGCCCAGGTCGACATGGCCGGTGCCCTCGTCGCCGGGGTGCTCCCGGACGGCCACCGCGGTCGTCCCCGGGCCCCGGACCACCTCGCCGTCGGCGGTGAACTCCTGCCCGAGGCGCGCCATCTCGCGGACCACACAGCGCTGTATGACGGCCAGTCGGTCCTGGGGACGCACCGGAACTCCTTCACCTCGGGTTCGCAACGCTCTCGAACTACGGTCGAACGCCGCCGAGGCTATCGGCCCGGAGCCCCGCCGGGAAACTGTCGCGGGGTCATGACGCGGGGCCCTCCGGTCGCGGGAATGCCCTGTATGCACCATTTTGGGTAGCGGTAACCGTAGGCCACCGCCTGGAGAACCCGCATGCCCCGCACCGACCCGAGGCCGTCTCCGCTGCTCCCGCCCGCCCCGGACGGCTCCGCTCCGGACGGCTTCGGCCGGGTCGGAGCCGCTGCGGCCGGACCCGGTCCGCTCGGGCCCGGCCTGCTCGGTTCCGGCCTGGTCGCCGAGATCGAGGCGTACCTGGCCTCACTGCCCGCCCCCGCGCGCACCCCGCCGCCGTACGTCTGTCCGCTCGGCTCCGCCCTGAGCCCCTGGCACGCCGGCTGGCCGCTGCCCAGGGCCACCCTGCTCGACCGGGCGCTCCGCCGCCCGGCCCGCCCGGTGCCGGTGACCGCCGCCGACCACCTGCGGCTCGCCTCCCGCTACATCGGCGCCTTCGGCTGGGTGCAGGGCGCGATGTGGGACACCGCCGGCCGGGTCTGCCTGCTCGGCGCCCAGGCCGCGGTCCTGGCCCACGGCTACGGGACCCCGGTCACCGTCCGCATCGCCAGGGTCCAGCTGATGGAGGTGCTGCACGCCACCGGCCGTCCGGTCGCCTCCCCGGACGAGTTCAACGACCGCCCCGCGACCAGGCAGTCCGACATCCACCGGCTGCTCGACCGCGCCGCCGCCCGCGCGCTGCGACTGGGACTCTGAAGACCCGGGCGGCGTCCGGCCGGCCCTGACGGACCCTCGGGAACGCGAACGGCCCCGGGGAGACGGTGACCGTCTCCCCGGGGCCGGGCAGTTGGAGCGGGCGACGAGAATCGAACTCGCGTGACTAGTTTGGAAGACTAGGGCTCTACCATTGAGCTACGCCCGCATGATCCTCCGGCCGTCGCCGGACGGAAGGTCGGGGAACAGCGTACCTGGTCCGGTCGGCTGCGCGCACACCACATTCGTTCCAAGGGCCTCGGACATGTCGCCGAACGGGGAGGGCCCGGCGTGTACGCTTCCTCTCGGCACCACGGGGTGTGGCGCAGTTTGGTAGCGCGTCCGCTTTGGGAGCGGAAGGCCGTCGGTTCGAATCCGGTCACCCCGACAGTGTGCGGCAGGGTCTCGCCGTCGGCGGGGCCCTGTTGTCGTTTCCCCGCCCGGTCCGGCATCGTGGGTCGTTGATTTTTCACCCAAATGCTGGAGCCCCGATGAGGATGAGTCCCAAGATCGCGGTCGGAGTCGTCTTCGTCGCCTCGCTGTTCATGTCGATCATGGACACCACGATCGTCAACGTCGCGCTGCCCGCGATCGGCCGCCAGTTCGGCACCGACCCGGCCGGGGTCGGCGTGATCAACGTCGGCTACCTGGTCAGCCTGGCGGTCTTCGTCCCGCTCTCCGGCTGGCTGGGGGACCGCTTCGGCACCCGCCGGGTCTTCCTCGTCGCGCTCGCCCTGTTCACCCTCGCCTCGCTGCTCTGCGGCGCGGCCGGCTCGATGACCTCGCTCACCCTCTACCGGATCTTCCAGGGCGCGGCCGGCGGCCTGCTCACCCCGGTCGGGATGACCATGCTCTTCCGCGCCTTCCCGCAGGAGGAGCGGATGCGGGCGACCAGGATCCTGATGCTGCCGACCGCCGTCGCGCCCGCCGCGGGGCCGGTGCTCGGCGGCTGGCTGGTGGACGGCTGGTCCTGGCACTGGGTCTTCATCGTGAACGTCCCGGTCGGCATCGCCGCGCTGGTCTTCGGCCTGCTCTTCCTGCCCGACTACCGCGCCGAGCGGGCCGGCCGGTTCGACGCGGCCGGGTTCCTGCTCTCCGCGGTCGGCTTCGGCGCCGCGATGTACGCGCTCTCCGAGGGCGCGTCCGAGGGCTGGGCCAGCGCGCGGATCCTGGTGTCGGCGCTCGTCGGCCTGCTCGCGCTGGTGGCCCTGGTGGTGGTCGAACTGCGCCTCCCGGAGCCGATGCTCGACCTGCGGCTCTTCCGGGACCGGATCTTCCGCACCACCAACCTGCTCTCGCTGTTCTCCGGCGCCGCCTTCCTCGGCATGCTCTACCTCTTCCCGCTGCTGATGCAGGACGCGCTCGGCATGGACGCCCTGCACAGCGGTCTGATGGTGTTCCCCGAGGCGCTCGGCGTGATGCTCGCCTCCCAGGTGGCGAGCCGGCTCTACCCGAGGATCGGCCCGCGCCGGATCCTGGCCGCCGGTGCCGTCGTGGTGGCCGGCTGCCTCGCCCTGATGGCCGCCATCGGCCCGGACAGCAACCTCTGGGCGGTGCGCGCGCTGATGTTCGTGACCGGCTTCGCGATGGCGCACGTCTTCATGCCCTCGCAGACCGCCGCCTTCGCCACCATCACCCCGCGCTCCACCGGCGCCGCCTCCACCCTCTACAACGCGCAGCGCCAGCTCGGCTCCGCGCTCGGGGTCGCGGTGCTCGGCACCGTGCTGACCGCCGTCGGAGCCGTCACCGTGAACGCTTCGGGTACGCCTGTGGCGAACCTCGCCGCCTACCGCGCCGCCTTCCTGACCGCCGCCGGTCTGGCCCTGGCCGCGGCCGTGATCGCCTTGCTGGTAAGGGATTCCGACGCCGTCGCCACCATGCGGCAGGTACCGGCCGGGGGTACCGGGGGCCAGGTTTCGGAGCCGGCCGCGGAGCCCGCCGCGAAGGCCTGAGCGGCCGCCGGCGGCGGTGACCTGGCGTCCGCCTTTCGTGGTACCGGTAGGATGGGGCGCTGGCGGTAGTCCCTGCGGCGTCCACCCAGGTCAACCGCATGAGGGCGAGGAGTCACGCTCACCGTCCACCCCCCCCCACGGGAGATGCAGCTCCAACCGCCCATCGCCCGTCTCGCCCGACCCGCATCAACCGGCCTCGGCCGGCGGCCGGGAAGGGCGGAGGCAACCTGACCGCAAGCCCATAGGAGACCTAACCGTGAAGAGCGCCGTCGAGACTCTGAACCCGACCCGGGTTCGACTCACCGTCGAGGTGCCCTTCGAGGAGCTCAAGCCCAGCCTCGACGCGGCGTACAAGAAGATCAACCAGCAGGTCTCGGTCCCGGGCTTCCGCAAGGGCAAGATCCCGAACCGGGTCATCGACCAGCGCTTCGGCCGTGGTGCCGTGCTGGAAGAGGCTGTCAACGACGCCCTGCCGCGCTTCTACACGCAGGCCGTCGACGAGGGCAAGATCGAGGTCCTCGGCCAGCCCGACATCACCAACATCGAGGGTGTCGAGAAGATCGCCGATGGCGGCGACCTGAAGTTCACCGCCGAGGTGGACATCCGTCCGGAGATCACCCTGCCGGACTTCTCGACCATCGAGGTGACGGTCGACCCGATCGTCGTCACCGACGAGGACATCGACAAGTCGCTGGAGCAGCTGCGCGAGCGCTTCTCCTCGGTCAAGGACGTCGAGCGCGCCGCGGCCGCCGGCGACATCGTGGTCGTCGACCTGATCGCCAAGGTCGACGGTGAGGTGCCGGAGGACGGCACCGCCAACGGCGTCAGCTACGAGATCGGCTCGGGCCGCCTGATCGACGGCATCGACGACGCCGTCGTGGGCCTGGAGGCCGGTGGCACCGCCACCTTCGAGACCGAGCTCAAGGGCGGCACCCAGGCGGGCAAGACCTCCGAGGTCACCGTCACCGTCACCGCCGTCCAGGAGAAGGAGCTGCCGGAGCTGGACGACGAGTTCGCCCAGCTGGCCAGCGAGTTCGACACCCTGGACGAGCTGCGCGCCGACTCCCGCAAGCGCCTCGAGCGCATGAAGGAGTACGACCAGGCCACCCAGGCCCAGGAGAAGGTCCTGGACGCGCTGCTGGCGCTGGTCGAGATCGAGTTCCCGGAGAAGCTCCTCAAGGACGAGATCGAGACCCGCAAGCACAACCTCGAGCACCACCAGTTGGAGCCGATGGGCCTCGACCTCGCCTCGTACCTGGAGACCCAGGGCAAGACCGAGGAGGAGTTCCTGGCGGAGACCGAGGAGCAGGCGAAGAAGGGCATCAAGACCCAGTTCGTCCTGGACCAGATCGTCGCCGACGAGGAGCTGGGTGTTAACCAGGAGGAGCTCACCGAGCACCTCATCCGCCGCGCCGCCGGCTCGGGCCTGACCCCGGACCAGTTCGCGCAGCAGGTCGTCCAGGGTGGCCAGGTGCCGCTGCTGGTCGGCGAGGTCGCCCGCGGCAAGGCGCTCGCCACCGTGGTCGAGGCCGCCAAGGTCGTCGACACCGAGGGCAACGTCGTCGACTTCGCGGACGACGAGGAGACCGACGAGTCCGGCGAGACCGTCGAGGCCGCCGCCGAGACCCCGGCCGTCGAGGCCGAGGCCGAGGAGAAGACCGAGGCCTGATCGCCCCGGTCGCCCTGACGTGACAGCGGGCCCGGACGCCGTACGTGGTGTCCGGGCCCGCTGTGCGTTCCCCCGGGGCGCCGCGCGGACCCTGCGCTCACAGCGAACAGTTCTGCGTGAGGGATTCTGCGGCCCGGCCTGCGCGTTAGGGTCCTTGGACAGCAACAATCACGACGTGATACCCGGAAGCTGTGCGACAGCGTGACGGCCGTGGAGCGACCGTCCAAAACGACTGAGCAGGTGGCTAAGTGACGTTCCCGCAGATGCAGATGCCTGGCCCGATGGCGCCGCACGCCGCCTCTGGTGACGTGCTCGGCGGCCTGGGGGACCAGGTCTACAACCGGCTGCTCAACGAGCGGATCATCTTCCTCGGCCAGCAGGTCGACGACGACATCGCCAACAAGATCACCGCCCAGCTGCTGCTGCTGGCCGCGGACCCGGACAAGGACATCTTCCTTTACATCAACTCCCCGGGCGGCTCGATCTCGGCCGGCATGGCGATCTACGACACCATGCAGTACATCAAGAACGACGTCGTCACCATCGCGATGGGCATGGCCGCCTCGATGGGCCAGTTCCTGCTGACCGCCGGCGCCAAGGGCAAGCGCTTCTCGCTGCCGAACGCCAACATCCTGATGCACCAGCCGTCCGCCGGCCTCGGCGGTTCGGCCACCGACATCCGCATCCAGGCCGAGCAGCTGCTCCGCACCAAGAAGCGGATGTCCGAGCTGATCGCCTTCCACAGCGGCCAGTCCTTCGAGCAGATCACCGCGGACTCCGACCGCGACCGCTGGTTCACGCCCGAGGAGGCCCTGGAGTACGGCCTGATCGACGCGATCATGCACAGCGCCGCGGACGTCCCCGGCGGCGGCGGCACCGGCGCCTGAGCCTCGGCCCGGCCGACGAGACCACAGCCACAACGCTCCGGAGGACAAGAACCCCCATGAACATCCCCAGCCTCTCCAGCGCCAAGTCGCGCGTCGAGGACATGCGTGCCGAGGGCCGCTACATCGTTCCGCGCTTCGTCGAGCGCACCTCGCAGGGCGTCCGTGAGTACGACCCCTACGCGAAGCTGTTCGAGGAGCGCATCATCTTCCTCGGCTCGCAGGTGGACGACGTCTCCGCGAACGACATCATGGCGCAGCTGCTGTGCCTGGAGTCGATGGACCCGGACCGCGAGATCCAGATGTACATCAACTCGCCCGGCGGTTCGTTCACGGCCCTGACGGCCATCTACGACACCATGCAGTACGTGAAGCCGGACATCACCACCGTCTGCATGGGCCAGGCGGCCTCCGCGGCGGCCGTGCTGCTCGCGGCCGGCACCCCCGGCAAGCGGATGGCGCTGCCGAACGCCCGGATCCTGATCCACCAGCCGTACACCGAGACCGGCCGCGGCCAGGTCTCCGACCTGGAGATCCAGGCCAAGGAGATCTTCCGGATGCGCGAGCAGCTGGAGGAGATGCTCTCCAAGCACTCCAAGAAGCCGGTGGAGCAGGTGCGCGACGACATCGAGCGCGACAAGATCCTCACCGCCGAGGAAGCCCTCGAGTACGGTCTGATCGACCAGATCATCTCCACCCGCAAGTCCTCGCTGACCTCCTGAGGCCGGCACCTTCCCTCCTGGCCCGCCATCGGGCGGGAGGGGTCCAGGGGCGGGGCGCGCAAGCCGTTGCGCGCCCCGCCTCCGGCACACCGGCGGCATCGGTGTCGGCATCTGTTCGGTATCAATTCGCCCAGGGCGTAGGGCAGACCTGGCGAAGAGGACGGAATCAGGGGCCCGGCAGAGTACCGTCGGATAGCGAGACCGATCGCCGACGGCGTTGACGGTCCACAGCACCAGGCCCCGGAACCCCCGCGGGGCCCCTGGCGAAGGGGAAGCACCTCGTGGCACGCATCGGAGACGGTGGCGACCTGCTCAAGTGCTCGTTCTGCGGCAAGTCGCAGAAGCAGGTGAAGAAGCTGATCGCCGGCCCAGGCGTGTACATCTGCGACGAGTGCATCGACCTGTGCAACGAGATCATCGAGGAGGAGCTCGCCGAGACCTCCGAGGTGCGTTTCGAGGAGCTTCCGAAGCCGCGCGAGATCTACGAGTTCCTGGACCAGTACGTGGTCGGCCAGGACCTCGCCAAGAAGGCGCTGTCGGTGGCCGTCTACAACCACTACAAGCGTGTCCAGGCCGGCGAGGCGGGCCGCAGCGGCGGCAACGGCCGTGAGGACGCCATCGAGCTGGCGAAGTCCAACATCCTGCTGCTCGGGCCGACCGGCTCCGGCAAGACGCTGCTGGCGCAGACGCTGGCCCGGATGCTGAACGTGCCGTTCGCGATCGCCGACGCCACCGCGCTGACCGAGGCCGGGTACGTCGGCGAGGACGTCGAGAACATCCTGCTGAAGCTGATCCAGGCGGCCGACTACGACGTCAAGAAGGCCGAGACCGGGATCATCTACATCGACGAGATCGACAAGGTCGCCCGCAAGAGCGAGAACCCGTCGATCACCCGGGACGTCTCCGGCGAGGGCGTGCAGCAGGCGCTGCTGAAGATCCTGGAGGGCACCACCGCCTCGGTGCCGCCGCAGGGCGGGCGCAAGCACCCGCACCAGGAGTTCATCCAGATCGACACCACCAACGTGCTGTTCATCGTGGGCGGTGCGTTCGCCGGCCTGGAGCGGATCATCGAGGGCCGGGCGGGTGCCAAGGGCATCGGCTTCGGCGCCAACATCCGCTCCAAGCGGGAGTCGGACGCCAGCGACCACTTCCGTCAGGTGATGCCGGAGGACCTGGTCAAGTTCGGCATGATCCCGGAGTTCATCGGCCGGCTGCCGGTGATCACCAGCGTGCACAACCTGGACCGCGAGGCGCTGCTGCAGATCCTCACCGAGCCGAAGAACGCGCTGGTCAAGCAGTACCGCAAGCTCTTCGAACTGGACGGCGTGGAGCTGGAGTTCTCCCGGGACGCACTGGAGGCCATCGCCGACCAGGCGATCCTGCGCGGCACCGGCGCGCGCGGGCTGCGGGCCATCATGGAGGAGGTGCTGATGTCCGTGATGTACGAGGTCCCCTCGCGCCAGGACGTCGCCCGCGTGGTGGTCACCGGGGACGTCGTCTCCAAGCACGCCATCCCGACCCTCGTCCCGCGCGACATGATCAAGCGGGAGCGGCGCGAGAAGAGCGCCTGACCCGAGTCTGACGGAAGAGCCCCGCACCGGCCGGTGCGGGGCTCTTGCCGTGCGGGGAGGGCCACTTGGCGACGACCGCGGTGTCCCCGGCGGCGGACCGGCCGGACGCGCGGAGTCCGCCGGGTGAAAGCGGTTCGTAACCCGCCCCCCCGGTTACGTAAACTGTGCGTCGTGACCGACACGACGAACCAGCGCCCCGCGAGCACTCACGCCGGGGACGACGCAGCCACCCTCCCGACGACCTACGCCCCGGCGGAGGTAGAGGGCGAGCTGTACGAGCGCTGGGTGGACCGGGGCTACTTCACCGCCGACGCCAAGAGCGACAAGCCCCCGTACACCATCGTCATCCCGCCGCCGAACGTCACCGGCGCCCTGCACCTGGGCCACGCCTTCCAGCACACGCTGATGGACGCGCTGACCCGCCGCAAGCGGATGCAGGGCTACGAGACGCTCTGGCTGCCGGGCATGGACCACGCCGGCATCGCCACCCAGAACAAGGTCGAGCAGCAGCTCGCCGAGTCCGGCCTCTCCCGCCACGACCTGGGCCGCGAGGCCTTCGTCGAGAAGGTCTGGGAGTGGAAGGCGAACTACGGCGGCCGGATCCTCGGCCAGATGCGCCGCCTCGGCGACGGCGTGGACTGGTCGCGCGAGCGCTTCACCATGGACGAGGGCCTCTCCCAGGCCGTCCAGACCATCTTCAAGCGGCTCTTCGACGACGGCCTGATCTACCGGGCCGAGCGCATCATCAACTGGTGCCCGCGCTGCCTCACCGCGCTCTCCGACATCGAGGTGGAGCACGAGGAGGTCCCCGGCGAGCTGGTCTCGATCCGCTACGGGGAGGGCGAGGACTCGATCGTCGTCGCCACCACCCGGGCCGAGACGATGCTCGGCGACACCGCGGTCGCGGTCCACCCCGAGGACGAGCGGTACCGCCACCTGATCGGCCGGACCATCAAGCTGCCGCTGACCGACCGGGAGATCCCGGTCGTCGCCGACGAGCACGTCGACCCGGAGTTCGGCACCGGCGCCGTCAAGGTGACCCCGGCGCACGACCCGAACGACTTCGCCATCGGCCAGCGCCACGACCTGCCGTCGCTGGCCGTGATGGACGAGCGCGGCCTGATCACCGTGCACGGGCCGTTCCTCGGCCTGGACCGCCTGGAGGCCCGCTCGGCCGTGGTCGGCGCGCTGCGCGAGCAGGGCCGGATCGTCGCCGAGAAGCGTCCGTACATGCACGCCGTCGGCCACTGCTCGCGCTGCCACACGGTGGTCGAGCCGCGGCTGTCGCTGCAGTGGTGGGTCAAGGTCGCCCCGCTGGCGAAGGCCGCCGGCGACGCGGTGCGCGACGGCAAGGTGGAGATCCACCCGAAGGGCCTGGAGGGCCGCTACTTCGACTGGGTCGACAACATGTACGACTGGTGCATCTCGCGCCAGCTCTGGTGGGGCCACCGGATCCCGGTCTGGTACGGCCCCGAGGGCCAGGTCGTCTGCGTCGGCCCGAACGAGGAGCCGCCGAGCGGCGAGGGCTGGCACCAGGACCCGGACGTCCTGGACACCTGGTTCTCCTCCGGCCTCTGGCCGTTCTCCACCCTCGGCTGGCCCGAGCAGACCCCGGACCTGGAGAAGTTCTACTCCACCGACGTCCTGGTCACCGGCCACGACATCATCTTCTTCTGGGTCGCCCGGATGATGATGTTCGGCCTGTACGCGATGGACGGCCAGGCGCCGTTCAAGACCGTCGCGCTGACCGGCCTGGTCCGTGACGAGTTCGGCAAGAAGATGTCCAAGTCCTCCGGCACCGCCGTGGACCCGCTGGACTGGATGGACGCCTACGGCGCCGACGCCGTCCGCTTCACCCTGGCCCGCGGTGCCAACCCGGGCGCCGACGTGCCGATCGGCGAGGACTGGGTCAAGGGCGCGCGCAACTTCTGCAACAAGATCTGGAACGCGACCCGCTTCGCGCTGATGAACGGCGCCACCGTCGAGGGCCCGCTGCCCGCGCCGGAGGAGCTGACCGCGGCCGACCGCTGGATCCTGTCGCGGCTGAACGCCACCGTCGCCGAGGTGGACGCGCTCTACGACGACTACGAGTTCGCCAAGGTCTCCGACGCCCTCTACCACTTCGCCTGGGACGAGGTCTTCGACTGGTACGTCGAGCTCTCCAAGACCACCCTGGCCAAGGGCGGCGCGCAGGCCGATGCCTCGCGCCGGGTGCTGGGCGAGGTCCTGGACCTCACCCTGCGGCTGCTGCACCCGGTCGTCCCGTTCGTCACCGACACCCTGTGGACCACGCTCACCGGCGCCGAGTCCCTGGTGATCGCCGAGTGGCCGAAGGACAGCGGCTACCGGGACACCGCCGCCGAGGCGGAGATCGCCACGCTCCAGCAGGTGGTCACCGAGGTCCGCCGGTTCCGCTCGGACCAGGGCCTGCAGCCCGCGCAGAAGGTCCCGGCCGAGCTTGGCCTGGCCGGCACCGTGCTCGCCGTCCACGAGGACGCGATCCGTTCGCTGCTGCGGCTGACCGTCCCGGGCGAGGGCTTCACGGCCACCGCCTCGCTCCCGGTCGCCGGCGCCACCGTGGCGCTGGACCTCTCCGGCACCATCGACGTCGCGGCGGAGCGCAAGCGTCTCGCCAAGGACCTCGCGGCCGCCGAGAAGGAGAAGACCCAGACCACGGCCAAGCTCGGCAACGAGGCGTTCCTCGCCAAGGCGCCGGACGACGTGGTCGCCAAGATCCGTGCCCGCCAGGAGGCCGCCGAGGCCGACATCGCCCGGATCACCGCCCAGCTCGCGGCGCTGCCGCAGGCCTGACCGGCCGACGGCTCACCAGGGCCGCATCCCGCCTCGGCGGGGTGCGGCCCCTCGCCATTTCCCGCCACCCGTTAATCCGTCGTCCTAATAGCCCAATCACATTGCTCCCTTCCGGCGAATATTCATCCCGGACCGGGTGAGGTCCTATTCCGTCCGAATTCATTCGGGTCTTGCCCGCGCGCGTTCGCGGAAGTTCACAGGTCGGATGTGTACGGTGTGCAGGAGTTCCGCAGAGCCGATGACCGACGGGAGGGTATGGCGTGGTGGTGACCGAGGAGTTGGCCGACGAACTGTCTGCTGAGGCGGTCGAGGAGGCCAAGGCCAGGGCGGCGACGCTGCTGCTCGCGTTTCGACACGGAAACCAGCTCGCGTTCGACTACGCGCTGGACCGGCTCTTCGAGGAGCACGCGGAACGCGAGGTGACCACCCTGCTGGCCTGGATCGCCGCCGAGGCGGTGCGCAAGGCGTACGCGCCCGAGGTCGGGGACCGGGTCCTGCACGCGATGGCCCGGCGGGCCCCGGCCGACACCGGCGGGGTGGCCGTGGACGAGGAGACCGCCGACGCGGCCCGGCTGATCGAGGCCGTCGCGGCCGGTGAGGTGGCCGAGGTCCGCGGCCTGGTGTCCACCACCGCCGACACCACCTTCCTGCTCGGCGGCCTGCTCCAGGGCGTCGCGATGATGCTGCCGCTGCTGCCCGAGGGCGAGCTGGCCGAGATCACCGCCGAGCTGCGCCGCCGGCACTGCGGTCCGTGCCCCGAGATTCCGGAGGCCCGGGCCGGGGTCTGAACCCCGGCCCGGGCCCCGGTCCAGCCCGGCGCCTACGGCATCGCGTGCAGATGTCCGCCGATGCTGCTCGCGATCGATCCGCCCGCCGCGGCGTCCCAGTTGGTCGACCAGGTCATCGCCCCGCCGATCCCCGGCCAGGTGGTGTCGGGCCTGAAGCTCCCGCAGTTGGTGCCGGCGGCCAGGCAGTCCAGCGCGTTGTTGACCACGCTCGGGCTGACGTAACCGCCGCCCGCCGCGCTGGTGGAGGCCGGGACGCCGAGGCCGACCTGGTCGGGCCGGAGCCCGCCCTTGAGCTGGATGCAGGCCAGCCCGGTCAGGAAGTTCTCCGAGCCCTGGGAGTAGACGCCGCCGTCGCAGCCGAGCATGGCGCCGGAGTTGTAGTACTGCATATTGGCGATGGTGAGGATGTCCTTCACGTTCAGCGCCAGCTTGAAGTACTCCATGCCGGTCGACTGCATGTCGATGGTCTGCGGCGCCATGGTGAGGATGAATCCCTTGCCCGCCTTCGCGGCCACCGAGTGCAGCGCCTGGCCCATGTAGGTGGCGTTGATGCCGTTCTCCAGGTCGATGTCGACCCCGTCGAAGCCGTAGGTCTGCATCAGCGACCAGACGCTGTTGGCGAAGGTGGTGGCCGAGGCGGAGCTGTTCACCGAGACGGTGCCGTCCTGGCCGCCGACCGAGATGACCACCTTCTTGCCGGCCGCCCGCTTGGCCGCGATGTCGGCCTTGAACTGGGCCTCGGTGTAGCCGCCGAGCCGGGAGGAGAGCTTGCCGTCCACGGCGAAGCTCAGCCCGCCGGGTGTGCCGGTGGCGTTGGCGAAGGCGACCGCGATGATGTCGTACGCGGCCGGGACATCGCTGATCCGCTGCACGGTGGCGCCGTTGTCGAAGTTCTGCCAGTAACCGGTCAGCAGGTGCTTGGGCAGACCGGGCCGGTCCGTCGGGGTGTCCGTCGGGGTCGGGCTGGGCGAGTCCGTCGGGGTGTCGGTGGGGGTCGGTGTGTCGGTCGGCGTGGGCTTGGGGTCACCGGGACCGATCAGCGAGATGTCGTCGGCCAGATAGGCGGGCTGGCCGTACCAGCCGTGCAGGTAGACGGTGACGCTGGTGGTGGTGGCACCGGTGGTGAAGGTGGTGGCGAGCCTGGACCAGCTCGCCGAGTTGGTCCAGGTGCCCGGGTCCGCGGCCGCGCCGGTGCCGCGGGCACCGAGGTAGACGTAGGAACCCTGCACCCAGGCGCTCAGCGAGTACGTCGACGACGGCTTCACCGTGACGGTCTGGGTGCACTCGCCGGTGTCGCCCGCACCCGGGGTGGCGCGCAGCGCGTACGAGCCGGAGTGGACGGTGGTGGTCTGGGCCGTGCTGCCGGTGGGGCAGGTCCAGCCGCCGAGGTGGCTGGTGGCCTCGAAGCCGCCGTTCTCGATCAGGTCGACGTCGGCGCTCGGTGCACCGGAGGCACCGGTGGTGAGGACCAGGCCGCTCAGGCCCAGCGCGATCGCGCCGGCTCCGGCGAGCAGGGTGTGGACGGCGCGTGGGCGCCGGTGTCGGGCAGGTGGCATGACTCCATCTCCTGTGGGGGGAGGCCGTCGGCTCGCGTGGGGGCGGGCCGTCCGGGTGTCGATGGTGCGCGTGCGGGAGCTACCGACAAATCAAGTCCCTGTCGGGGAAGGAGACTTGCCTCACAAGGTGGAGTAGACCAATCCGGCTGTCAAGAGGACCTTGGCGGGCTCAGGCCGCGAGCGCCCCGGCTGCCCCGGCCGGTTCGGCGGCTCGGGCCAGCCGCGTGGTCAGCCGGGCGATGCGGGCCGAGGCCAGTCCGTCCCCGTACGGGCTGGGGGTGGCCGCCAGCCGGGCGAGCCGCTCGGGGGCGTCCGCGAGCCAGGCCCGGGTCAGTTCGCCGAACTCCTCGCCGGGCCGTACCAGGGCGGCGAAGCCGGCCTCCACGGCCTCCGGCCGTTCGGTCGAGCGGCGCACCACCAGCAGCGGACGGCCCAGGACGGTGCACTCCTCCTGCACCCCACCGGAGTCCGAGACCAGCAGCGCGGCGTGCCGGGCCAGGCCCAGGAACTCCGCGTACCCGACCGGCTCGGTGACGGCGATCCGCTCCAGCAGCCCGTCGAGCGCGAACCGCTCGACGGCGGCGCGGGTGCGCGGGTGCATCGGGAACAGCACCGGAGTGCCGGCCCGGGCGGTCCGGTCCAGCTCGGCGAGCACCGCGCCGAGGGCCTCGGCGGTGTCGGTGTTCTCCGGCCGGTGGACGGTGGCCAGCACATAGCCGTCCGAGCGCAGCCCGTGCGCGGCGAGCAGCCGGGCCCGCCCGGCCTCGTCGGGCAGCTGCCGCCGGACCACCTCGACGACGGTGTTGCCGGTGACGGCGATCCGCTCCTCGGGCAGCGACTCGGCGCGCAGGTTGGCCGCGTTCTCCCGGGTGGCGGCGCAGAGCAGGTCGGAGACATGATCGACCATCACCCGGTTGTGCTCCTCGGGCATCGCCCGGTCGAAGCTGCGCAGCCCGGCCTCGACGTGCACCAGCGGGATCTCGCGGGCGTTGGCGGCGAGCGCCCCGGCCAGGGTGGCGTTGGTGTCGCCCTGGACGACCACGGCGGCCGGGCGGTTCTCGGCGAACGCCGCGTCCAGCTGGCCGAGCGACTGGGCGATCTGCCCGGCGCGCGGGCGGCCGCCGACGCCGGTCAGCAGCTCGGGCCGGGGCAGGCCGAGGTCGCGCAGGAAGCGGCCGGACATCGCCTCGTCCCAGTGCTGGCCGGTGTGCACCAGCCGGGTGGCGTCCCCGAGTTCGTGGATCAGCGGGGCGAGCTTGACCAGTTCGGGGCGGGTGCCGAGGACGACGGCGACGCTGGCGGGGGGAAGGCACATGCTCACGGGGTGACTCCGGTGGTTCTCAGGATTCGAGGGCGGTCGGGGCGCCGAGGACGACCTTCTCGGCGTTGCGTCTGGTCTTGGCCCAGCCGTTGCGGCCGAGCAGCAGCCGGACGGCGCCCCGGGTCGCGACCACGAACAGGTGATAGGCGTACAGCCAGAGCAGCGCGCCCCAGAGCAGCCCGGTGAGCCGGCGCCGACCGGGGTGGACGCGCCTGCGGTAGGCGAAGCCCCAGAACACCATCGGCAGGGTCGCGAGCACGAAGGCGGCGGCCATGAACGGCCCGAACCGGAGGTGGAAGTCGGCGGTTTCCTCGGGGAAGAGCGCCAGGCCGGCCAGCGTGATCCCGATCGACAGCGGGGTCAGGACGACCAGCAGCACGCAGACCACGGGCTGCAGGAAGGTGTACATCACCTCGGCCTTGCCGGCCCAGCGGTAGTGCGGCGAGCGCAGCACCCGCCCGGTGTAGCGCAGGCACTGCATGTTGCCCTGGGCCCACCGGGTGCGCTGGGTGAGGAAGCGCCGGAACGACACCAGGCCCTCCTGGGAGACCTGCGCCTCGGTGATGTGGGTCAACCGCCAGCCGGCCAGCCGCAGTTCGAGGCCGGACTCGTAGTCCTCCAGCAGTGCCCGCTCCGGCCAGGGCCGGTTCTGCCGGCCCTCCTCGGCGGTCAGCGAGTCCAGCGCGGTGAGCCGGACGAACTGCCCGTTGCCGCCGAGGCCGACGCTGCCGGTACGCCGGCGCAGCAGCTGCATGCCGGTGTTGTTGGCCTGGAACTCGATGTCCTGCAGCCGTACCAGGGCGCGGGCCAGGGCGTTGACGAGCCGGCCGCGGCCGGGCAGCGGCCGTTCGTCGTCGGCGTTGCGCATCCGGACGCCGATCTGCACGGCGCCGGTGTCGGGGCGGCCCATCGCCTTGTCGGCGCAGACCTGTTCCAGGGTGCCCGGGTCCAGTTCGCCGTCGGCGTCGACCACGCCGAGCACCACCCGGGAGCGGTCGGTGCCCTCGGGCAGCCAGGCGGAGATCTCGCGGTACGCGGCGTTCAGCGCGGCGCCCTTGCCGATCCGGGCGTGCGGGCGCCGGCGCTGGACCAGGTGGATCCGCGGGTCGTGCCCGGCGGCGGCCAGTACCAGGTCGCGGGTGGCGTCCTCGCTGTCGTCGTCGATCACCCACAGATGGGCTTCGGGGGCGCTGCGCCGCAGACCGGCGAGGGTCTGGGTGACCACCGCCTCCTCGTCGCGGCAGGGGATCACCAGGTGCCACCGGAAGGCCGAGGGGTCGCCGGGCTCGGCGGGCCTGGCGTGTGTGAACGCGTGCCGCGAGCCGGCCCAGTAGAGCAGGAAGCGGCCGAACACGAAGACCATGTAGGCGAGCAGCGCCAGGGAGGCCAGCTCGGCGACCCAGACGATCCCGTTCCGGTTGTCCAGGATGTAGTCGCGCACGGCGTCGGGCATGGCGCTGCTCTCCTCATGATCAAAGGTGATTTGTCTCCTTGGGGTGCGAATCGATGCTTCATCGCGTCTGAGACCCGCCGAATCGATAGTAAAAGGGGTAAATCGGAAAGTCTGGGCAAAGTGGCCGTTCTCACCCCGTGAGGGGTGGCCGCCGTCGCTCCGTAGACTGTGGTCGTGAGCGACAAGGCCGACCCGAACCCGTACACCCTCCGCCCCGCCGACGGCGGCTCCGGCGACGCCCTGCGCGACGTCGAGCTGGAGCTGTCCAAGCGCTGGCCGGAGAACAAGCTGGAGCCCTCGCTCGACCGGATCGAGGCGCTGATGGACATCCTGGGCCAGCCCCAGCGGTCCTTCCCCTCCATCCACATCACCGGCACCAACGGCAAGACCTCCACCGCCCGGATGATCGAGCAGCTGCTGAACACCTTCGAGCTGCGCACCGGCCGCTACACCAGCCCGCACGTGGAGTCCGTCACCGAGCGGATCTCCCTGGACGGCGCCCCGATCAGCCCCGAGCGGTTCGTCGAGGTCTACCGGGACATCGAGCCGTACGTGCGGATGGTCGACGAGCGCGAGCCGGTCGCGATGTCCTTCTTCGAGGTGCTGACCGGCATGGCCTACGCGGCCTTCGCCGACGCCCCGGTGGACGTCGCCGTGGTCGAGGTCGGCATGGGTGGCTCCTGGGACGCCACCAATGTGATCGACGCCGCCGTCGCGGTGATCACCCCGATCTCCCTGGACCACACCGACAAGCTGGGCGGGACCACCGGCGAGATCGCGGTCGAGAAGTCCGGGATCATCAAGTCCGGCGCGGTCGCCGTCGTCGCCCAGCAGCAGCTGGACGCCGCCCAGACCATCCTCAAGCGCGCCGTCGAGGTGGACGCCACGGTGGCCCGCGAGGGCATGGAGTTCGGCGTGATCCGCCGTGAGGTCGCCATCGGCGGGCAGCTGGTGACGCTGCGTGGGCTCGGCGGCGAGGAGTACGAGGACGTCTTCATCCCGCTGCACGGCGCCCACCAGGCGCACAACGCGGCACTCGCGCTCGGCGCGGTCGAGGCCTTCTTCGGCGTGGGCGGCGCCCGCGGCGGGCAGTTGGACGTGGACAAGGTGCGCCACGCGTTCTCCGGCGTCTCCTCCCCGGGCCGCCTGGAGGTCGTCCGCCGCAGCCCCACGATTCTGCTGGACGCCGCGCACAACCCGCACGGTGCCGAGGCGACCGTCGCCGCGATCGGCGAGTCCTTCGGTTTCACCCGGCTGGTCGGCGTGATCGGCACCAGCGGCGACAAGGACGTGGCGGGCCTGCTGGAGGCCTTCGAGCCGGTCCTCGCCGAGGTCGTGGTCACCCAGAACTCCACCCATCGCGCGATGGACGCGGACGCCCTGGCCGCGATCGCCGTCGAGATCTTCGGCGAGGACCGCGTCCAGGTCGAGCCCCGCCTCGACGACGCCATCGCCGCCGCCGTCACCCTGGCCGAGGAGGAGGGCGACCTCGGCGGCGCCGGGGTGCTGGTCACCGGTTCGGTCATCACGGTGGGCGAGGCCCGCCTGCTGCTCGGGAGGAAGTGACATGAGGACGCTCTGCTCCTCGACGCTGATCGGCGAGGCGCTGGTGGTGCTCTTCGCCGCCCTGGTGGCGATGCAGCTCTCCGACGTCCCCACCGCCACGGTGTGGACGGTCACCGGTGTCGCCATGGCGCTGTGCATCCTGCTCTGCGGCATGATCAACCGCCCCGGCGCGGTGGCGATCGGCTGGGCGCTGCAGGTCGGCCTGGTCGCCAGCGGGTTCGTCCTGCCGACGATGTTCGGCCTCGGCGTGGTCTTCGCCGGCCTCTGGTGGTGCTCGGTGCACTACGGCCGCAAGATCGACGAGTTCAAGGCCGCCCGTACGGCGGCCGAGGCCGCCCAGGCCTAGGCCGCGGGGGCAGCCCGGGCGGGCTTCCGGGCTGCTCACGCAAGGTAATCTCTGGGGTAGTCGCGTATATCGCACGCCGAACCGATTACCCAGGAGACGCACCGTGTCCCAGCGCACTCTCGTCCTGCTCAAGCCCGACGCCGTCAAGCGCGGCCTGGCCGGCGAGATCATCAGCCGCATCGAGCGCAAGGCCGGCTGGCGGCTCACCGCGGTCGAACTGCGCACCTTCGACCGGGCGACGCTGGAGCAGCACTACGCGGAGCACATCGGCCGCCCGTTCTACGAGCCGCTGCTGGAGTTCATGACCTCCGGCCCGTCGCTCGCGCTGATCGTCGAGGGCGAGGAGGTCGTCCGCGGCATCCGCATGCTGGCCGGTGCGACCAACCCGCTGGAGGCCGGTGCCGGCACCATCCGCGGCGACTACGCGACCATCACCCGGGAGAACCTGATCCACGCCTCGGATTCCGAGGCCTCCGCCGAGCGCGAGATCAAGATCTTCTTCCCGGCGCACGCCTAGGACCTTGGACTGCCCCGGTCGGGACCATTGGCCCGGCCGGGGCATTCTTATCGTGAAATAGGGAACTAGGGGTGCCGACACGGCGTCCCAATGCCCGGAGAAGCGATCACGCTCCGGACAATGGACGGTACGCCCCACGTCGACGTCCGTACGGGCAGGCGTGACTACGATGGACGCGACTCAAGGGCTTGGTACGGCTGCCGAGCCGGTCTCCGCCCTGGGCACGCGCTTTCGTCCACCCCCCCCGCAATGACTCCGAGCCCGGGAAGGCACCTACACCCCATGGCCAACAACCTGTCGTTCATCGGCCGCGACTTGGCGATCGACCTCGGAACTGCCAACACGCTGGTGTACGTCAGGGGCAAGGGGATCGTCCTCAACGAGCCGTCCGTCGTCGCGGTCAACACCAACACCGGTGGGATCCTGGCGGTCGGGGCCGAGGCGAAGAAGATGATCGGCCGGACGCCGGGCAACATCGTCGCCATCCGCCCGCTGAAGGACGGCGTGATCGCCGACTTCGAGATCACCGAGCGGATGCTCCGCTACTTCATCCTCAAGATCCACCGCCGCCGCTACCTGGCCCGCCCGCGGGTCGTGGTCTGCGTGCCCTCCGGTATCACCGGGGTCGAGCGCCGCGCCGTGATCGAGGCCTCCTCGCAGGCCGGCGCGCGCCAGGTGCACATCATCGAGGAGCCGATGGCCGCCGCGATCGGCGCCGGGCTGCCCGTCCACGAGGCCACCGGCAACATGGTGGTCGACATCGGCGGCGGCACCACCGAGGTCGCCGTGATCTCACTCGGCGGCATCGTCACCGCGCAGTCCATCCGGGTCGCCGGCGACGAGCTGGACAACGCCATCGTCCAGCACATCAAGAAGGAGTACTCGCTGCTCCTGGGCGAGCGCAGCGCCGAGCAGATCAAGATGAGCATCGGCTCCGCCTTCGGGCTGGAGGGCGAGAAGGACGAGCACGCCGAGATCCGCGGCCGCGACCTGGTCAGCGGCCTGCCCAAGACCGTCGTCATCTCGGCCGCCGAGGTCCGTGAGGCCATCGACGAGCCGGTCAACTCCATCATCGACGCGGTCAAGACCACCCTCGACCAGTGCCCGCCCGAGCTGGCCGGCGACGTCATGGACCGGGGCATCGTGCTCACCGGCGGCGGCGCCCTGCTGCGCGGTCTCGACGAGCGGCTGCGCCGCGAGACCGGCATGCCGATCCACATCGCGGAGAACCCGCTGGACTCGGTGGCCCTCGGCTCCGGCAAGTGCGTCGAGGAGTTCGAGGCGCTTCAGCAGGTGCTGGACGCCCAGCCGCGTCGTTAGCAGTACCGAGAAAAACCTGTCAGTCAACTGAACGGCCCCCGCCCGGGCCCCACAGCCAGGGGTGGGGGGCCAAGGTACGAAGGGGCAGTACCAGCACCGTGAGGGATACACGAGAGAGCCGGCTGCTGCTCATCCTGCTGGTGGCCGTCGCCTTCGCGCTGATCACCGTCGACATCAAGGGCGGTGAGAGCTCTCCGCTCGGCGGCGCCCGGCGCACCGCCGCCGCCGTCCTCGGCCCCGTCGAGCGCGCCGCCGCCACCGTGGTCGACCCGGTGGCCGACACCGTCCGCGCGTTCCGCGACACCGCCACCCACAGCGGCCGCGCCGACCAGCTCGCGCGCGAGAACACCGAGCTGCGCCAGAAGCTCGCCTCCTCCGACATGGCGGCAGGCCGCACCAAGCAGCTCGACGACCTGCTGCGCACCGCGGGCTCCGGCGGCTACACGGTCAAGGCCGCCCAGGTGATCGCGATCGGTCCGGCCCAGGGCTTCTCCTGGACCATCACCATCGACGCCGGCAGCGACGACGGGCTCAGCCGGGACATGACGGTGATCAACGGTCAGGGGCTGGTCGGCCGGATCACCACCGTGGCGCCGACCACGTCCACCGTGCTGCTGGCCTCCGATCCCGGCTTCAGCGCCGGTACCCGGCTGGAGGGCACCGGCGAGATCGGGTTCGCCTCGGGGCAGGGCACCGGCCCGATGAAGGTCTCCCTGCTCAACGGCAAGGCCCAGGTCAAGGAGGGGGACCGGCTGGTCTCCTTCGGCTCGCAGAGCGGCCGCCCGTTCGTGCCCGGCGTCCCGGTCGGCAAGGTGGTCGAGGTCGAGGCGAACCCGGGCCAGCTGACCAAGACCATCCTGGTCGAGCCCTTCGTCCAGTTCACCCGGCTCGACCTGGTCGGCGTGGTGGTCGTGGCGCCGCGCACCGACCCTCGCGACGCCGTCCTGCCGCCCGTGCCGGCCGCCGCCCAGGGGCAGGCCCCGGCCCCCGCGGCCCCCGGCGCCGCCGTCCCGCCCGCCAAGACCACTGGGGGGAACTGAGCCATGCGCCTCGCCCGCATCCCCGTCTCCGCCGTCCTGATCCTGCTCGGCCTGATCCTCCAGGTCAGCGTCTTCGGCCGGCTCCAACTCCCCGGCGCCACACCGGACATACTGCTGCTCGTGGTGGTCGGCCTGGCCATGGTGTACGGGCCCACCGGCGGTTGCCTGGTCGGGTTCGCCGCCGGGCTGCTGGCCGACCTCGCGCCGCCGTCCGACCACGCGATCGGCCGCTACGCGCTGGTGCTCTGCCTGATGGGCTACGCCGCCGGACTGCTCCGCCAGGACCACGGCCGCCAGCGCTCGGTCTCCGGCGCGCTGCTGGTGGTGGCCGCCGCGGCGGTCGCCTCCACCCTGCTGTACGCGATGGTCGGCGCCCTGGTCGGCGACACCGCCGCCCGCCATGTCGGCCTGGGCGGACTGGTCTTCAGCGCCCTGCTGTACGACCTGCTGCTGGCGCCGTTCGTGGTACCGGTGGTGATGCTGATCGGGCGCCGCTTCGGGCGCGACCCGGTGGCCGCCGCCAGCGGTGACGACGAGGGCGGTCCGGGGATGGGCTCGCTGGCCCGCTACCGCACCACCCGTGAGACCTCGAAGGGCCCGTCGTACCGGAAGCGGCGCTCGCTCGGCTTCGCCAAGCGCCCGTAGCCCGTCCGACCATGACCCCCGGAACCCCGCACCCTGGAGCGCACGAGACGTGAGCAACATCCCCGAGACCGGCCGTACCCGGCGGGTGACGATCCGTCTGGTGGTGCTGCAGATCCTGGTGCTGTCGCTGCTCGCCACCCTCGGCGGACGGCTCTGGTACCTGCAGATCCGCAACGCCAGCGTCTACACCGCCAAGGCGACCGGCAACCACATCCGCGAGGTGGTCGAGCCGGCCGTGCGCGGCGAGATCCTGGACGCCTCGGGCCGCGTCCTGGCCGGCAACGAGACCCGGCTGGTGGTCTCGGTCAGCCGGACGTCGCTGATGCAGCAGAAGGACAGCGGCAAGGCGGTGCTCAGCCGGCTGGCCGAGGTGCTCGGCATGCCGGCGAAGGACGTCCAGGAGAAGGTCCGGCTCTGTGACGCCAAGACGCCGCAGCCCTGCTGGAACGGTTCGCCCTACCAGCCGATCCCGGTCACCAAGGACGCGACCACGCAGCAGGCGATGCAGATAATGGAGCGCCGCGAGGACTTCCCCGGGGTCACCGCGCAGCCCACCGCCCTGCGCCACTACACCGGCGTCGAGGGCGCCAACATGGCCCAGGTACTCGGCTACCTCTCGCCGGTGACGGACGACGAGGTCGGCAAGACCGCCGACAAGACCGGTCTGGACCGCTACCTGCCGGCCGACCAGATCGGCCGGGCCGGGCTGGAGTCGGTGTACGACCGCGACCTGCGCGGCACCGCCGGGATCACCAAGCTGGAGGTGGACAACCTCGGCCGGGTGATCGGCACCGCCGGCACGGAGGCACCGCAGACCGGCAACAACCTGGTCACCAGCATCGACGCCCGGGTGCAGAAGGTCGTCGAGGACAACCTGGTGCAGGCGATGGCCGACGCCCGGAAGACCTTCGACAAGGTGACCAACCGCAACTACGAGGCCGACTCCGGCGCCGCCGTCGTGATGGACGTGCACACCGGGCGGATCGTGGCGATGGCCAGCGCCCCGACGTACGACCCCAACCTCTGGGTCGGCGGCATCAGCGGCAAGGACTACCAGTCGCTGACCAGCAAGGATTCCAACTTCCCGCTGCTGAACCGGGCCATACAGGGTCAGTCGGCCCCCGGTTCGACCTTCAAGGTGATCTCCACCACCGCCGCCGTGCAGGCCGGTTACCCACTGGACGGGACGTACCCGTGCCCGAAGAGCATGGCCATCGGCGGCCGTGAGTTCAAGAACTTCGAGAGCGAGAGCTTCGGCTCGATCTCCCTGGAGAAGGCCCTCGAGGTCTCCTGCGACACCGTCTTCTACGGTCTGGCGTACGACCAGTGGACGAAGGACGGCGGCATCAAGCCGAAGAAGGACCCGGCGGACTGGTTCTACAAGACCGCCCACGAGTTCGGCCTCGGCGCGAAGACCGGCATCGACCTGCCCAGTGAGGTCACCGGCCGGGTGCCCGACCGGCAGTGGAAGCAGTCCTTCTACGACAACAACAAGGACGCCTGGTGCAAGCAGGCGGAGAAGGGCGGCAACAGCTTCTCCGACCAGATCGCCCGGGAGAACTGCGTCGACGGCTACCAGATGCGTGCCGGTGACTCGGTCAACTTCGCGATCGGCCAGGGCGACACCCTCGTCACCCCGATCCAGATGGCCCGGATCTACGCGGCGCTGGCCAACGGCGGCACCTTCTACCGGCCCACCGTCGCCAAGGCGGTGATGAGCCCGAGCGGGGACCTCGTCCGTGAGATCGCCCCGCACGAGGACGGCAAGCTGCCCGGCGACCAGAAGCTGCTGAGCTACATCGACCAGGCCACCGCGGGCGTGGTCAACAACGGCACCGCCGCCTGGAAGTTCACCGGCGCGGGCTGGCCGCAGGGCAAGATCGAGCTGCACGCCAAGACCGGCACCGCCGAGGTCGAGGGCAAGCAGACCACCTCCTGGCTGACCACGTACAGCGACGACTACGCGGTCGTGATGACGATAAGCCAGGGTGGCACCGGCTCCGGCGGCTCCGGTGACGCGATCCGCCGGATCTACCAGTCGCTGTACGGCGTGGACGACAAGGGCAACATCGACAACGGCAAGGCGCTGCTGCCCAAGCCGCAGGCCGAGCTGCCGAAGTTCAACCCGGACGGCACCGCGATCATCAAGCCGGCCGCGTTCACGGTGGACGGCGACCCGGGTGTCACCGGCGGCTCGCCGCAGGTCTTCCTGGACCCGGCGCAGCCGACCGGCCCGCTGACCGTCTTCACCGCGGCGGACGCCGCGCTCGAACCCACCCGGGGCACAGGAAGGAGCCGGGCGTGACCTTCTACGGTTCGTACCGTCAGCTGCGGCTCGCCCCGCAGCGCAGCGGGGTGTCGAAGGCCCTCGCCAAGGACTCGCCGATCTGGCGGCTGGACTGGATACTGCTGCTGGCCGCGCTGACCCTCTCGGCGGGCAGTTCGCTGCTGATCTGGTCGGCCACCCGGGGGCGGGACTCGCTCACCCACGGCGACCCGCAGTACTTCCTGTACCGGCACCTGACCAACCTGCTGGTCGGGCTGGCGCTGTGCGCGGTGGTGATAGGGATAGGGAGCCGGCGCTTCCGGACCTTGGTGCCGTTCCTGTACGTCGGCGTGATCCTGATGCTGCTGGCGACGCTCAGCCCGCTGGGGTCGACCATCAACGGCGCGCACTCCTGGATCCAGTTCGGCGGCGGCTTCTCGATCCAGCCCGCCGAGTTCGCCAAGCTGTCGATCGTGCTGGCGATGGCGGTGGTGCTGTCGGACCAGGTGGACGCGGGGGAGCGGGAGTTCCCCTCGCACCGGGCGGTGTTCCGCGGGCTGGTCTGGGCGACCGTGCCGATGGCGGTCGTGATGCTGATGCCGGACGCCGGCTCGGTGATGGTGATGGCCGCCATCGTGCTGGGCATCCTGCTGGGCTCCGGGGCCGCCAACCGCTGGGTGTTCGGGCTGCTGCTGGCGGGCGCGGGCGGCTGTGTGGCGATCTGGAAGCTCGGGGTGCTGAGCAAGTACCAGATCGACCGCTTCGCCGCCTTCGCCAACCCGGCGCTGGACCCGTCCGGGGTCGGCTACAACACCGCGCAGGCCCGCATCGCGATCGGTTCGGGCGGGCTGACCGGCAAGGGCCTGTTCCACGGGACGCAGACCACCGGCCAGTTCGTGCCGGAGCAGCAGACCGACTTCGTCTTCACGGTGGCCGGTGAGGAACTGGGCTTCCTCGGGGCGCTGGCGATCATCCTGCTGCTCGGCGTGGTGCTCTGGCGGGCCTGCCGGATCGCGCGGCACGCCACCGACCTGTACGGCACCATCGTGGCGGCCGGGGTGGTGGCCTGGTTCTCCTTCCAGGCGTTCGAGAACATAGGGATGTGCCTGGGCATCATGCCGGTGGCGGGCATCCCGCTGCCGTTCGTCTCCTACGGCGGGTCGTCGATGTTCGCGGTCTGGGTGGCGATCGGGCTGTTGCAGGCGGTGCAGAGCCAGCGGCCGATAGCGGCCTGAGCGGTTGCGGGATGTGCCGGCGGGGCCGGTCCGGGATCTCCGGGCCGGCCCCGCCGGTTTTCCGTGCGCGGTGCCGCTGTCTCGTCCGGGGTGACCGTCAACTCGCCTGTTGAGTCTGGTCGTTAGGGGGTAGCCGGGCAGGGGTGCAGGCAGTCGGCGGCGGCCAGGACGGCGCGGGTCTGGTGGGCGGTCTGGGTCTCCACCGGGACCCAGCGGGCACCGAAGCGGTGGCGCAGCTGGTCCAGGCTCTCGGCGACGATCCCGTGTGCGCGTTCGCGGGCCGCGTCCGCGGCCGGGCCGCCGGTGTCCGCCAGCAGCCGCAGCAGCATCGACGCCACCCGCACCGGGATGCGGGCCGCGACGATCCCGGCGGTGGCCACCCGGGAGACCGAGAGGGGCTGCTCGCACCACCGGGCCAGCCACTCGTCGGCCAGCGGCGGGCAGACCTCCAGGTTGAACTCGGTGGTGCGCACCAGTGGACCGTAGGCGGCCCGGGCGTGCGGCGGGACGTGGGCGAGCAGTGCGGTCAGCTCCTCGGCGCGCTCCCGCAGCGTCCGGGCGGCGGCGCCCACGGCCCGGCGGGCGGCCGGGTGCGGGCGGGCGTCGCCGACCGCGTCGACGGCCCACATCGGCACCTCCAGTACGGCCGTCACCCCGCCGTGCCGGCCGGCGTACGACCAGGTGGAGAGCTCGGGTTCGTCGGGCAGTGCCCGGGAGAGGCCGGCGCCGCCGGGCGCGGGCATCAGATACGTCCCGGGGGCGGGGCTGGCCCAGCCGACGGCGTCGTAGGCGTCGACGTCCAGCGGGATGCCGCCGTGCGCCACCGAGCGGGTGAACCGTTCGGACAGGCCGGGGACGGGCCGGGTCAGCTGGACGAACGCGCCGCCGAAGTCCACACCGTGCAGGGAGCATTGGAGGAACGGGCGGAGTTCGTCGAGCAGGCCGGTCAGGGCCAGGCTCTCCGGCATCGGCGCCCGGTCGGCGTCGGCGGGCGGCAGCAGCTCGGGCTGTTCCTCGAACGCGGGCCGGAAGAAGTGCTCGTAGTGGCGGCGCATGGTGAGCGGCCCGTCCAGCCAGCCGGAGTTGAGGGCGGCGCCGTCCGGGTCCAGGCAGAGCAGGATGTGCCAGGAGACGCCCGGTTTGGCCGGCCGGTCCAGCAGTTGCCCGGCCAGCCGCAGTGCGCTGGCGACGCCCACCGGCTCGTTGGGGTGCGGGCCGCCGACCACCAGGACGGCCCGTGGGCCGTCGTCCACGGAGAGCAGCGTCAGCGGCCGCCCGGCCCGGGACCGGCCGGCCTCGCGCAGCCGGCAGCGGTCGGGGTGCCGCCGGGCCAGCCGGTGGGCCGCCGCGTCCACCTCCGCCACCCCGGGGTACCGGTCCACGGGCCCGTGCGGGTGGCCGGTGTGGCGTACCCGCCGGCCGGTGTCGGTCATGGCTCTCCTTGCGTCGGGCGCCCGGCGGGTGGCGCGTCACCGCTGTGCGCGGCCGGTGACCGTCCGGCGTGGCGGTGGCGCGGCCGGTCGCCGCAACTCCCTTGTCGGGACGGGACGCAGAGCTTCCGGATTGGAGCCTTGCCAGTACCGCACGCGGCTTCCGGGCATGTCAACAGCCGATGGCCCGGGGACATCGGGCGGTGGTCGGGCCCCGGGGCGGGGCCGGGGCGCCGGGAGTGCGGCCCCGCCGGACCACTCCCCGGCCGTGCCCGGACCGCTCCCGGGTGGCCGGACGCGGACGTCGGAAGGCTCCGGGATTCGGCTACCCTTGAGGGTCACCCCTCCCAAAACAGTCGCCCACCACCCGACCGGGATCAGATGCGCGCGACACCTTTCAACGTCGTAAGGGTTCCTAGTACATGACTGTCGAATCGGTCTTCCCACGCCTGGAGGCCCTCCTCCCGCACGTCCAGAAGCCGATCCAGTACGTCGGCGGCGAGCTCAACTCGACCGTCAAGGACTGGGACGCCTGCGACGTCCGTTGGGCGCTGATGTACCCCGACGCCTACGAGGTGGGCCTGCCCAACCAGGGCGTCATGATCCTCTACGAGGTGCTCAACGAGCGCGAGGGCGTGCTGGCCGAGCGGACGTACAGCGTCTGGCCGGACCTGGAGGCGCTGATGCGCGAGCACGACGTCCCGCAGTTCACGGTGGACGCCCACCGGCCGGTGCGGGCCTTCGACGTGTTCGGGCTCTCCTTCTCCACCGAGCTCGGCTACACCAACATGCTGGCCGCGCTCGACCTCGCGGGCATCCCGCTGAACGCCGCGGACCGCACCGACGAGGACCCGATCGTGCTGGCCGGCGGCCACGCCGCGTTCAACCCCGAGCCGATCGCGGACTTCATCGACTGCGCGGTGGTCGGCGACGGCGAGCAGGCCGTCCTCGACATCACCGGGATCATCCGCGGCTGGAAGGCCGAGGGCCGCCCGGGCGGGCGCGACGAGCTGCTGCTGCGCCTGGCGCGCACCGGCGGGGTGTACGTGCCCAGGTTCTACGACGTGGAGTACCTGGCCGACGGCCGGATCGGCCGCGTGGTGCCGAACGCCCCGGGCGTGCCGTGGCGGGTCTCCAAGCACACCGTGATGGACCTCGACGAGTGGCCCTACCCCAAGCAGCCGCTCGTCCCGCTCGCCGAGACCGTGCACGAGCGGATGTCCGTCGAGATCTTCCGCGGCTGCACCCGCGGCTGCCGTTTCTGCCAGGCCGGCATGATCACGCGCCCCGTGCGGGAGCGAAGCATCACCGGCATCGGGGAGATGGTCGAGCGCGGGCTGAAGGCCACCGGCTTCGAGGAGGTCGGTCTGCTGTCGCTGTCCAGCGCCGACCACACCGAGATCGGTGACCTGGCCAAGGGCCTGGCGGACCGCTACACCGAGGACAAGATCGGCCTCTCGCTGCCGTCCACCCGGGTGGACGCCTTCAACATCGACCTCGCCAACGAGCTGACCCGCAACGGCCGCCGCTCGGGTCTCACCTTCGCCCCGGAGGGCGGCAGTGAGCGCATCCGCAAGGTGATCAACAAGATGGTGTCGGAGGAGGACCTGATCCGCACCGTCGCCACCGCGTACGGCAACGGCTGGCGTCAGGTGAAGCTGTACTTCATGTGCGGCCTGCCCACCGAGACCGACGAGGACGTGCTCCAGATCGGCGAGATGGCGAAGAACGTCATCCAGAAGGGCCGCGAGGTCACCGGGCAGAACGACATCCGCTGCACCGTCTCCATCGGCGGGTTCGTGCCCAAGCCGCACACCCCGTTCCAGTGGGCCCCGCAGCTGTCCGCCGAGGCCACCGACGCCCGCCTGGCCAAGCTGCGCGACTCCATCCGCGGCGACCGCAAGTACGGCAAGAACATCGGCTACCGCTACCACGACGGCAAGCCCGGCATCGTCGAGGGCCTGCTCTCCCGCGGCGACCGCCGCATCGGCGCCGTGATCCGGGCCGTCTACGACGACGGCGGCCGCTTCGACGGGTGGCGTGAGCACTTCTCGTACGACCGCTGGATGGCCTCCGCCGAGAAGGGCCTGGCCGGTACCGGTGTCGACGTGGACTGGTACACCACCCGCGAGCGCACCTACGAGGAGGTGCTGCCCTGGGACCACCTGGACAGCGGCCTCGACAAGGACTGGCTCTGGGAGGACTGGCAGGACGCCCTCGAAGAGGTCGAGGTCGACGACTGCCGCTGGACCCCGTGCTTCGACTGCGGCGTCTGCCCGCAGATGCAGACGGAGATCCAGATCGGCCCCACCGGCAAGAAGCTGCTGCCGCTGACCGTGGTCAAGTAGAGCCTGACTTTCCTCGATCCCCGGCCGGACACCTCCGGCCGGGGATCGGTCGTTTCCGGACATCACTCGATTTGATGTTGGTATATATGAATCGCGGCCACGAGTATAGAATCTACGCAAATCAATGGGTGGATGAAGGGTGGTATACCGTATGGCCAAAACCATGATCGACGTCGATGAAGAGGCGCTGGCCCTGGCGGCCCAGGCGCTGGGAACCAAGACGAAGAAGGACACGGTCAACGCCGCACTGGCGGAGGTGGGCCTCCGGGCGCGGCGCCGACGGGCCCGGGAACGCATGCGCGAGCTGGCGGCCGACGGTGTGTTCGACGCGGTGCTGGAACCGGGGTTCAAGGAAGAGGTATGGCGCTGAATGAGCGGTGCGGAGCAGTTCCTGATCGACACATCGGCCCACGTCCGGATCGTCAGGCCGGACCTGGACGAGGTGTGGGGCGAGGTGATCGACCAGGGGCGGGTCGGGCTCTGTGAGCCGACCGAAGCGGAACTGTGCTACTCGGCGAGATCCAAGGGGCATTTCGCCGACCTCAAGGCGGCGTTGGCCGACATGTACGTCTGGCGTCCGGTGCCGGACGGCGCCTGGCGGACGCTGCTCGCGATCCAGGAACGGCTCGTCGAGGCCGGTCAGCACCCCTCGGCCGGGATCGCCGACCTGCTGGTCGCCGTCACCGCGATGCACCACGGCCTGACCGTGCTGCACTACGACCGGGACTTCGAGACCATCGCCAGGCACACCGACCTCCGGGCTCAGTGGCTGGCCGAGCCCGGTTCGCTCGACTGACAGCCACCGGCTCTGAGCAGGGGCGGAGCGAGGGGGGTGCGGGGGCGCGTACCCTTTGAGGTGACAGAGTCCGGACAGTGGCGGGAAAGCGCCACGTCGGACGGGGACAACTGACTAAGGACTGAGCGACCCTGGCACGCCGTACGCCCGACGGTCCTCCGCCCGCGCCGACGGTGCAGCGGATCCGTCTCCGCTACACCAAGCGCGGCCGGCTCCGCTTCACCAGCCACCGCGACTTCCAGCGCGCCTTCGAGCGCGCACTGCGCCGGTCGGCCGTGCCGATGGCCTATTCGGCCGGCTTCACTCCGCACCCCAAGGTCTCCTACGCCAACGCCGCCCCGACCGGGGTGGCGAGTGAGGCGGAGTACCTGGAGATCGGCCTCGCCGCCGTCCGCGACCCGGAGGAGCTGCGTGCGCAGCTCGACGAGTCGCTGCCGAACGGCCTGGACATCACCGACGCGGTCGAGGTCAGGACACCGAACTTCGTGGAGCGCCTGGAGGCCTCCGAGTGGCAGGTCCGGCTGGACGGTGTCACCCCGGAGGAGGCGGCCCGCGCGGCCGCCGTTTTCCTGGCCGAGGAGCGGGTCGAGGTCGAACGTCTCACCAAGAACGGCGTGCGGGTCTTTGACGCGCGCGGTGCGGTGGCGGCGCTCGAGGTCGCCTCGCCGCAGGTGGACGACGGTGCGGACACGGAGGGCGAAAGGGTCCACGATGTTCGGACCGGCCGTCCCTGTGCGATACTGCGCCTGGTAGTACGACACGCCACACCCGCCGTACGACCCGACGACGTATTGTCCGGTCTCCGTGCGACGGCCGACCTGGCGCCGCCGGTCCCCGCAGAGGTGACCAGGCTGGCGCAGGGGCCGTTCGACGAGGAGACCGGCACGGTGACCGACCCGCTGGCGCTCGACCGCGCCGCGGCCCCGGCCGGCCCTGTGATGGCCGGCGAGCCGCGCGCAACCGCGTCCGCCTAGCGGGCGGAGGCCGGGTCCAGTGCCTCACTGGACCCGTTGGCCCTCCAGGCCCCCGCGGCTCCCCAGGGGAGCGAGCGTCGTCGAAGCACAGGCCGGCCTCTTGTGGCCCGCCGACCCCGATGGTCGGTGGGCCCGAGGACCCCGTCCGGGAGCCACCCGGGGTTGGGGAACGGCACAGCTTGGGAAAACCTCAGAAGACTGGTCAGACCAGAAGACTTTCGACACCCCGCCGAGTGCGGGGCGCCGAGCGAGACTACGAGCCCCTGTGCGGCCTCGCGTCCGCACGGCGGCACCGAGAAAAGGTCCGGCCCGAGCATCCGTCGCGATGCCGGCCGGCCACCGGTGCCCTGCCGTGCCTGGATACGGAGCCCGGGGGCCTGACGGGAGATCCACCCGCATGCTCGATAACACCGATTCGCAGCAGAACGCTGCACCGGACCAGAACGAATCCGCCGTCGCCGCAGGCGAGGGCGCGACCGCCGCGCCGCCGCGCCGCCGTCGCCGTGCGGTGTCCCGCCCGGCGGGCACCCCGCAGGGGGCTGCCACCGAGGCCGCCGAGACGGTGATCCCGGCCGAGGCCGAGATGCCGGCCGCCGCCGCGCCGGTGGAGGAGCCGGTGGCGGAGAAGCCGGTCCGGGCCCGCCGGGCGCGCAAGCGTGCCGAGGCTCCGGCCGGGGCGCCGGAGGCCACCCCGATCGTCGTCACCGAGCCGGAGGCCGTCGCGGCCGAGGCTCCCGCTGCCGCCGCACCGGTGGCGGAGGAGCCGGTGGCGGAGAAGCCGGTCCGGGCCCGCCGGACCCGCAAGCGTGCCGAGGCCCCCGCCGGGGAGCCCGCCGCCGCCGAGAAGCCGAGCGAGGCGCCGGTCGCCGAGGTGCCCGTCGAGGCTCCCGCCACCGAGACGCCCGCCGAGGAGACCCCGGCCGCCCCGGCCCGCCGACCCCGCCGCCGCCGTGTGGTGGAGGCCGCGCCGGTGGTCGAGGCCCCGGTCGAGGAGCCCGCCGCCGAGGAGGAGGCCCGGGAGCCGCAGGCCGAGCCGGTGGCCGCCGAGGCCCCCGTCCAGGCCGCCCCCGCCGAGCAGCCCGCCCCCGCCCCGGTGGCCGAGGCCGAGCCGGTCCACCGGGTGCGCCGCCGGGCGGTCCGTCCGTCCACCGCGATCTTCCAGGCCCCGGTCTTCCAGGAGCCGGCCCCCTACGAGGCCCCGCAGACGGCTGCTCCGGCGGCTGTCGAGGCCGAGGCCGAGCCCAGGATCGAGGCCAAGGCCGAGCCCAAGTCCAGGGCCAGGGCCAAGGCGCAGGCCCCGGTGCAGGCTCCGGCGGCGGTGTCCGAGGAGGACGAGTACGAGTACAGCGGCGTCGGCCGCCGCCGTCGCACCCGCACCCAGGTCCGGGTGCAGGCCCCGGTCCGCCAGAAGCCCGCCGCCGCCCAGAAGCAGGCCGCGGCTCAGAAGCCGGCCGTCGTCGAGGAGGCCCCGGCCCCGGTCGAGGTGCCCGTCGTCGAGACGCCCGTGGTCGAGGCCCCCGTGGCCGGCCCGGAGGTCGAGGACGAGTGGGAGGACGGCCGTCCGTCCCGCCGTCGCCGCCGGGGCGGCCGTCGTCGCCGCCGCGGTGAGGCCGAGGAGTTCGAGGCCGAGGAGACCGAGCAGCCCGCGGAGGAGCCGGCCGTCGAGGACGAGGAGGGTGAGGACGAGGACGATCTGGCCTCCGGCCTGGCCTCGTCCCGTCGCCGTCGCCGCCGTCGCCGCCGCAGTGGTGAGGCCGGTGCCACCGAGAGCGCCGAGACCACCGAGGACGGCGTCCGCACGGTGGTGAAGGTGCGCGAGCCGCGCCGCCGCTCCACCGAGCCGTCGTTCGACCCGGACGAGGTGCAGTCCATCAAGGGCTCCACCCGCCTGGAGGCCAAGAAGCAGCGCCGCCGCGAGGGCCGCGAGCTGGGCCGTCGCCGGGTGCCGATCATCACCGAGGCCGAGTTCCTGGCCCGCCGCGAGTCGGTCGAGCGCGTCATGGTGGTGCGCCAGAACGGCCAGCGCACCCAGATCGGCGTTCTTGAGGACGGCGTGCTGGTCGAGCACTACGTCAACAAGGAGCAGGCCACCTCGTACGTCGGCAACGTCTACCTGGGCAAGGTCCAGAACGTGCTGCCGTCGATGGAGGCCGCCTTCGTCGACATCGGCAAGGGCCGCAACGCGGTGCTGTACGCCGGTGAGGTCAACTTCGGTTCGCTGGGCGGCCACGGCGGCCCGCGCCGGATCGAGTCGGTGCTGAAGTCCGGCCAGTCCGTCCTGGTGCAGGTCTCCAAGGACCCGATCGGCCACAAGGGCGCCCGCCTGACCAGCCAGATCTCGCTGCCCGGCCGCTACCTGGTGTACGTGCCCGAGGGCTCGATGACCGGCATCTCGCGCAAGCTGCCCGAGAACGAGCGCGCCCGTCTGAAGCAGATCCTCAAGAAGATCGTCCCGGACGACGCGGGCGTGATCGTGCGCACCGCCGCCGAGGGTGCCTCCGAGGACGAGCTGACCCGTGACGTCCAGCGCCTCCAGCAGCAGTGGGAGGAGATCCAGAAGAAGGCCGCGACCGGCAACGCCCCGGCGCTGCTGTACGGCGAGCCGGACATGACCGTCCGGGTCGTGCGCGACATCTTCAACGAGGACTTCACCAAGGTCATCGTCTCCGGCAACGAGGCGTGGAACACCATCCACGACTACGTCTCCAACGTGGCGCCGGACCTCGCCGAGCGGCTCCAGCGGTGGACCTCCGAGGTGGACGTGTTCGCCACCTACCGGATCGACGAGCAGCTGATGAAGGCGCTGGACCGCAAGGTCTGGCTGCCCAGCGGCGGTTCGCTGGTGATCGACCGCACCGAGGCGATGGTCGTCATCGACGTCAACACGGGCAAGTTCGTCGGCCAGGGCGGCAACCTGGAGGAGACGGTCACCCGGAACAACATCGAGGCGGCCGAGGAGATCGTGCGCCAGCTGCGGCTGCGCGACCTCGGCGGCATCATCGTGATCGACTTCATCGACATGGTGCTGGAGTCCAACCGCGACCTGGTGCTGCGCCGTCTGCTGGAGTGCCTGGGCCGGGACCGGACCAAGCACCAGGTGGCCGAGGTCACCTCGCTGGGCCTGGTGCAGATGACCCGCAAGCGGGTCGGCCAGGGCCTGCTGGAGTCGTTCTCCGAGCCGTGCGTGCACTGCAACGGGCGCGGCGTGATCGTGCACATGGAGCAGCCGAGCGTCCACATGGGCGGTGGCGGCCAGGCCGTCGCGGCCGGTGAGGCGGGCTCGGGCGCGGGCAAGCGCCGGCGCCGGGGCAAGGGCGGAGCGGCCCAGGAGGAGCCGCAGGCCGTCGAGGTGGCCCAGCCGGACGAGCACGTCCACGAGGAGGTCGAGGGGCAGCTCGCGATCGAGGAGCTGGAGGTCGTCGAAACCTCCGCTCCGGCCGGGCCGGTCGTGGTCGAGGAGGCCGTGGTCGTGGAGACCGCCGCCGAGCCGGCCCAGCCGAGCCTGGTCGAGATCCCGGCCGCCGCCGCGGCTCCCGCCGGCCGTACCCGTCGCCGTGCGGTGCGCAAGGCGACGGCGCCGGCCGGTGCGCCCGCCGAGGCCGAGATCGTGGTGCTGCAGGCCCGGGCCGACGCGGCGCTGGAGGCGGCCCTCAAGGCCGCCGCCCCGGCCGCCGAGGAGCCGGCCCCGGTCGAGCCGGTCGCGGCCGAGGAGGCCGTGGTCGTGGAGACCGTGGCCGAGCCCGCTGCGCCTGTCGAGGCCCCGGAGGCGGCCGAGGCCGTCGCCGAGGAGCCGGCCGTGACCGAGGAGCCCGCCGAGGAGGCGCCGGCCCCGAAGAAGCGGGCCGCGCGCAAGACCGCCGCGAAGAAGACCGCTGCCAAGAAGACCACGGCAGCGGCGGCCAAGAAGACCACCGCCCGCAAGACCGCGACCAAGCGGACCAGCGCGGCGGCCAAGAAGGCCGCGGCCGCCGAGGGTGATTCGGCAGCCGAGTAGTGCCCGGTGCCCGGGGGCGGACGACCGTCCGCCCCCGGGCCCTGTACGGTCCGGTTTGCCCCTGCGGCGCCCGGTCCGTATTCTTGACCACTGGCGTGTCTACGCCATGCTCCCGAGCACATCACCTCCTGAGACCTTCGTGAGAAGGCCCGGGGGAGGCCCCTGTGTCCGTACCCAGGTGGCTGGCATCGAGAGTTCCGACCGAGTAGGAAAGTAGGTACCGCATGTACGCGATCGTTCGCGCAGGCGGCCGCCAGCACAAGGTCGCCGTCGGCGACGTGCTGGAGATCGACCGTATTGAGGCCAAGCCGGGTGACTCGGTCGAGCTCTCGACCATCCTGATCGTCGACGGTGACGCTGTCACCTCCGACCCCTGGGTCCTCGCTGGCGTGAAGGCTCACGCCGAGGTGGTCGACCAGACCAAGGGCGACAAGATCGTCATCCTGCGCTACAAGAACAAGACCGGTTACCGTCGCCGCCAGGGTCACCGCCAGCAGCACACCGCTGTGCGGATCACGAGCATCGACTCCGTCAGCAAGTAAGGGGATAGCGAGATGGCACACAAGAAGGGCGCAAGCTCTACCCGTAACGGCCGTGACTCGAACGCCCAGCGCCTCGGCGTGAAGCGCTTCGGCGGCCAGGTTGTCTCCGCCGGCGAGATCCTCGTCCGCCAGCGCGGCACCCACTTCCACCCGGGTGCGGGCGTCGGTCGCGGTGGCGACGACACCCTGTTCGCGCTGACCGCCGGTGCCGTGCAGTTCGGCACCCGCCGCGGCCGCAAGGTCGTCAACATCGTGGCCACCGAGGCCTGAGTCTCACCAGACTCACAGTGAAGGGTGGGCCGGAATGTTCCGGTCCACCCTTCATGCTTTAGAGCAGGTAAAGACCGTTTGTCGTACACGTACTGGAGGCACACCCATGACCACCTTCGTGGACCGCGTCGAGCTTCACGTCGCCGCGGGTAACGGGGGCCACGGCTGCGCCTCCGTGCACCGAGAGAAGTTCAAGCCGCTCGGCGGGCCGGACGGTGGCAACGGCGGTGAGGGCGGCAGCATCATCCTCATCGTGGACGCGCAGGTCACCACCCTGCTCGAGTACCACCACTCGCCCAAGCGCAAGGCCACCAACGGCAAGCCCGGCGCGGGCGGCAACCGCACCGGAGCCGACGGCCACGACCTGGTGCTGCCGGTGCCGGACGGCACCGTGGTGCTGGACCGGGAGGGCAACGTCCTCGCCGACCTGGTCGGCCACGGCACCAGCTTCGTCGCCGCCGCGGGCGGCCGCGGCGGCCTGGGCAACGCGGCGCTGGCCTCGGCCCGCCGCAAGGCGCCCGGCTTCGCGCTGCTCGGCGAGCCCGGCGAGGCCCGTGACATCGTCATGGAGCTCAAGTCCGTCGCCGACGTCGCCCTGGTGGGGTACCCGAGCGCGGGCAAGTCCTCGCTGATCTCGGTGCTTTCGGCCGCCAAGCCGAAGATCGCGGACTACCCGTTCACGACCCTGATCCCCAACCTGGGCGTGGTCACCGCGGGCGAGACCGTCTACACCGTCGCCGACGTGCCCGGTCTGATCCCCGGCGCCAGCCAGGGCCGCGGCCTCGGCCTGGAGTTCCTGCGGCACGTCGAGCGCTGTTCGGTGCTGGTGCACGTGCTGGACTGCGCCACGCTGGAGCCCGGCCGTGACCCGCTGACCGACCTGGAGACCATCGAGTCCGAGCTGGCCCAGTACGGCGGTCTGGACGACCGGCCGCGCCTGGTCGCGCTCAACAAGATCGACGTGCCGGACGGCCAGGACATCGCCGACCTCACCCGCGAGTCTTTGGAGGCGCGCGGCTACCGCGTCTTCGAGGTGTCCGCCGCCTCCCGCAAGGGCCTGCGCGAACTGAGCTTCGCGATGGCGCAGATCGTCGCCGAGGCCCGGGCCGCCAAGCCGGTGGAGGAGTCCACCCGGATCGTGCTGCGGCCCGCCGCCGTGGACGACGCGGGCTTCACCATCACCGAGGAGGACGGCGCCTACCGCATCCGCGGCGGCAAGCCGGAGCGCTGGGTCCGCCAGACCGACTTCTCCAACGACGAGGCCGTCGGCTACCTCGCCGACCGGCTCGCCCGCCTCGGTGTCGAGGAGAAGCTGTGGAAGGTCGGCGCCCAGGAGGGCGACACCGTCATCATCGGCCCGGACGAGAACGCCGTCGTCTTCGACTGGGAGCCGACCATGGCCGCCGGTGCCGAGATGCTCGGCCGCCGCGGTGAGGACCACCGCTTCGAGAGCCCGCGTCCGGCCGTCGACCGCCGCCGTGACAAGCAGAAGGGCAAGGACGCGGCCGAGGCCGAGTTCCTCGCCTTCGAGGCGCTCTCCAGCGGCCGCCAGGCCGCCATCGAGGGCGACGACGAGGACAGCTGAGCCGGCGGTTCGACGCGGCCCCCGCCACCCGCAAGGGAGGCGGGGGCCGCGCCGCGTTCGGTCTGGTGAAACGTCACTTCGCCGGGACGGCACGGAACTTGGCCGGGCAGGCCGGTCCGCCGCGGGCCGGGCGGTCGCCGGGCGGCCCGTCCAGCGGGTGACATGACCTGCGGATGGGGTGCGCCGGTCGCGTAGATTGCGGGGGTAACGGCCGGGCCCGGGGCCCGTCGTACCCGCACCACACCGGAAGGGCGTACAGCGAGATGAGCGAGGACTCACTGCGGGACGAGGTGCTGACCGCGCGGCGGATCGTCGTGAAGGTCGGTTCCTCCTCACTCACCACCGCCGCCGGCGGCCTGGACGCCGACCGGGTCGACGCCCTGGTGGACGCGCTGGCCAAGGTGCGCACCCGGGCGGAGGCGCCCGAGGTGGTCCTGGTCTCCTCCGGCGCCATCGCGGCGGGCCTCGCCCCGCTCGGCCTGGACGGGCGGCCCAAGGACCTCGCCCGCCAGCAGGCCGCCGCCAGCGTCGGGCAGGGCCTGCTGGTCGCCCGCTACACCGCCTCCTTCGCGCGGTACGGCATCCGGGTCGGCCAGGTGCTGCTGACCGCCGAGGACGCCAGCCGCCGGGCCCACTACCGCAACGCCTACCGGACGCTCGACCAGCTGCTGGCGATGGGCGCGATGCCGATCGTCAACGAGAACGACACCGTCGCCACCGCCGAAATCAAGTTCGGTGACAACGACCGGCTGGCCGCGCTGGTCGCCCATCTGGTCCGGGCCGACCTGCTGGTGCTGCTCTCCGACGTGGACGGCCTCTACGACGGCGACCCGAGCCGCCCCGGCACCAGCCGGATCGCCCAGGTGGCCGGACCGCACGACCTGGACGGCATCCAGATCGGCAGCGCGGGCAAGGCCGGTGTCGGCACCGGCGGCATGGTCACCAAGGTCGAGGCGGCCCGGATCGCCACCGGCGCGGGCATCCCGGTGGTGCTCACCGCCGCCAGCCACGCCGCCGACGCGCTGGCCGGCCGGCCCACCGGCACGCTGTTCCTGCGCACCGGCAGCCGCTCCTCCGACCGGCTGCTCTGGCTGGCCCACGCGAGCAGCCCGCGCGGCGCCCTGCACCTGGACGAGGGCGCGGTCGCGGCGGTGGTCTCCGGTGGCGCCTCGCTGCTGCCGGCCGGGGTCACCAAGGTCGACGGGGAGTTCGCCGCGGGTGATCCGGTGGACCTTCTTGGTGAAAACGGCCACATCGTGGCGCGCGGACTGGTCAACTTTGATGCGAGGGAGTTGCCCCGCCTGCTCGGCCGGTCCACCCGAGACCTGGCCCAGGAGTTCGGCGCCGCGTACGAGCGTGAGGTCGTTCACCGCGACGACCTGGTCGTCCTGCGCGGCTGACCGGCCAGCGCGGGCGGCGGGCCACTCCGCACGGGGTTCACGCCCGGCCGCGGGCGGGGAGGCACGCAGCCTTACGCGTCGGGCCGGGCCGGCGGGTACGACGACACGACATCGCCGAACAGGAGGCCGCCGGTGGAACGCAGGCGCGAGGCAGCGCTGACCGGAGGGCCGGCGGGCCGGCGGCTGACCAGCATCGACGGCGGACGCGGTGGCGACGGCCCCGCCGGGCCGTCAGGCCCGCCGCCGCAGGGGCCCGGCGGGGTGCGCAGGCTGCGGCCGGACCGGCGGGACGCGGGCGACCCGCCCACGGTGCCCGAGCAGGCCCGGCTCTGGCACGTGGTGCTGAGCGTCGCCGGGCAGGTCACCCCGCTGTCGGAGCTGCGGGCCGGGCTGGAGCGGCTGGCGCACGACCACTCGTTCTTCCTGACCGCCCGCTACGCCGCCGACCACGCCGAGATCCGCTACTGGGAGCAGGCGCGGGACCTGCACGACGCGGCGGCGATCGCGCTGCGGCTGTGGGGCGAGCACAAGGTGACGGCGAGCCTGCCGGCGTGGGAGATCGTCGGCCTGGAGGTGGTCGACCGCGCGACGTACCACAAGCGGGTGGCCGAGGGCTTCGGCGATCCGCCCCCGCACCTGGGCGGGGTCCACCCGTACTGAGCCGCCCTGCCGCGGGCTCCGTCTCACCGGGCGAAATGCCCGCCGGACGCCGCCCGCGCAGTCGCTACCCTTGGCACATGACCAGCGACCTCGCCACCGCCGACAGCCCCGTCCTCGCCGTAGCGCGCCGAGCCCGGGAGGCCGCCGCCGCGCTCGCCCCGCTGCCGCGCCGGGCGAAGGACACCGCGCTGCTGGCGATCGCGGACGCCCTGGTGGCCCGCAGCGCCGAGATCACCGCCGCCAACGCCGAGGACGTCGCGCGGGCCCGCGCGGCCGGCACCGCCGAGTCGGTGGTCGACCGGCTGACCCTCGACCACGAGCGGATCGCCGCGATCGCCTCCGACGTCCGCGACGTGGCCGGGCTGCCCGATCCGGTCGGCGAGGTGGTGCGCGGCTACACCCTGCCCAACGGTCTGGACGTGCGCCAGGTACGGGTGCCGCTCGGCGTCGTCGGCATCATCTACGAGGCCCGTCCCAACGTCACGGTGGACGCCGCCGCGCTCTGCCTGAAGTCCGGCAACGCCGTGCTGCTGCGCGGCTCGGCCTCCGCCTACCGCTCCAACACCGCGCTGATCACGGTGTTGCGCGACGCGGTCGAGGCGGCCGGGCTGCCCGCCGACGCGATCCAGCTCGTCCCCGGTGAGAGCCGGGACTCGGTGCGGGAGCTGATGCGCGCCCGCGGTCTGGTGGACGTGCTGATCCCGCGCGGCGGCGCCTCGTTGATCCGGACCGTGGTCGAGGGCTCGACCGTCCCGGTGATCGAGACCGGCACCGGCAACTGCCATGTCTACGTGGACGCCCGGACCGACCTCGCGATGGCCGTCGGCATCCTGCTGAACTCCAAGGCCCAGCGGGTCAGCGTCTGCAACTCGGCCGAGACGCTGCTGGTCCACCAGGACGTCGCGGACGCCTTCCTGCCGTTGGCGCTGGCCGCGCTCGCCGAGGCCGGGGTGACCGTGCACGGCGACGACGCGGTGCTCAAGGCCGCCGAGGGCACGGCGGCGACGGTGGTGCCGGCCACCGAGGAGGACTGGGGGACGGAATACCTCTCCTACGACCTGGCGGCCGCCGTGGTGCCCTCGCTGGACGCCGCCGTCGAGCACATCCGCCGCTGGTCCTCCGGCCACACCGAGGCGATCGTCACCACCTCGCAGGCGGCCGCCCGCCGCTTCACGCAACTGGTCGACGCGACCACGGTGGCCGTCAACGCGTCCACCCGGTTCACCGACGGCGGTGAGTTCGGCTTCGGTGCCGAGATCGGCATCTCCACCCAGAAGCTGCACGCCCGCGGCCCGATGGGCCTGCCCGAGCTGACCAGCACCAAGTACATCGTCACCGGTGACGGGCATGTCCGGGGCGAGGCGACGCAGACCGTGGGCGGGGCCGCCGACGCCGGCTGAGCGCGCCCGGGACGGCTCGCTTCACACGGGTGACGAACCAACTGGGAGGAGCCACAGACAAAACGGCCGCCCGGTAATACGCTGAATCCGTGGCTGACGATGTGGGGGGCTCGCCGTACCCCGACGGCGCCGACCACGGTGGTGCGGACGACGAGTTCGCCACCGTGGTCTTCGATGAGGCCTTCGTGCGGTCCGCCGCCGTGCACGAGCCGACGGCCAAGGAGCGGCAGCTCGCCGCCGCCGAGGCCCGGTTCGAGCCGGACACGGTGGGACCGGGCTGGGGCTATGACATTCCGGCCGGTGACGGGTTGCCGCTGGAGCTGCGCCCGCACCCGAGCGGGCTGGACGACGACCGCCTCTATTCCGACCCGTGGTCGGCGCCCGGCCGGGCGACTGGGCGCCGGTGGGGCCGGAGCGGCGTCTACGACCCGGTCCGGGCCGGGCGCGGGCGCTATGTCGCCCAGCAGCGCTGGCACCGGCCGGTGGCCTGGGTGCTCGCCGTGATCATGGGCGTGAGCCTGGTCGCGGTGGCCGTCGCGGCGGTCTACCAGGGCGTGGGCGGGGCCGACGGAGGACCGGCGCCCCGGCCCGAGTCCGGCAACAGCAGTGTGGGGGCCGATCCGGTGCCCTCGCCGGCCGAACCGTCGCTCGTGGTCACCGCTCCGGCGGGCTGAGCCGCTGATCCGGCGGAGCCGGGGGCCGGTGTGCCCGGGGCCGTACGGGGGCGCTCCGGGCGGTCACGGAGCGGCCCCGGGAATCTGTGGCAGGACTCTCGTGGCGGGGCCGGGGTGCGGCTTACCCTGGTGTTATGGGTGACCCGCGAGAGCCTCCGGAGGGTGCGCCCGACGGTGGTTCCGGAAATGAGGACGAGTACCGGTCCGTCGTCTTCGACGAATCCTTCGTCCGGGCTGCCCGGATCCAGGAGCTCTCCGCCCGGGAGCGGCTGGCCGGCTCCTTCGGCCGGGCCACCCGCCCGCGCGTACGGCTCGGCCCGCTGGGCACCGTGCCCCGGCAGGCGCTCGCCCTGCTGCTGCTCATCCTGGTGGCCTTCGCGGCCGCGGTGTACTTCGGCATCAGCTCGCCCGAACGGCAGTCGGCCCAGCCCTCGGGCAGTCAACTGACCACCAGTCTGGTGGCGTTGAGCCCGGCTTCGGCGGTCAGGCCGGTCGCCGACCCGGCCGGCCCCTTCGCCTCGCTGCCGCCCGGCTACAGCGACGGCGCGATCGGTCTCGGGACGCCCGCCGGAGCGGCCACCGAGCACTTCAGCAAGGCCGAGGTGACCAAGGCGCTCGACACCGTCCAGCGCTATCTGGTCGCCTCCTCGCTGGCGCCCGCGGCCCTGATCCAGGGGGCGACCGGCGATGTGCGGGCCTTCGTCACCCCGGGTGAGCAGGCCCAGTTCGATACGAGCGTGGCCCAGCCGGCCGACGACCGGCACCACGCGCTGACCGGCTGGCTGGTCCGCTTCGACCCCGGCCAGGTCGCGCTGGCCTCGGGCACCGTCAAGGTCGCGGGCGCGATGCGGATCGACGAGGCGGACAGCGGCACGCTGCAGATCGCCACCGACCACACCTTCGTCTACGCGCTGAAGCCGGCCGGCGCGTCGAGCGGCGCACCGGTCACCCTGGAGACCGTCCGGCGGCAGCTGACGTTCGACTTCGACCGGGTCGACCTGGCCGCCACCCAGCTGCGGCTGGTGGACTCGGTGCTCCAGGCCGGTCCGGCCCCGTGCACCGGCTCGATGGCCGGGTTCCTCCAGCCGGTGCTCGCCACGGCGGGCGGCACCTCGGTGCCCGCCCCGCCCGGGATCGACCCGGGCAACCACGCCCAGCCCGCCTGGCAGGTCTGCGGGGTGCTGGCGGGAGGCTGACCGCTCCCCGGGCCCGCCGACGGCCCCCGGCGGGGAGCCGGGAGCCGTCCGCCGGGGCGGTACCGGTGGGGTCAGTCGTCGTCGCGGGTCGGGCCGCCGGTGGATCCGTTGCCGCGCGAGGCGCCGGTGAAGGTGTCGCGGAGCTTGCCGCCGACGGTCGCGGCGCCGCCGGCGACATCGCGGATCAGGCCCATCAGCGGGTCCTTGCTCTCCTTCACCGAGGTGGTGTAGTGGTCGGCGGCGGCCCTCCACTGGTCGCCGACCGAGGTCTCCGGGTCCTCGCCGCGGCGCGGGTAGGCGCCCGCCAGGATCGAGCGGTACTCGTCGCTCTCCGACCACTTCTTCAGCTGGGCGACCCGTACCACCGCGAAGGGGTGGCTCTGCGGCAGCACCTGGAGCAGCTTCAGCACGCCGTCGCGCAGGTCGCCGGCCTTGTCGTACTCCGCGGCCTGCTCCAGGAAGGCGTCGACGTTCATCTCGGCGAGGTTGTGGCCACCGGCCAGCTTCATCAGGGCCCGCATGGACGCCTGGAGGTCCTGCCCGGCGAGCAGGCCGGCCCGGTCGCTGGAGAGCTCGGCCTTGCGGAACCACTCCTTGAGCGCGGTGACGATCGCCATGATCGCCAGGTTGCCGAGCGGCACCCAGGCGATCCGGGTGGCGATGTTGGTGAGGATCAGCAGCATCGTCCGGTAGACCGCGTGGCCGGACATCGCGTGACCGACCTCATGGCCGATGACCGAGCGCAGCTCCTCCTCGTCCAGCAGCTCGACCAGGCCGCTGGTGACCACGATGATCGGGGTGTCGATGCCGATGCAGTACGCGTTGACCGTCGGGTCCTGGGTGACGTAGAGGTCCGGGATCCGCTCCAGGTCGAGCACGTAGCCGGCGTCGCGCACCATGTTGTAGAGCTCGGGGAACTGGCGCTCGGACGTCTTCACGGCGGTGGCCAGGAACATCAGCCGGATCGAACGCTCGGAGACCAGACCGGCGAGCTTCCTGAGCACGTCGTCGAAGCCGGTCAGCTTGCGCAGCGCGACCAGGGCGGAGCGGTCCGCGGGGTGCTCCCAGGCCCGGGTGGAGATCTCCGGGAAGCGCTGGCGGCGCCGGCTCGGGGTCTTCTCGGTCGTATCGGTCATGGTGTGAGTACCTCCTGCTCGACGGCGGCCCCGGCCGCTGGCCGGCCCCCGCTGCTCTTCGTCTGCAACGACTGTCTGTGCAACGTCCGTGGTTGCGTACTCGTCCCCGCGGCCACCCTACGCGCGGTGCGGGCCGCGCCGCAGGGGGCGGTGGGCGGCGCGGATGTGAAGCCGGTCTACCCTGAATGTCCTGGATAGCCGAGACCAGACCTGGCCGCGGTACCGAGCAGTTCGAGGAGCCCGCAGATGTCCACCGACGCCCTTGTCAGCCTGGCCGGCCCGATCTCCACGGAGGACGGCCCGGGGCTGTTCCTGCGCATCATCGTGGTGGCCTCCTTCGTGGGCGTCGGACTGCTCGCCTGGATCCTGCTGCGGGCCGGCCGCAACAACTGAGCACACCCCCGCCGGGCACCCGGCTCACGCCTGATCAGACGCGGTGGGCCGCCGAGCGGTTGCCGTGTAACCACCCGTACGATGGCGGGTGGGGCCCTCACCGGCCCGACACCCTGGTCCGTCACCCGAGCCGAGAAGGTCCCGCCGACCATGAACACTGCCGCCGCACTTCCCGTTCTGAACCTGCTCGCCTCCGAGGGCGAGGGGGGCAACCACGAGAGCCTCAACCCGTACCTGACGGGCGGCGCCGCGCTGTTCATCCTGCTGCTGCTGCTCTACGTCACCACCCGCTTCAACCGGGACCGCTGAGTCCCGCCGAGCCGTCCCGGTGGTGGCCAGGGGAGCGTCCGGTGTGAGTGCCGGCCGCTCCCTCGCGCGTGTCCGGGGCGGCCCCCACCCGGGCGTTCCCGCACCGTAACGCGTGTCGCGTAAGGTGTGGCGCCATGGGAGAGCAGGCCGGGAATCCCGGCGGACCGGTACCGGTGAAGAAGCGCCTCGGCGTCATGGGTGGCACCTTCGACCCGATCCACCACGGGCACCTGGTCGCCGCCAGTGAGGTGGCGAGCGCGTTCCACCTCGATGAGGTGATCTTCGTGCCGACCGGGCAGCCGTGGCAGAAGAGCGACCGCCATGTCACCCCGGCCGAGGACCGCTACCTGATGACGGTCATCGCCACCGCGGAGAACCCGCAGTTCTCGGTCAGCCGGATCGACATCGACCGCGAGGGTCCGACGTACACCGTCGACACCCTGCGCGACCTGCACGCACTGCACCCGGACGCCGACCTCTTCTTCATCACCGGTGCCGACGCGCTTGCCCAGATCCTCTCCTGGCGGGACTCCGACGAGCTTTTCTCGCTCGCGCACTTCATCGGCTGTACCCGCCCGGGGCACACTCTTTCGGACGCCGGGCTTCCGGTGGGCGGGGTCTCCCTGGTGGAGGTCCCGGCCCTGGCCATCTCCTCCACGGACTGCCGCAACCGGGTCGCCAAGGGCGAGCCGGTCTGGTACCTCGTCCCGGACGGCGTGGTCCGCTACATCGACAAGCGTGCGCTCTACGCGCCGCACCGGATCTGAATCCCGGAGGGGCGGGCGCATGAGCGAGCGGAGCGAGGTGGGCGCATGAGCGAGCGCACGGGCGGCCAGGACGACTGGTCCACCGGCCAGTACCAGCAGTACCAGCCCTACCAGGAGCAGGCCCCGCAGCAGCAACAGCCGCAGCAGTACGACCAGTACGGGCAGCCGGTGCCGTCGGCGTACCCGCAGCAGGGCGGGTACGGCTACCAGGAGCAGCAGCAGTACCAGCCGTACGAGCAGCAGGCCCCGCAGCAGCAACAGCCGCAGCAGCAACAGCCGCAGCAGTACGACCAGTACGGGCAGCCGGTGCCGTCGGCGTACCCGCAGCAGGGCGGGTACGGCTACCAGGAGCAGCAGCAGTACCAGCAGGCCTACGACCCGTACCCCCAGCAGCAGTACGCCACCGCGCCGCAGCCGGTGGTCACCGAGCCCGAGCCCGTTCCGGCCGCGCCGGCGCCCGCGCCGCCGCGTCCGCGCGCGGCCCGGCCCGCCGCCACCGAGGCGGCTCCGGCCAAACCGGAGCCGCCGTCCGAGCAGGTCGGCGGGGGCCGTGCGGGCAGGTCCGCCGCCGGCAAGCCGGGTGCGGGCAAGTCCGGTGCGGGCGCCGGGAAGACGTCCAAGGACGACTACCCCACGGACGAGTTCACCTTCGTCGACGAGGAGGCGGAGGAGTCCGAGGACGTCATCGACTGGCTGAAGTTCGCCGAGTCCCGCAGCGAGGTGCGGGCCGAGCGCCGCCGCAAGCTGCGCAACCGGCTGATCGGCGCCGGCGTGGTGGTGGCGCTCGCGGCGGCCGGGGCCGGCGGCTACCTCTGGTTCACCGGGGACAAGCAGACCGCGGCGACCGCGGCCGGTCCGCGCCAGGTCAACGTGGTGCACCTGCGCGACCTGCAGGGCAAGGTCTCCAGCGCGCTGCTGGTCAACGACTCCTCCGGGCACAAGGGCACCGTGCTGCTGCTGCCCGACACCCTCCGGCTGCCCGGCCCGGGCGACCCGCCGGTCACCACGGTCGGCCAGGCGATGGACAGCATCGGGCCGTCCGCCACCAGGGAAGGCCTGACCACCGTGCTGGGTGCCCCGGTGGCCGGCACCTGGCGGCTGGACACCCCGTACCTGGAACTGCTGGTCGCCCAGCTCGGCGGGGTCCGGGTGGACACCAACGCCGAGGCCCACGAGGGCGGCAAGCCGGACGGCAAGCTGCTCGCCGCCGCGGGCAAGAACACCCTGCTGAACGGCAAGGCCGCGGTCGCCTACGCCACCTACCAGGCGCCCACCGAGAACCGGGACGCCCAACTGGCCCGGTTCGGACAGGTGATGGACGCGGTGGTGCGCACCATGCCGACCGAGTTCAAGGACGCCAAGGACGATGTGCACCGGATGAACGCGGTGCTCGACCCGTCGCTGCCCGAGGACGCCCTGGCGGGGGTGCTCGTCCAGCTCTCCCAGCAGGCCAAGGACGGCCACTTCGGCACCACCGCACTGACGGTCAAGCCGGACGGCACCCTGGACGACGCCACGGCCGGCAAGCAGGTCAAGGACGTGCTGGGCGGCACCGTGAAGTCCGCCGCCTCGGGCGACGCCCCGGCCCGGGTCAGCATCCAGGACGCCAGCGGCAACGACCAGGCGGCGGCCGCCGCCCAGGTCCAGGTGATGAACGCGGGCCTCACCTTCATCCCCGGCGGGTCGAAGACCGCCCCGCAGGCCGTCAGTGAGATCCGCTACACCGACGACGCCCGGCAGGCCGCGGCGAAGTCGCTGGCGCTCAGCCTCAACCTGCCGGAGACGGCGGCGAAGAAGGTCACCGACGCCCAGAACGCGGATCTGGTGGTCGTGCTGGGCAAGGACTACCAGGCGCCGAAGACGCAGTAGCCCCGGGTGTGCGCGGCGGCCCCGGAAAACGGTTCCGGGGCCGCCCGGGCGGCGTGAGATCCTGGAAGGCGATCCCCGGCCGGGTGCCGGGGACCGCCCCCAAGCCGTCGAGCCGGAAGAACACCGTGACCGTCACCGAGCACAGCCAGGAACTCATCACCGTCGCCGCCCAGGCGGCGGCCGACAAGCTGGCCCACAACATCATCGCGTTCGACGTCAGCGAGGTGCTGTCGATCACCGACGCCTTCGTGATCGCCTCCGCGAACAACGACCGCCAGGTCAAGTCCATCGCCGAGGAGATCGAGGACCAGCTCCGCGAGAAGCTGGACGTCAAGCCGGTGCGCCGGGAGGGCGAGCGCGAGGGCCGCTGGATCCTGCTCGACTACCTGGACATCGTGGTGCACATCCAGCACTCCGAGGAGCGCTCCTTCTACTCGCTCGACCGGCTCTGGAAGGACTGCCCCGAACTCCCGCTGCCGGCCGACGCGCTGGCCACCCGCAACCGCCCCGAGGACGTGCGGACCGATGCGGCCGGCAACGCCGTCGCCCCGGCCGAGGTCGCCCCGGCCGACGACTTCGGCGCCGAGGACTACAGCTGAGCGGGGACGCGCGAGGTCCGCGCATCGTCTTCTGGCGGCACGGCCAGACGTCCTGGAACCTCGAATCGCGGTTCCAGGGCAGCACGGACATCGAGCTGACCGGGCAGGGCGTCCAGCAGGCCCAGCGGGCCGCCAGGCTGCTCGCCGGCCTCCACCCCGACCTGCTGATCTCCTCGGACCTCCAGCGCGCCCGGCGCACCGCCGAGGAGCTGGCGAAGATCACCGGCCTGGACGTGCAGCACCACGACGGCCTGCGTGAGACCTACGCGGGCACCTGGCAGGGGCTGACCAACGCCGAGATCCGCGCCCGCTTCCCGGGGGAGTACGCGGCCTGGGCGCAGGGCGAACCGGTCCGGCGCGGTGGCGGTGAGCTGTCCACCGAGGTGGCCGACCGCTCGGTGCCGGTCGTGCTGGACACGGTCGGGAAGCTGCCGGAGGACGGCACCCTGGTGGTGGTCAGCCACGGCGGCACCATCAGGACCATGCTCGGGCGGCTGCTCGGCCTGGAGCCGGCGCTCTGGGAGTGCTTCGGCGGCCTGTCCAACTGCTGCTGGTCCGTTCTGGGCCGGGGCGTGCGCGGCTGGCGCCTGCTGGAGCACAACGCGGGCACGCTGCCGCAGCCGGTGATCGGCGACGACACCTGAGTGGGGGCTGCCGGCGGTGATCCGCCGAGCGGCCGGCGGGGACGGATTTCGCAGTTCCGGGCCTGACCAGTTAGAGTCTTCCTCGTTCGCACGGAGGAAAACGCGGCCCGGAAGGGAAGCGGAAAATCCGGTGAAGTGCGGGGCTGTAGCTCAGTTGGTAGAGCGCTTGCATGGCATGCAAGAGGTCCGGGGTTCAATTCCCCGTAGCTCCACTCCGCACCTGCGGTCCGCGAGGGCCGTGCGTGTCGCGGGGCTGTAGCTCAGTTGGTAGAGCGCTTGCATGGCATGCAAGAGGTCCGGGGTTCAATTCCCCGTAGCTCCACAACAGTGAGAAGGCCGCCACCCACCGGGTGGCGGCCTTCTCCGTTTTCCGGGTCCGTGTTCCCGGGCCCTGCGGGTTCCCGCCGTCTCCGCGTGCTCTGGGTGCCTCGGGTGCTTCGGGTGCGTGCTGCCGGTCGGCGGCGGGGTGCTCGTCACCGCCGTCCTCGCGGGGGCCTTCGCCGGCCGTACCCGGTGGGTGGCGGGCGGGCCCGCGGGCGCCTCCGGCAACGGATTCGTGGACCACCCCCGTGACCGTGTAAAGTAGTCGATGTCGCCGAGGGAAACCGCAGGTAGCCCCCGGTGACAACGCAGGTCAAGGGGCTGTAGCTCAGTTGGTAGAGCGCTTGCATGGCATGCAAGAGGTCCGGGGTTCAATTCCCCGTAGCTCCACAGCAGTCGAGGGCCGCCTCCCGTTCCGGGAGGCGGCCCTCGGCGTTTCCCGCCGGGCGGGCGCACGGTTGACCCGTCTCGCAGCGCCCGGCCCGTGCCGCCCGCTACGGTCGTGACATGGCCGATCTGGAGCGCAGACGCAACGAGGAACTGGCCCGGATACTGCACCAGCTCGGCTGGAACCCGGAGCGCCTGGCCCGGGAGGTGAACCTCACCCTGCAGCCAGGCCTGGCGATCAGCTCCACCGCCCCGTACAAGTGGCGCGACCGGGGCATGGTGCCGCGCAGCCCGCACGACCAGGCGGTCTGCGAGGTGCTCAGCCGCACGCTGGGCATCGCCGTCACCTATGAGCAGCTCTGGGGCCGGATGGGCGGCAACCGGGGAGCCAAGATCCTCTCGCCGCGGCTGCTCACCGACCCGTGGACGGCCGACACCGCCCAGACCGCCCTGCGCGAGGCGGCCACCGACGCCGGGCCGGTCCGGCTCACCGACCTCTTCCGGGGCGCCGACCTCGACCAGGCCGCCCGTCGGCTGGCCTCCCCGCCACCACCGGTCGGCGGTGGCGAGGGCGCCCTGCGGATCGACCCCGGCCTGGTCGACGAGCTCGGCTTCTCCTACCGGAGCAAGCTGCGGCTGGAGCGGGCCTGCGGGGGCGGGCTCGTCCTCGGCCCGGCCCGGGCCGAACTCGCCATGGTGGCCAAACTGCTGGAGCTCGGCGCGTACGACGAGAAGCGCGGGCGCGAGCTGTACGGCACGGCGAGCCGGCTGGCCGGGCTGGCCGGCTCGGCCGCCTACGACCTCGGCCATGACGCGGCCGCCCAGCGGGCGTTCGTGGCCGCGCTGCGGGCCGCGCACGTCAGCGGCGACCCCCGGCTCGGGGTGGAGGTGGTCGGCTCTCTGGTGGTACTGGCCACACACGGTCCGGGCGGGCGGGGGTCGGGCGCCGTCACGATGCTGGCCGCGGCGCTGGAGTCCGCCGGGGACACCCTCGGCCCGGCCGAACGGGCGCTCCAGTACGGCCGGATCGCCCGTGCGTACGGGCGGTGGGGCGAGCCGGAGGCGGCCGGTGCGGCGGCGGAGCGGGCGTTCGCGGAGGCGGGTGACGGGGTGATGGCGGATCCCGAGACGGGGGCCGATCTCGCGGGCATGGTGGGGGAGGCGTACCTCTACCTCGGTGACCACCGGCGGGCCCAGGCCCTGCTCGCCGAGGCGGTGGCCGGCCTCGGCCCCGGCCGGGCCCGGGCCAAGGCCCTGCTGCTGGTCCGGCTGGCCGACTCCCACCGCCGCGACGGCGCCCCCGAGGAGGCCGCCAGGACCGCCGTCCTGGCCCGCGCGCTGGCCTCCGGTATGCAGTCCGAGCGGGTGGCCCGGGCGCTGCGCGACTTCGACGCGGCCTCCCGGGCGGCATTGCCGGGAGGCGCCTGAGCCCCTTGCGGTACCCTGAGCCCATGCGAACCGTGCGCCTGCTCCTTAGCTGGCCGCGCTGACCAGGACCGGCCGCGCCTTCGGGTGGTGCCGGAGTCGGCGTGGCGTCCCCTCCTGCGAGGGGATTTTTTGTTTTCCGCCTGCGTTTCCCGCGCCCTGGCCGTGGCCGGCCGGGTACCGGTACGGGCCCGGCGACGGTTCGCCAACCGACATCGATGGAGCTTGAAGGACCATGAGCGAGACGACCCCTGCTTCCGGCGCGGCCGAAGCCGCAACCGAGCCGTTCCGGTACAGCGCCACCCTGGCTGCGGAGATCGAGTCCCGCTGGCAGGACATCTGGGAGAAGGAGGGCACGTTCAACGCCCCCAACCCGGCCGGCGACCTGGCCGACCCGGCCGCCGGTGACGTCACCGCGAAGCCGCACAGCTTCATCATGGACATGTTCCCGTACCCCTCGGGCGCGGGCCTGCACGTCGGCCACCCGCTGGGCTACATCGCCACCGACGTCTACGCCCGCTACCAGCGGATGACCGGCCACAACGTGCTGCACACGCTGGGCTACGACGCCTTCGGCCTGCCCGCCGAGCAGTACGCGGTGCAGACCGGCACCCACCCCCGGGTCTCCACCGAGGCCAACATCGCCAACATGCGCCAGCAGCTGCGCCGGCTGGGCCTGGGCCACGACCCGCGCCGTTCGATCTCCACGATCGACCCGGAGTACTACCGCTGGACCCAGTGGATCTTCCTGCAGATCTTCAACTCCTGGTACGACGAGCAGGCCGGCCAGGCCCGCCCGATCGCCGAGCTGATCGCGCAGTTCGAGTCCGGCGCGCGGCAGACCCCGGACGGGCGTGCCTGGGCGGAGCTGTCCGCCGCCGAGCGCGACGAGCTGCTGGGCGAGTACCGGCTGGCGTACTCCAAGGAGGTGCCGGTCAACTGGTGCCCGGGCCTGGGCACCGTGCTGGCCAACGAGGAGGTCACCGCGGACGGCCGTTCCGAGCGCGGCAACTTCCCGGTGTTCAAGTCGAACCTGCGCCAGTGGATGATGCGGATCACCGCCTACTCGGACCGCCTGATCTCCGACCTGGACCTGCTGGACTGGCCCGAGGCCATCAAGCTGCAGCAGCGCAACTGGATCGGCCGCTCGGAGGGTGCCCGGGTCGACTTCGCGGTCGGCTCCGGTGAGAAGATCACCGTCTTCACCACCCGCCCCGACACCCTGTTCGGCGCCACCTACATGGTGCTGGCCCCCGAGCACGGCCTGGTCGACTCGATCGTCCCGGCCGCCTGGCCCGAGGGCGTCCCGGCCGAGTGGACCGGTGGCGCCGCCACCCCCGCCGAGGCCGTGGCCGCCTACCGCGCCGCCGCCGCGGCCAAGTCCGACGTCGAGCGTCAGGTCGAGGCCAAGGTCAAGACCGGTGTGTTCACCGGCGCGTACGCGGTGAACCCGGTCAGCGGCGAGCCCGTCCCGGTGTTCATCGCCGACTACGTGCTGATGGGCTACGGCACCGGCGCCATCATGGCCGTCCCGGCCCACGACAGCCGCGACTTCGCGTTCGCCCGCGCCTTCGCACTGCCGATGCGCTGCGTCGTCAAGCCCACCGACGGGCGCGACGAGGACCCGCACACCTGGGACGACGCCTTCGACACCTACGACTCCGTCATCGTCAACTCGGCGCACGCCGAGGGCACCGAGGACGGCGTCTCGCTGGACGGCCTGAGCGTGGTGGACGCCAAGGCCGCCGTCACCGGCTGGCTGACCGCGCACGGCATCGGCGAGGGCACCGTCAACTACCGCCTGCGTGACTGGCTGTTCAGCCGTCAGCGGTACTGGGGCGAGCCCTTCCCGATCGTCTACGACGAGGACGGCGTGATGCACGCGCTGCCCGAGTCGATGCTGCCGGTCGAGGTCCCCGAGGTGGACGACTACTCGCCGCACACCTACGACCCGTACGACTCCGCCTCCTCGCCGAAGACCCCGCTGTCGCGCAACGAGGACTGGGTCAACGTCGAGCTGGACCTGGGCGACGGCGTGAAGAGGTACCGCCGCGAGACCAACACCATGCCCAACTGGGCCGGTTCGTGCTGGTACGAGCTGCGCTACGTCGACCCGTCCAACGGCTCGCGCGTGGTGGACCCGGCCAACGAGCAGTACTGGCTGGGCCCGACGGCCACCAAGCCGGGCGGCGGCGCCGACCTGTACGTCGGCGGTGCCGAGCACGCCGTACTGCACCTGCTGTACGCCCGCTTCTGGCACAAGGTGCTGCACGACCTGGGCCACGTCTCCTCGGTCGAGCCGTTCCACAAGCTGTTCAACCAGGGCATGATCACCGCCGACGTGTACCGCGACGAGCGCGGCTTCCCGGTGCCCGCCGCCGAGGTCGAGGAGCGCGACGGCGCGTACTTCTGGGCGGGTGAGCAGGTCAAGCGCGAGGCCGGCAAGATGGGCAAGTCCCTGAAGAACGCCGTCGCGCCGGACGAGATCGCCGACGAGTACGGGGCCGACACGCTGCGCCTGTACGAGATGTCGATGGGCCCGCTGGACGTCTCCCGTCCGTGGGACACCCGTGCGGTGGTCGGCTCGTACCGCTTCCTGCAGCGGCTGTGGCGCAACGTCGTCTCGGAGGCGACGGGCGAGCTGGTCGTCACCGACGAGCCCGCCGACGAGGCGACGCTGCGCGCGCTGCACAAGGCCATCGACGGCATCCGCGGCGACATGACCGGGCTGCGCTTCAACACGGCCGTGGCCAAGGCGATCGAGCTGAACAACTTCCTGGTGAAGCGCGGGTCTACGCCGCGGGTGGTGGCCGAGCAACTGGTGCTGCTGGTCGCCCCGCTGGCCCCGCACATCGCCGAGGAGCTGTGGCGCCGGCTGGGCCACGGCGAGTCGCTGGCGCACACCGACTACCCGGTCGCCGACCCGGCGTACGTGGTGGACGAGACGGTGACCTGTGTGGTGCAGGTCAAGGGCAAGGTGAAGGCCCGGCTGGAGGTCGCCCCGGCGATCTCCGACGCCGAGCTGGAGGCGCTGGCGCTGGCCGACCCGGCCGTCGTCGCCGCGATCGGTGACGCGCCGGTGCGCAAGGTGATCGCGCGTGCGCCGAAGCTGGTGAACATCGTCACCGGCTGACGTTTCGCCGCTGTCCGGCTGTTCGGGGCGGGTGTCCTTCGGGGCGCCCGCCCTGTGGCGTTCCGGGCGTGGTGGTGCTTCGGGTGTGGTGGTGCTTCCGGCCCCGTGGCGTTCCGGGCGTCGTGGCCGGGCTGATCCCGCCGACCGGTCCGGTGGGCGGGGGACCCTCGGGGGAGATCCCCGACTTGTCCCTGATCTCGGCCGTCGGAGGCTCGTTCGGCCTGCCCCGGGACCGGAGTGGAGGCTACCGTGGAACCCTCGGCGACCCGGTCCGCGTTGGGCCCGGTGGGGGCCGGTTCGGCTGTCGGAAGGTGACTCGTGATGGACGTGCTCGGCGTGATGATCGGCCTGGCCCTGCTCTTCGGGATCGCGGTGGCGGTCCTGGCCGTGGTGGGCACGGTGAAGGCGGCGAAGGCGGTCGCGGCGAAGGTCGATCGACACGAGGCCAACGCCCGGCGTGCGGTGGAGAACGCCGCCCTCAAGGCGAAGACGTACACCAAGGCCGGCCCGCAGGGGCAGATCTCCGCCGTCCGCCTCGGGCTGCGGACCTCGCTGAGCGGCACCCGCCAGGTACTGGAGAGCGGCCTCGCCCAGGACGGCCAGCTCAGCGAGTCGCTCGGCCTGCTGGCCCGGCTCGACGTCCACGCGGCCGAGCTGGACGGAGAGCTGCGGACGCTGGAGCGCGAGCCCGACGCCGGCCGGATCGCGGCCAAGCTGCCCGAGCTGCGGGAGCGGGCCGAGCGGATCACCCACTCCGCCGAGACCATGCGCTGGGCCGCCCAGGACCGGATGCACCGCTTCGCGGACGACGAGCTGAGCCGGCTCAGCAAGGAGTGCGAGAGCGAGGCGGGGGCGCTGCGACACTGGGACACGTCGGGGGGTGCGGGCTCTTCCGGGTCCGTGGGGGCCTCGGGGACCGCAGGGGCTGGTGCCGGGCGTGGGGCCGGTGCCGCGGGTGCCGCTCGGGAGGGGTCGCAGCAGCGGCCGGGGCTGACCGACGGGAAGGGCGGCCGGCCGAGCGCCGAGGACCTGCTGGGCCTCGGTGACCCGCTGGCCCGGCTGGCGCAGCGGCTGCGGAAGCCGACGACGGGATCGTCGGCGGGCTGACCTGTCGGCCCCGGGTGTCCTGGTCCTGTCGGTCCCGCAGGCCTCGTATGCCGTGTTGTTGGGGTGTCCCGGCCTCGTCGTCCGGGTGCTGCCGTCCGGCGCTGTTATCCGGGCCGGGCGGGGAGTAACCTCCGCCTCATGCCCGCCGACCTCGCACTTGTCACCGATTCCACGGCCTATCTGCCGCACGAAGCTGTTGATCGCCATGGGATCACCGTGGTCCCGCTGAGCGTCGCGGTCGGTGACTCGGTCCTCGCCGAGGGGGTGGAGATCTCCCCGAAGGACGTCGCCGAGGCGCTGAACGGCAAGCAGCGGGTGACGACCTCGCGCTCCAACCCCGAGTCCTTCGCCGCCGCCTACCGGGCGGCCGCCGAGGCCGGGGCGAAGGGGATCGTCTCGGTGCACATCTCCGGTGAGCTGTCCGGCACCGTGGAGGCGGCCCGGCTGGCGGCGGCCGAGGCGCCCGTCCCGGTGCGGGTGGTGGACAGCCGGCTGGTCGGCATGGCTCTCGGGTACGGCGTGCTGGCGGCGGCCGAGGCGATCGCGGCCGGGCGGGAGCTGGACGAGGTGGCCGAGGCCGTCATCCGGCGGACGGCGGTGACCAGCGGCTTCTTCTACGTCGACACACTTGAGCACCTCCGCCGGGGCGGCCGGATCGGTGCGGCCCAGGCGTTCTTCGGTTCGGCCCTGGCGGTGAAGCCGCTGCTGCACCTGGCGGGCGGGCGGATCGAGCCGTTGGAGAAGGTCCGGACGGCGTCCCGGGCGATCGCCCGCCTGGAGGAGATCGCGGTCGAGCGGGCGGGCGAGCGCGAGGTCGACATCACCGTTCATCATCTGGCGGCGGAGGAGCGGGCGGAGCCGCTCGCGGAGCGGTTGCGCGGCCGGGTGCCCGGGCTGCGGGACCTGTACGTGGGCGAGGTGGGAGCGGTGATCGGCGCTCACGTCGGGCCGGGGCTGCTGGCGGTGGTGGTCTCGCCGCGCTGAGGCCGGGTGGCGTGGTGGTGGTCAATTCGTAGGAGTGATCGGCACTCGTACGAGTGACCTGAGTTATCCACAACCCCCTGGTTTTCCACAGGATTTTGGTCATTCTCCCGAGGGTGGCCGAGGGCTCCTAGCGTGCTGCGCATGACCAGCGTGAGCCTCGGCGCGGCCAAGCGCCATGAGATCGGTGAGACCGCCCGTCTGCGGATGTCGGCACTGCTGCCGGCGGCCGAAGGGCCGCTCGGTGCGGGGGAGCCGGTGGCCACCGGGCCGCCGTCGGGCGTGACTTCGGGCGGGCCGCTTTTGGGAGGGGTGCCTCTGGGAGGGGTGTCGGAGCCGGGTGTGGTGGAGCCGCCTGCGGCTGGGGGCGGCAGGGCGCGTTCGCGGTTCGCCCCGGCGGTGGTACTCGACCGGCGGGCGGTGGCCGGACTCACCGTCCTGCTGCTGCTTGCCGTGGGCTACGGCCTTCAGCACTTCTGGCTGGCGCGGCCCCGGCCGGTCGCGGTGCCGGTGGTGGCGGTCGCCTCGGCGGCGCCGGCACCGGCGGCGAGCGGACCGGCCTCGGCGGAGACCGCCTCCGATGCCGCTGCCCGGGCCGGCCCCGATACCGGCCCGGGGGCGGGGGCCGTGGTGGTGGACATCGGGGGCAGGGTGCACGCGCCGGGGCTGCACACCCTGCCCGGCGGGTCCCGGGTGGCGGACGCGTTGCGTGTGGCCGGTGGCCCGCTGCCCGAGACGGAGACCAAGAGCCTCAACCTGGCCAGGGTGCTGACGGACGGTGAGCAGATCCTGGTCGGCGAGCCCGGGCCGCCCCCTGCCGCCGGGGCGGGATCCGGCCCTCCGGCGGCGGCCGGGCCGAAGCAGCCGGTCAGCATCAACCGGGCCACCCTTGAGCAGCTCGACACCCTCCCCGGCGTCGGCCCGACGCTTGCCCAGCGCATCCTCTTGTTCCGCACGTCGCACGGGTCGTTCCGCTCCCTCGACCAGCTGAGACAGGTCAACGGCATCGGCGAGCACATCTACGCCGAGATCAGACCGCTGCTCACCCTCTGACTCCCCGCCCCGCTCCGCCGCCCGGTCCGTCCGTCGTCCCCGCTCCGCCGCCTTGCCGAAGGGAGGTACCGTTATCGCCACCGTCGACCCGGCTTCGCCCGCCCGTGCCCCGGCCGCCGACTTCCGGCTGCTGCTCCCCGCCGTGTCGGCGTGGGTGGTCGCGGCCGCGCTGCTCGGCCTGGACCCGGGGCACGGTGCGGTGGCGTCGGTGTCGGCGGGAGCGGCGGCAGTGGTGGGCGTCCTCCTGCTCACCCGCCCGGGTGTGCGCCGGAGCCGAGGGACGGCCGCCACCCTGGCCGCCGTCCTCCTCACCGGTGCGGCGGCCACCGCCGCCACCCTCCTGCACACCGCCGACCTGCACCGGGGGCCGCTGCCCGAGCTGGCCCGTGCCGCGGCGGCCGCGGCTCCCCGGGGTGCCGGCCGCCCGCCCGAACCGCCGCCGCCCGCCCCGGAAGTGGGCGTCGAACTGACCGTCACCGGCGACCCGAGAGCCCGTACCTCCCGGAGCGGGGGGCCGACCGGCGGGCAGGCCGTCCTCACCGTGGACGCCGTGGCGGACCGTGTCACCGTCCGGGACGGGCCTGCCCCGGGTGACCGCCGTACCAGCGGTGCCGGGTACACGGTCCGGACGCGGACCCCGGTGACCGTGCTGGTGCGAGGGCAGGCGGTCGAGGCCTGGCAGCGGTTGCTCCCGTCGGCCCGGCTGGCCGTCGAGGCCGAGGTCCGCCCGGCCGGTGAGGGCCACGACACCGAGTCCGCCGCGCTGCTGCTCCCGCACGGGCCGCCCCGGCAGCTCGCGACGCCGAGCCTGCCGCAACGGATCGCGGGCCGGCTCCGGGGCGGCCTGCGGGCGGCCTCTGACGGGCTCCCGCCGGACGCGCGGGGTCTTCTCCCCGGTCTGGTCGTCGGCGACACCTCCCGGCTGCCCGACGATCTCCGGGACGCCTTCCGGGCCACCGACATGGCCCATCTGGTCGCGGTGAGCGGGGCGAACCTGGCGATCGTGCTCGGTGTGCTGCTGGGCGCGCCGGGGCGGGCCGGTACGCCCGAGCGCCGGGGCCTGGCGGCCCTGCTCGGGCTCTCGCTGCGCAGTACCGCGCTGCTGGGCACGGCCGTCACCCTGGCCTTCGTCACCATCTGCCGGCCGGAGCCGAGCGTGCTGAGGGCGGCCGGTACGGGCCTGGTCGGGCTGCTGGCCCTGGCCACCGGCCGCCCCCGCCAGGCGGTGCCCGCGCTCGCCGGCACCGTTCTGATCCTGGTGCTGGTCGATCCGTATCTGGCGCGGTCGTTCGGCTTCCTCCTCTCGGTGCTCGCCACCACCGGCCTGCTGGTCCTCGGCCCGCACTGGGCGGCCGCCCTGCGGGCCCGGGGCTGGCCGCGTCACCTGGCGGGCGCCGTCGCCGCCACGGCGGCCGCCCAGGCGCTCTGCGCGCCCGTGACGGTCGTGCTGTCCGCGCACATCAGCCTGGTCGCGATCCCGTGCAATCTGCTGGCCGAGCTGGCGGTGGCCCCGGCGACGCTGCTCGGCTTCGCGGTCCTCGCGCTGGACCCGCTCTCGCCGGCGCTGGCCCGGGTGCTCGCGGAGCCGGCCGCGATCCCGGTCGGCTGGCTGGCGGCGGTGGCGAGGCGCGGGGCCGAGCTGCCGGGCGCGCAACTGTCCTGGCCGGGCGGGCTGTTCGGGACGGTGTCGCTCGCCCTGGCCACGGTGGCGGTCTGCTGGACGGCGCCGCTGCTGCTCGCCCGGCGGGTGGACACCGGCGCGGGCGCGCCCGGCCGGGCCGGCCTTCGGGGCAGGCGGCTGCGGGGCGGGCGCATCCGGCTGCTGGTGGCGGGCCTGCTCCTGCTGGCCCTGCCGGCCGTCCTGCTGCGACCGCCCCTGCTCACCCGGATCGCCACCGGCTGGCCGCCCCCGGGGTGGCGGATGGCGATGTGCGACGTCGGCCAGGGCGACATGCTGGTGCTCCCCGTCGTCCCCGCCGATGTGTCCGGGGGCGGCCGGGAGCCCGACAGCGCAGTGGTGGTGGACGCCGGTCCGGACCCGCGCGCGGCCGACCGCTGCCTGCGCGACCTCGGCATCACCGCCGTTCCACTGCTGCTGGTGACGCACTTTCACGCCGATCACGTCGAGGGCGTACCGGGGGTGCTGCGCGGGCGCCGGGTCGGGGCGATCGAGGGCACCACCCTGGACGATCCGCCGGGTGAGGCGGCCCGGGTGTCAGGGTGGGCCGCCGCCGCCGGTGTCCCGCTGCTGCGCGCCGGGCGCGGCGAACGGCGGGCGGCCGGGGCGGGCCTCTCCTGGGAGGTGCTCTGGCCGGATGCCGAGGCGGCGGCCTCGGCATCCGGCGCCAACAACGCCAGCGTCGCGCTGCTGGTCACCCTGGCCGGCGGACTACGGCTGGCGTTGCTGGGCGACCTCGAACCACCGGCCCAGTCGGTGCTGCTCGGCCGCCTCGGCCGGACCCGGGTGGACGTCCTGAAGGTGGCCCATCACGGGTCCGCCCACCAGGACTGGGGGCTGGCCGCCGCCCTGGGCCCCCGGCTGGCGCTGATCTCCTGCGGCGAGGGCAACCCGTACGGGCACCCCTCGCCGCGGACGGTGGAGCGGCTTCGGGCCCTCGGCGCCGCCGTGCTGCGGACGGACCGGGCCGGGGACATCGCCCTGACCGGGGAGACCCCGGCCGGCCTCGGTGCGGTCGTCCATCCGTCCGGCGACCGGCCGGCGGGAGGGCACTGAAGCATGCGGCCCCGCTGTTCAGCCCTCCTCGCGCCAGCCCTCGTTCTCGGCCGCGACGGCGTCCAGGGCGCGCAGGTGCCGGGCCGTCCAGCCGTCCTCGGGAGGTTCCACGACCACCAGCCACTGCGCGTCCTCGGCGTCGTCCTCGCCGGCCAGGGCGTCCCGGACGATTTCCAGCTCGCCGAGGTCGGGGTGGTTGGCGCTCAGCTCCTCCGCCGCCTCGTCGGCGGCGTCGCGGTCGGGAAGGACGAGCAGCTGCCGGGCGCGCGGGTCGAAGGCGTCCGGCTGGTCGATGGTGAGGTCTTCGGTCACCGGTCCATTCTCCCCGGGCCGGGTGTGCGGCTCGCGTTCGGTCCTGCCTCCGGTGGCGGTGGCGTTCCTGTCGCGGTGGCGGTCGCGGCCGGGCGGGGAGTGTCCGTACCCCGTGGGATGCTGGTAGGCGATGGCCAGGAAGAGTGCACCCGACGATCTGCTCGCCCCGCTGACCCTCGCGGTCGGTCAGGAGGAGCTGCTGCTCGACCGTGCGGTCGCCCAGGTGGTGGCGGCGGCGAGGGCGGCGGACTCCGACACCGACGTGCGGGACATCCCGCCCGGGGGCCTCCAGCCCGGCAGCCTCGCCGAGCTGACCACGCCCTCGCTGTTCGCCGAGCGCAAGGTCATCGTGGTCAGGGCCGCTCAGGACCTCTCCGCCGACTCCGTGAAGGAGGTCAAGGCGTACATCGAGTCCCCGGCCGATGAAGTGATCATGGTGCTGGTGCATGCCGGCGGCGCCAAGGGCAAGGGGCTGCTGGACGCCGGGCGGAAGGCCGGGGGCCGGGAGGTCCAGTGCGCGAAGCTGGCCAAGGCGGGGGAGCGGCTGACCTTCGTCCGGGGCGAGTTCCGCACGCTCGGGCGGTCGGCGACACCGGAGGCGTGCCAGGCCCTGCTGGACGCGCTCGGCAGTGACCTGCGCGAGCTGGCCGCCGCCTGCAGCCAGCTCACCTCGGACGTCGAGGGCACCATCGACGAGACCGTGGTCGCCCGCTACTACAGCGGCCGGGCCGAGGCCACCGGCTTCGAGGTGGCCGACCTCGCGGTCACCGGCCGGGCCGCCGAGGCGCTGGAGCGGCTGCGCTGGGCGCTGGCCGTGGGGCAGCCGCCGACCGGCATCACCTACGCCCTGGCGTCCGGGGTCCGCAGCATCGGGCGGCTGGCGACCACCGGGCGGAACATGCGACCGGCCGACCTGGCGCGCGAGCTGGGCATGCCGCCGTGGAAGGTCGAGCGCGTCCGCCAGCAGATGCGCGGCTGGACGGGCGACGGGGTGGCCATCGCCCTCACCGCGATCGCGCAGGCGGACGCCGCCGTCAAGGGCGGGTCCGACGACCCGGCGTACGCCCTGGAGCGGGCCGTGGTCGCGGTCGCCCGGGCCTCTCGCGCGGGCTCCCGCCCGTACTGAGCGGCTCCCGCCACAGCGGCCCGGCGGTTCACCCCCGGGCGGGCTCACCCCGGTACGGCTGACCCGCCCTGCCCGGCGGGCCCGCGCCACCCCGGAGCCACCGCCGCTACGGAGCCACCGCCGCTACGGAGCCACCGCCACTACGGTCCGCCGATCGCCTTGAGGACGTCCCGGCTGTCGGCGATCATGATCTGCCGGACGGTGTCGCGGTCCAGCGTGTAGTCCTTGCCGGTCTGGTAGTTGTCGGTCCAGTAGAGCGAGTACGTCATGCCGCCGTCCCGGACCTCCAGGTAGCAGTTGATGTCGTGGAAGGTCTTGTCCGAGCTGGTCGGCTCGTCGCCGTAGGCGAAGTAGGCCTCCTGGCCGAGGTTCCGCACATCGGTGATCTCGTACTTCTGCTGCTCGAAGAAGATCCTGGTGGCGGCGAACTCGGGGGCGGCGTCGACGGCCTTGTGCAGTTCGGCGCGCATGTCGATGGTGGCGTAGTCCGGGCTGTCGCTCCCGCTGACCGTCCGCTTCATCAACGCGTAGCAGCGCATGATGTCCATGGAGTCGCTCCGGCTGCTGTGCTGCAGCGGATAGTTGTCCACCATGCGGTAGTTCTGGTTGAACTTGGTGAGCTTGCCCGCGTCACAGAGCTTGTCCACGGTGTGGTAGCCACGGACGCTCTGCGGGAAGGAGCCGCTGGTCACCATCCGGGGTACGACGGCCACGGCGCCGGCCCAGCCGGCCGAGGCCAGCAGCGCGCCCACGAACGCCCAGACGGCGTTGCGGCGCAGGTTCCCGGCCCGTCGGCCCGGCCCACCGCTGCCCGGAGCCGGTGGCAGGCCGGGCGAGGCGGGCAGCCCGGGCGGCGGGCCGAAGCCCGGAACGGCCGTCGCCGGCGGGAACTGCTGCGGATGCTGTGGCGGGTGCTGCTGCGGAAAACCGGCGAACCCCGGCCCGCTCTGTCCCGGTAGCGGCGGTGGTGGCGGTGGTGTCGCCATAGGTGCCCCCCTGAGCCCTCTGCACAGGTGATCGTCGAACGTGATCCCCATTGCCTTGCCGTGACCGAACCCTAGCGGTACGGCCACAGCACGCGACAGGCGCCGCAGCCACCTCTGGGGAAGAGGTCCGCTGCGGCGCCTGCCGTACTGCTCTGTGCACCGCACCCGCGTGGCGAACGCAGGCCGCGTGCGGTGCGAATCCTTGTCGTACCTCAGGAGTTCGGGTAGAGGGCCGGTTCGTCCTGAGGCGTGTGGGGCCGTGGGCCCCGGGGGCGTCAGGCCTGGACGGCGTTGACGCGCTTGGTGATGGCCGACTTCTTGTTGGCGGCCTGGTTGGCGTGGATGACGCCCTTGCTCACGGCCTTGTCCAGCGCCTTGGAGGCGGCGCGGGCCAGCACGGCGGCCTTCTCGGTCTCGCCGGCGGCAGCGGCCTCACGGGCCTTGCGCAGAGCGGTCTTCAGCGAGGACTTGACGGCCTTGTTGCGCAGGCGCGCCTTCTCGTTGGTCTTGTTGCGCTTGATCTGGGACTTGATGTTCGCCACGAAGGAGCCTCAGTCTTGTCTGTAACGGTTCTGGAGGTCCCCCCGGCCGAAGGCTGGGGGAGGGTTGCACCGCGCGGCCGCCGGACCAGCTGAGAGGGCATGCCGAGGCCAGGTGCAGCGCCCCACGCTACCAGGGGGCCGCCGCCCGCCCCAAACCGGCCGCCCCGGCGGCCCGCCCGTGACGGCCCGCCCCGGTCCGGCCGCCCCCGGCCCGCCCGGCCTACGCGCTCAGCAGCGGCTCGCCGTAGTGCTCCACCTCGGGGAAGGGCCGGTAGTACCGGTGCAGCAGGTCCCGCCACCGCTGGTACTCGGCCGAGCGGCGAAACCCCTCGGTGTGGTCCTCCAGGGTCTCCCATTCCACCTGGAGCAGGAACCGCGAGCCGCGCCCCTCGTCCAGGCAGCGGCGCAGTTCCAGCGCGCGGAATCCGGTCTGGACCGAGATCAGCGGCCGGGCCTCGGCGAAGGTGGCGAGGAAGGACTCCTCCTGGCCGGGCAGGACATCGAGCAGGGCGCTTTCGAGGATCATGGAACGCCATCCTGCCGCGCCGCGGAGGCCTGTGGAAGAACCGACCGGCGGCGCACGTCGCGGGCGTGGGAAGATGGGAGGAACTATTTCGATCGGACGACTGTCCGGTCCCCGGGAAACCGGTCAGCGATGACCCGGACACCCCCGGCCCCCGGACCAACGGAGAATCGGACCAAGGTGCCCGCGACCCCCAGCAATGTGCCAGAGCCCAGCCGTACCGACCCGGCGCTGATCCGCAACTTCTGCATCATCGCCCACATCGACCACGGCAAGTCGACGCTCGCAGACCGGATGCTGCAGATCACCGGCGTCGTCGACCCGCGGCAGATGCGTGCCCAGTACCTCGACCGCATGGACATCGAGCGTGAGCGCGGCATCACCATCAAGTCGCAGGCCGTCCGCCTCCCGTGGGCGCCGAAGACCGGCCCGGACACCGGTACGACGCACATCCTCAACATGATCGACACCCCCGGCCACGTGGACTTCACGTACGAGGTGTCCCGCTCCCTCGCCGCCTGCGAGGGCACCGTCCTGGTGGTGGACGCCGCCCAGGGCATCGAGGCCCAGACCCTCGCCAACCTGTACCTGGCGCTGGAGAACGACCTCACGATCATCCCGGTGCTCAACAAGATCGACCTGCCGGCCGCCCAGCCGGAGAAGTACGCCGCCGAGATCGCGCACATCATCGGCTGCGACCCGGCCGACGTGCTCAAGGTCAGCGCCAAGACCGGCCTGGGCGTCGAGGAGCTGCTGGACCACATCGTCGCCAACATTCCGGCCCCGGTCGGCGTCAAGGACGCCCCGGCGCGCGCGATGATCTTCGACTCGGTGTACGACTCCTACCGCGGTGTGGTCACCTACGTCCGTGTGGTCGACGGGCAGCTCACCAAGCGCGAGCGGATCGCGATGATGTCGACCGGCGCGACGCACGAGCTGCTGGAGATCGGTGTCATCTCGCCCGAGCCGAAGGTCGCCGACGGCCTCGGCGTCGGCGAGGTGGGCTACATCATCACCGGTGTGAAGGACGTCCGGCAGTCCAAGGTCGGTGACACCATCACCTCGATGCACAAGGGTGCGACCGAGGCGCTGGGCGGCTACAAGGACCCGCGTCCGATGGTCTTCTCCGGCCTCTACCCGCTGGACGGCTCGGACTACCCGCTGCTGCGCGACGCCCTCGACAAGCTGCGGCTCAACGACGCCGCGCTGGTCTACGAGCCGGAGACCTCGGTCGCGCTCGGCTTCGGCTACCGCTGTGGCTTCCTCGGCCTGCTGCACCTGGAGATCATCCGGGAGCGCCTGGAGCGGGAGTTCAACCTCGACCTGATCTCCACCGCCCCGAACGTGGTGTACCGCGTGGTGATGGAGGACGGCAGCGAGCACACCGTCACCAACCCGAGCGAGTTCCCCACCGGCAAGATCGCCGAGGTGTTCGAGCCGGTCGTGCGCGGCACCATCCTGGCGCCCAACGAGTTCGTCGGCGCGATCATGGAGCTCTGCCAGTCCCGCCGCGGCAACCTCCAGGGCATGGACTACCTCTCCGAGGACCGGGTCGAGCTGCGCTACACCCTGCCGCTCGCCGAGATCGTCTTCGACTTCTTCGACCAGCTGAAGTCCAAGACCCGGGGCTACGCCTCGCTCGACTACGAGCCCATCGGTGAGCAGAGCGCCAGCCTGGTGAAGGTCGACATCCTGCTGCACGGCGACGCGGTGGACGCCTTCTCCGCGATCGTGCACAAGGACAAGGCCTACAACTACGGCGTGATGATGGCGGGCAAGCTGCAGAAGCTGATTCCGCGCCAGCAGTTCGAGGTGCCGATCCAGGCCGCGATCGGCTCGCGGGTGATCGCCCGTGAGACGGTCCGCGCGATCCGCAAGGACGTGCTCGCCAAGTGCTACGGCGGTGACATCTCGCGTAAGCGCAAGCTGCTGGAGAAGCAGAAGGAAGGCAAGAAGCGGATGAAGATGGTCGGCCGCGTGGAGGTCCCGCAGGAGGCCTTCATCGCCGCGCTGTCCACCGACGCCGAGGCGCCGAAGGAAAAGAAGTAACCAGCGGTGGCTGAACGGGCCCGGGGCGAGCAGCCCCGGGCCCGTTCGCGTGCGCGGCCGCCGGTGCCGGCCGCCGGTCAGCGCAGGGTCGAGACCACGCCTCCGACGATGGCCGCCTTGGCCAGCTTCCCGGCCCGGCCGGTGAACACGGTGGGCCGCATGGAGTCGTCCCCGTGGATCAGCTGGAGCAGCCCGTCGCGGCGGCCGAGGCTGAGGCACTGGACGGCGTACCGGAAGGCGAACGGCCTGTCGGTGCGTCCGGCGAGCACCCGGCCGAGGTACTTGCCCATCGGCTGGGCGGTGGCGCAGCCCATCCGCAGGGTGCCGGTCCCGGGGACGGTCACCTCGGCGGCGTCGCCGATCACGTAGACGTCCGGGTGGGAGACCGAGCGCAGACGGTCGTCGACGACGGCCCGACCGCTCGCGGTGACCGCCAGACCGGCCTCGGCGGCCAGCGGGTGCGGTTCCATGGCGGCGGCCCAGGCGACCAGGTCGGCCGGGATCCGGCCGCGCGCGGTGTCCAGGCCCGCCGCGTCGACCGCGGTGACGGTGCTCTGCTCGTGCACCTCGACCCCGAGCCGCTCCAGGACCCGCAGGACGTGGCCCCGGCCCCTGGCCGAGAACCAGCCGCCCACCTGGCCCGCCGCGACGATCCGGACCCGCCACCGCGGGTGGGCCTCGGCCAGCTCGGCCGCCAGCTCGATGCCGGTGGCGCCGCCGCCGACCACGGCCACGGTGCCGGGGCGTTCGGCGGAGCGGAGCCGTTCGGCCAGTTCGGCGGCCTGCTCGGCGGTGCGGGCGTGCTCGGCGGCGCCCGGGACACCGTGCCAGGCGGTGCGGCTGCCGAGGGCGTACACCAGGGTGTCGTAGGAGACGGCCTCGCCGGTGTCCAGGAACACCTTGCGGGCGGTGAGGTCCAGGCGGGTGGCGCGCGCCCGGACGTGCCGTACGCCCCGGCCGCGGATCAGGTCGGCCACGGCGGGCCGGTGCTCGGGGTGGCCGGCGGCGGTCTCGTGCTGGCGGATGCGGTGCAGGAAACGGGTCTCGGGGGCGATCAGGGTCACCCGGTCGCGCTTGCCCGCCCGGGTCGCCGCGGTCAGTCCCGCGTAACCGGCCCCCAGTACGACGATCTGCTTCTCGGTCATGTGTCCGCCTCCTTCGCCGCGCTCTCCGCGCGTGTCCGGGAAGGGGACGACGTGGCCGGCCCGGCTGTGACAGTGACCCGCGTCACGCTCGCGTCACCCCGGCGTCATGCCGTCGGCGCCTCGTTCAGGTGGGCCAGCTTCTCCGGGTTGACCACGGCGTACGCCTCGGTGATCCGGCCGTCGGCGACGGTGAACGCGACCACGCCGCCGATCCGGCCCGGGCTCTCGTACCAGACCAGTCCGGGCTCGCCGTTGACCAGGGCGAAGCCGACTCCGGCCTCGGCCGTGACCCACTTCGAGGCCAGCCCGGCCACCAGCCGGGAGACCTTCTGGGCGCCGAGCACCGGGCGGGCGCCCGCGGTGACGATGCCGCCGCCGTCGGAGTGCCAGACCACGTCCGGGTCGAGGACGGCCAGCAGGCCCTGGATGTCGCCGCCGGCGGTGGCGGCGGCGAAGGCCCGCACCGCCTGCCGGTGCTCGGCCGGATCGGCGGTGGCGCGCCGGCCGCCGTCCTTCACCCGGCGCCGGGCCCGGGAGGCCAGCTGGCGGGTGGCGGCGGGGGTGCGGTCGAGGCCGGCCGCGATCTCGTCGAAGCCGACCGCGAACACGTCGTGCAGCACGAACGCGGCCCGCTCGGCGGGGGTGAGCTGCTCCAGCACGGCGAGCAGGGCCAGGGAGACGGACTCGCCGCGTTCGGCCAGCTCGGCCGGGGAGGCGGGGGAGTCCTCGTAGGAGACGGCCGGCTCGGGCAGCCACTCGCCGAAGTAGGCCTCCCGGCGGGCCCGGGCGGAGCCCAGCTGGTCGTAGCAGAGCCGGGTGACGACGGTGGTCAGGAAGGCCCTCGGGTCGGCGACGGCGGCCTGGTCCGCGGTCCGCCAGCGCAGCCAGGCCTCCTGCAGCACGTCCTCGGCGTCGCTGAACGAGCCGAGCAGCCGGTAGGCGACCGAGCCCAGGTACCGCCGGTTCGCCTCGAAGGCGTCCGGGTCCTGGCCCGCCGTGGAGGGAGCCGAGAGGTCGTCACGCACGGCCCCACCGTAGCGGCCGGCCTCCGGAAGCCGAAGAGCCGGAGTGGGACGTCGGACCGGCCGACCTCTCACTCCGGCTCACCCCGCGAACCGACCGCGGGCTCACCCCGCGAACCAACCGCGGGCTCACCAGGAACCGGACACGGGCTCACCACCGAAGCGGCGCGGGCCCACCACGAGCCGGCCACCCGCCCACCACCGGTCAGTCCACCTCGGCCACCGCCTCGGCGAACTGGGCCTGGTACAGCCGCGCGTACGCGCCGTCCGCGGCGATCAGCTCGTCGTGCGAGCCCTGCTCGACGATCGAGCCGTTCTCCATCACCAGGATCACGTCGGCGTCCCGGATGGTGGAGAGCCGGTGGGCGATCACGAAGCTGGTGCGGCCGGTGCGCAGCCGGGCCATGGCGCGCTGGATCAGCACCTCGGTACGGGTGTCCACCGAGCTGGTCGCCTCGTCCAGGACCAGGATCGACGGCTGCGCCAGGAACGCCCGGGCGATGGTGATCAGCTGCTTCTCGCCGGCGCTGACGCCGGTGCCCTCGTCGTCGATCGCGGTGTCGTAGCCGTCCGGCAGGGTCCGGACGAAGCGGTCCACGTGCGCGGCGCGGGCCGCCTCGATCACCTGCTCGCGGGTGGCCCCGACGGAGCCGTACGCGATGTTGTCGGCGATGGTGCCGCCGAACAGCCAGGTGTCCTGGAGCACCATGCCGATGCCGGAGCGCAGGTCCTCGCGGGACATCGCGGCGATGTCCACCCCGTCCAGGGTGATCCGCCCGCCGCTGACCTCGTAGAACCGCATCAGCAGGTTGACCAGGGTGGTCTTGCCGGCGCCGGTCGGGCCGACGATGGCCACCGTCTGGCCAGGCTCGACCTTCAGCGAGAGGTCCTCGATCAGCGGCTTCTCGGGGTCGTAGCGGAAGGACACGTCCTGGAAGGCGACCCGGCCGCGCACCTCGTCCGGGCGCTCCGGCATGGCCGGCTCCGGGGTCTGCTCGGGCGCGTCCAGCAGCTCGAAGACGCGCTCGGCGGAGGCGACGCCGGACTGCACCAGGTTGGCCATGCTGGCGACCTGGGTGAGCGGCTGGCTGAACTGCCGCGAGTACTGGATGAACGCCTGCACGTCGCCGATCGACAGCGCGCCGCTGGCCACCCGGAGCCCGCCGACCACGGCGACCAGCACGTACTGCAGATTGCCGATCAGCATCATCGCGGGCTGGATGATCCCGGAGATGAACTGGGCCCGGAAACTCGCGCTGTACAGCGCCTCGTTGTGCTCGCGGAAGACCTCGGCGGACTCCTTCTGCCGGCCGAAGACCTTCACCAGGGCGTGGCCGGTGTACATCTCCTCGATGTGCGCGTTGAGTTGCCCGGTGGACTTCCACTGCTGGACGAACTGCGGCTGCGCCCGCTTGCCGACCTTGGCCGCCACGACCACCGACAGCGGGACGGAGACCAGGGCGATCAGCGCCAGCAGCGGCGAGATCCAGAACATCATCGCCAGTACACCGACCACGGTGAGCAGCGAGTTCACCACCTGGCCCATGGTCTGCTGCATGGACTGGCCGATGTTGTCGATGTCGTTGGTGACGCGGCTGAGCACCTCGCCGCGCGGCTGCTTGTCGAAGAAACTGAGCGGCAGCCGGGAGAGCTTGGCCTCGACCTCCTCGCGCAGCCGGTAACCGGCCCGCTGGACCGCCGTGGTGGCGAGTCGTCCCTGGACGATGCCGAACGCGGCGGAGACGGCGTAGATCGCCAGCACCCAGAGCAGTACGGTGCCGATGGCGCCGAAGTCCATGCCCTGGCCGGGGGTGAAGGCGGTCGACGAGAGCAGGTCGGCGACGCCGCCGTCGCCGTGGGCGCGCAGGCCCTCGACGACCTGCTCCTTGGAGGTGCCGGACTGGAAGCGGGCGCCGATCACGCCGGCGAAGATCAGGTCGGTGGCGTGGCCGAGCACCTTGGGGCCGGTCACGGCGCAGCCGATGCTGAGCACGCCGAGCGCCATGACGCCGCTGAGCAGGGCGCGTTCGGGGCGCAGCAGTTTGAGCAGCCGTTTGCCGGAGTTCTTGAAGTCCATCGACTTCTCGGCGCCCTGGCCGCCCATGAACCGGCCGGGGCCGGCCGGTCCGCGGCGGGCCGCCGCGGCCTGGGAGTCGCTGGCGGGCCCGGCCGGGGCCGCCGCGGGCGCCTTCGTGAGTCGGGCGCCCTTCTCGGGGGTGGTCACGCCGCCTCCTGCTCGGTGAGCTGGGAGAGCACGATCTCCCGGTATGTCGGGTTTCCGGCCATCAGTTCGCCGTGGGTGCCGCTGCCGACGACGGCGCCCTCGTCCAGGACGATGATCCGGTCGGCGTCGCGGATGGTGGAGACGCGCTGGGCGACGATCAGCACGGTGGCGTCGGCGGTCTCCCGGGAGAGCGCCTTGCGGAGCCGGGCGTCGGTGGCGTAGTCGAGCGCCGAGAAGGAGTCGTCGAAGAGGTAGACGCCGGGCTTGCGGACCAGGGCTCGGGCGATCGCCAGGCGCTGGCGCTGGCCGCCGGAGACGTTGCCGCCGCCCTGCGCGATGGGCGCGTCCAGGCCTTCGGGGAGACGCTCGACGAACTCCTTGGCCTGGGCGACCTCCAGCGCGTGCCAGAGCTCCTCGTCGGTGGCGTCGGGCCGGCCGTAGCGCAGGTTGCTGGCGACGGTGCCGGAGAAGAGGTACGGCTTCTGCGGGACGAGTCCGACGGTCTCGGCGATCGCCTCGGGGGCGAGGTCGCGCACGTTCACGCCGTCCAGCAGGACCTGGCCCGCGGTGGCGTCGAACAGCCGGGGGACCAGGCCCAGCAGGGTGGACTTCCCGCTGCCGGTGGAGCCGATCACGGCGGTGGTCTCGCCGGGGCGGGCGGTGATGTCGATGCCGCGCAGCACCGGGGCCTCGGCGCCCGGGTAGCGGAACTCGACGTCGCGCAGCTCCAGGTTGCCCCGGCGCAGCACCTCGGTGACCGGCGCGGAGGGCGGGACGACGGTGGAGTCGGTGGACAGCACCTCCTGGATCCGCTCGGCGCAGACCTCGGCGCGCGGCACCATCATGAACATGAAGGTGGCCATCATGACGCTCATCAGGATCTGCATCAGGTAGGAGAGGAAGGCGGTCAGGCCGCCGATCTCCATCCCGCCGCTGTCGATGCGGTACGCGCCGAACCAGAGCACGGCGACGCTGGAGACGTTCACCACCAGCATCACGGCCGGGAACATGAACGACATCAGCCGGCCGACCTGGATGGCGACACCGGTCAGGTCGTCGTTGGCGCGGGCGAACCGGGCCTGCTCGTGGTCGTCCTTGACGAACGCCCGGATGACCCGGATGCCGGTGATCTGCTCGCGCAGGATCCGGTTCACGGTGTCGATCTTCACCTGCATGCTGCGGAACTTCGGGCGCAGCGAGCGGACCAGCAGCACGACGACGACGCCCAGCACCGGGATCACGGCCAGCAGCAGGGCGGAGAGCGGCACGTCCTGATTGAGCGCCATGATGATGCCGCCGACGCACATGATCGGCGCGGCCACCATCAGCGTGAAGGCCATCAGGGCCAGCATCTGGACCTGCTGGACGTCGTTGGTGGTCCGGGTGATCAGCGAGGGGGCGCCGAACTGGCCGAGCTCGCGGGCGGAGTAGCTCTGCACCTGGTCGAAGATGCCGGCCCGGAGGTCCCGGCCGAAGGCCATCGCGATACGCGCGCCGTAGTAGACGGCGCCGATCGAGCAGGCGGCCTGGGCCAGGGTGACCCCGATCATCACCCCTCCGACCTCAAGGATGTAGCCGGTGTCCCCCTTCACCACCCCCTGGTCGATGATGTCGGCGTTGAGCGTCGGCAGATAGAGCGCCGCGAGGGTCGACACCAGCTGGAGCAGTACCAGCAGGGCGATCGGTCGGGAGTACGGGCGCAAGTACGCCCTTAGCAGTCTGATCAGCACTGGCACACTCTTGTCGTCGACGGTGGGATTCGCATCCCGATTCTCGTTCTTCGGTGGACCGGTAAAGGCGATTCCGGGCTTGCGAGCCGGATCTTTGCCCAGTCCTTTGCCGAACGGCCGGGCGTGCCCGGTCGTGCCCCGCGCCGGTGGCCCGCTCGGGTGCCGGCCGGTCGCACCCCCTTACGGAATGGCGGCTTTCCCCCTAGGCTGCTGATAGCCCCCTTGTTACTCGCCGGTACCCGTCCGGTCGGCCGGGGGCCGGCGACCGCCCCCACGGGCGCCGCGACAATCCCTCAGACGGCCACCCGAATCCCTCAGACGGCCACCCGCCACCGGAGGTCCTCGTTGAGTTCCGCGCAGTCCCTGATCGGCTCCGGCAGTGCCGACATCGTCGCCGGGCGTCCCGCCTCCGTCGCCCACCTGTTCCTGGAGCGGGTCGCCGCCACCCCGGGCGGTGAGGCCTACCGCTTCCCCGTCCCGGTCGACGAACACGCGGCGGACAGCACCCCCGGCGCCGAACAGTGGCGCTCGGTGACCTGGGCGCAGACCGCCACCCGGGTCCACGCGGTGGCCGCCGGCCTGCTGTCGCTCGGCATCCGCCCGGAGGACCGGGTCGCGCTGATGGCCTCCACCCGGCTGGAGTGGATCATCGCCGACCTCGGCAACATGTGCGCGGGCGCCGCCACCACCGCCGTCTACCCCAGCACCAACGCGGACGAGACGGCGTACATCCTCTCCGACTCGGGCTCCAGAGCCCTGTTCGTCGAGAACGACACCATGCTCGCCAAGGTCGTCGGCGAGATCGGCCAGCTCCCCGAGCTGCGCACCGCGATCATGTTCGACCCGGCCGACGCCGTCCCGGAGACCCCCGGGCTGAACGTGCTCACCCTGGCCGAGCTGGAGCAGCTCGGCGCCGAGTACCTGGAACGGCACCCGGACGCCATCGAGAAGACCGTCGCCGCGCTCGACAAGGAGCAGCTGGCCACCCTCATCTACACCTCCGGCACCACCGGCCGGCCCAAGGGCGTGCGCCTGGTGCACGACTGCTGGGCGTACCAGGGCCGGGCCCAGGAGGCCAGCCGGCTGCTGCGCACGGAGGACGTGCAGTTCATGTGGCTGCCGCTGTCGCACGTGTTCGGCAAGAGCCTGATCTGCGGCCAGATCGCCACCGGCCACGTGATGGCGGTGGACGGCCGGGTCGACCGGATCATCCACAACCTGCCGGTCGTCCGCCCGACCATGATGGCCTCGGCGCCGCGCATCTTCGAGAAGGTCTACAACGGCATCGCCGGCAAGGCGCGGGCTCAGGGCGGTGCCAAGTACAAGATCTTCCTGTGGGCCGCGCGAACGGCCCGCGCCTACGCCCGCGCCACCCAGGAGAGCCGGATCGCCACCGGCCACGACAGCGCCCCGCTCGGCCTGCGGCTGCAGCACGCGCTCGCCGACAAGCTGGTCTACGCCAAGATCCGGGCCGCCTTCGGCGGGCGGATGCGCGGCTCGGTCTCCGGCAGCGCGGCGCTGGCGCCCGAGATCGGTTACTTCTTCGCCGGTATCGGGGTGCCCGTACTGGAGGGCTACGGCCTGACCGAGTCCTCCGCCGGGATCACCGTCAACCGTGCCGAGGACGTCCGGGTCGGCACCATCGGCACCGTGCTGCCGGGCAGCGAGGTCCGGATCGCCGAGGACGGCGAGATCCTGCTCCGCGGACCCGGCGTGATGCGCGGCTACCACAACCTGCCGGAGAAGACCGCCGAGGTGCTGGAGCCGGACGGCTGGTTCCACACCGAGGACATCGGCGAGATCGGCCAGGACGGCTTCCTGCGGATCACCGACCGCAAGAAGGACATGTTCAAGACCTCCGGCGGCAAGTACGTCGCGCCGAGCGAGGTCGAGGGCAGGTTCAAGGCGGTCTGCCCGTTCGTCAGCAACATCCTGGTGATCGGCAACGGCCGCAACTACTGCACCGCGCTGATCGGCCTGGACGAGTCGGTGATCATGCCGTGGGCCGCCGGGCACGGCCTGGCCGGCAAGCCGTACGCCGAGGTGGTCGCCGATCCGCAGGTGCGCCAGCTGATCGACGGCTTCGTGCGGCGGCTCAACGCCGACCTCCAGCGCTGGCAGACGATCAAGAAGTTCACCCTGCTCCCGCGCGACCTGGACATCGAGCACGGCGAACTCACCCCGAGCCTGAAGATCAAGCGCCCGGTGGTCGAGCGGACGTACGCGGACGCCGTCGCCGAGATGTACGCGGGCGCCAACGAGGCCTGAGCCGCCCCTGCCGTACGGCTCGCCCGGTCGGGTGAGCCGTACGGGACAATGGGGTCATGCCCTCCGCACTTCCCGACGGCGAACCCGTGCCGTCCGACGGTTCCCTGCCCCCGCACGCCCTCGCCGGACTCGGGACGCGGCCCTTCGGCTTCTACCTGCACGTCCCGTACTGCGCCAGCCGCTGCGGCTACTGCGACTTCAACACCTACACCGCCACCGAGCTGCGCTCCTCGGGCGCGGTCGCCTCGCAGGAGACCTACGCGGACAACGTGGTCGCCGAGATCCGGCACGCCCGGCGGGTGCTGGGCGACACCGACCTGCCGGTGCGGACCGTCTTCCTCGGCGGCGGCACGCCCACCCTGCTGCCCGCCCGGGACCTGGTGAAGATGCTCGCCGCGATCCGCGAGGAGTTCGGGCTCGCCGACGGCGCCGAGGTCACCACCGAGGCCAACCCCGAGTCGGTCGACCCGGCGTACCTCGCCGAGCTGCGCGCGGGCGGCTACAACCGGATCTCCTTCGGCATGCAGAGTGCCCGCCCGCACGTGCTCCAGCTGCTCGACCGCCACCACACCCCGGGCCGCCCCGAGGCGTGCGTCGCCGAGGCCCGCGCGGCCGGTTTCGACCACGTCAACCTGGACCTCATCTACGGCACCCCCGGTGAGTCCGACGACGACTGGCGGGCCTCCCTGGACGCCGCGATCGGCGCCGGGCCCGACCATGTCTCGGCCTACTCGCTGATCGTCGAGGAGGGCACCAGGCTGGCCGCCCGGGTCAGGCGCGGCGAACTGCCGATGATCGACGACGATGTGCACGCCGACCGCTACCTGATCGCCGAGGAGGCGCTCGCCGCCGCCGGGTACTCCTGGTACGAGGTCTCCAACTGGGCCACCACCCCCGAGGGGCGCTGCCGTCACAACGAGCTCTACTGGACCGGCGCCGACTGGTGGGGGGCCGGTCCCGGCGCCCACAGCCACGTCGGCGGCGTCCGCTGGTGGAACGCCAAGCACCCGGCCGCCTACGCCCGGGCCCTCGCCGAGCACCGCACCCCCGCCCAGGGCCGCGAACTGCTCACCGCCGAGGACCGCCGGGTCGAGCGCATCCTGCTCGAACTGCGCCTCGCCGAGGGCATCCCGCTCACCCTCCTCACCGACACCGGTCTGAAGGCCGCCGACCGCGCCCTCGCCGACGGCCTCCTCGCCGACACCGCCTACGCGCGGGGCCGCGCCGTCCTCACCCTCCGGGGCCGCCTGCTGGCCGACGCGGTCGTCCGTGACCTGGTGGAGTAGCCCCCTGTCGGACAGGACCTAACAGATCCGCCGGACGGGCTGGCCTGTGAGCTGGGCGATGGTCTCGAAGTCGGCGTCCTGGTGCAGCACGGTCAGCTTGTGCTGGGCGGCCGTGACAGCGACCAGCAGGTCGACCGGGCTGGTGCACTGGTGCCTGCTCGACTGCGCCAGAAGTTGCTGGAGTTCCGCGGCGTCCTGCCAGGCGCTGTCCCGCAGGTGCCGGTACGGGAAGAGCTCACGCAGCAGGTCGGCCGCTTCGAAGTAGGAGGCCCGTCCGCCGACCGCCCGCAGGTACTCCTGGCGGACCGGTTCGCAGAGCAGGACCAGTCCCGCGGTCACCGCCTCGTCCCAGGCCGAGCCGGTCTGGCCGCGCATCAGGCGGACCAGCGCGCTGGTGTCGATCAGGAACTCCTCGGTCACGCGGCCGACCTCGCTGACGTGTCACCGCCGGCCGGGTAGCCGATGGCTGAGAAGTCGATCTCGCCCTCGGCCACCATCTCCCGCATCCGGGCCAGCGCGTCCGCGCGGCGCCGGCGGTCCGCTATCTCGCGGAGGGCGGCATTGACCGTGTCCTTCTTCGTGGTGGTGCCGAGGTAGCGGGCGGCGTCGGCCAGCGCCTCGTCGTCCAGGTCGATCACAGTGCGGGACATGGGGACCTCCCGGTGGCGTATATCCGTTTCGCGAACAGGATATACGCGTTCGCGAACGCGGTACGGCTTGTCGTCAGTCCGGCAGCGTCACGAAGTCGATCAGTTCCTCGACCCGGCCGAGGAGTTCGGGCTCCAGATCCTTGAAGGAGTCCACCGAGGCGAGGATGCGCTTCCAGGCGGCGGGGGTGTCCGCCGGCCAGCCGAGGCGGCGGCAGACGCCCTCCTTCCACACCTCGCCGCGGGGGACGCCGGGCCAGCCGGGGATGCCGACGCTCGCGGGCTTCACGGCCTGCCAGATGTCGATGTAGGGGTGGCCGACGACCAGGACGGCGTCGCCGGTGACCCGGGCGGCGATGCGGTGCTCCTTGGTGCCGGGGAGCAGGTGGTCCACCAGGACGCCGAGGCGGCGGCCGGGGCCGGGGGCGAAGTCGGCGACGATGGCGGGCAGGTCGTCGACGCCCTCCAGGTACTCGACGACCACGCCCTCGATCCGCAGGTCGTCGCCCCAGACCCGCTCGACCAGCTCGGCGTCGTGCCGGCCCTCGACGTAGATGCGCGACTCGCGGGCCACCCGGGCCCGGGCGCCGGGGACGGCGATCGAGCCGGAGGCGGTGCGGCCGGGGGCCCGGGACGGCGCGGGCGCGGCCGCCGGGGGGCGGACCAGGGTGACCGGCCGGCCCTCCAGCAGGAAGCCGCGCGGCACCAGCGGGAAGACCCGGTGCTTGCCGAAGCGGTCCTCCAGGGTGACGGTGAAGCCCTCCGCGGTCTTCTCGCACCGCACCACCGCTCCGCAGAAGCCGGTCGCCGCCTCCTCCACCACCAGGTCCCGCTCGGCGGACACCTCCGGGGCGGGCTGCTGCCGCTTCCACGGCGGGGTCAGGTCGGGTCCGTACTGGTGGCTGCGCATGGAAGGTGACTATAGGGAAATCCGGCGGAGGGCCGGCGGGAGGTCAGAGCCCCGGCGCGCCCCAGACCGGGAACCAGCGGGTGAGGTCCTTCTCCAGCCGCAGGTCGTTCCCGAGCATGGCGTTGACCTGCAGTTCCAGGGGGCTGTTCCGCTTCTCCCCGCCGCCCGGCATCGGCGCGAACGGGTAGAAGGTGCCGCGCTTCGCTCCGATAAACCGGACCAAGAAGGCTCTCTCTGCCACGCCTCAGCCTTCCAGGCCTGGCGCACCCCAGAGGGGGAACCACCGGCTCAGGTCTGGTTCGATGCGAAGATCGTTCTTGAGCATGTTGGAGATCTCGATCTCCAGAGGGTTGTTCCGCTTCTCTTGCCCGCCAGGGCGTATACACAGCGGGTAGAACGTGCCGCGCTTGTACAGGTAGACCAGCGCCAGCGACTGCCCCCGCTCGTCGCGGAAGGCCACCAGCGAGCAGAGCAGCTGCGGTCCGAAGCCGTTCGCCTCCAGCTCGCTGTTGACCGCGTGCAGGTCGTTGACCAGCTCCGGCAGCTCCTCCGGGGTGTGCCGGGCGAGCAGCCAGGAGTAGCCGTACCCGTCCTTGGAGGCCTCCACCGGGACGCCGCCGCGCTCGGTGTCGGCGTCCAGCAGCGCCCGCACCTGCCGTTCGACCTCGCCGAACGCCCCGCCCTCGACGGCCGCGAAGCAGACCGAGCCGAGACCGGTCGGCCGGAAGCCGGTCGCCGCCTCCAGGGTCAGTGCCGCCGAGGGGACCCCGAACAGCTGGTCGAGGTCGGGCTTGACGGGCTTGGTGCGCCCGAACAGGGCGTCCAGGAATCCCACGGCGGTCCTTTCCCGAGGTGGTTCAGCGGCCCAGCTGGGCCGAGATCTTCGCCAGCTGCTCCAGCCGCTGCTCCAGCGACGGGTGGGTGGAGAACAGCTGCGAGGCGGTCTCCCGGGCGCTCAGCGCCGGGGCGAAGTAGAAGGCGTTGTACGGCTGTGCCTGGCGCAGGTCCTTGGACGGGATCGCGGCGATCTGGCCGGTCACCTTGGTCAGCGCCGACGCGAGCGCGCTGGGCCGGCCGGTGAGCTGGGCGGCGGCGCGGTCGGCGGCCAGCTCCCGGTAGCGGGAGAGCAGCCGGGTGAGCAGGAAGCTGATCGCGTACACCACGATCGACACCAGCGGGATGATCAGCGCGGCGATGGCGGCGTTGGAGTCGTTGTTGTTGCGGCCCCCGCCCATGAATCCGCCGTACATCGCGATCCGGGTCATCGCCCCGGCCAGCACCCCGAGGAACCCGGCGATGGTCATCACCGCCACGTCCCGGTGCGCCACGTGCGAGAGCTCGTGCGCCAGCACGCCCTCCAGCTCCTCCGGCTCCAGCCGCCGCAGCAGCCCGGTGGTCACGCAGACCACGGCGTTCTGCGGGTTGCGGCCGGTGGCGAACGCGTTCGGCATGTCGTTGTCGGCGACCGCCACCCGCGGCTTGGGCATGTCGGCCAGCGCGCAGAGCCGGTCGATGGTGCCGTGCAGCTGCGGATACTGTTCCGGGCTCACCCGGTGGGCGCCCATCGCCCGTTCGGTGATCTTGTCGCTGAACCAGAACTGGGCCACGAAGAGACCGCCCGAGATCAGCACGATCAGTGGCCAGGCCCCGCGCAGCAGCACGATCAGCAGGCCGGTGAATCCGACGTACAGCAGCCCGATCACGAACATCGTCGCGACCATGCGGCCGGTCAGGCCGCGGTCGGGTGCGAAGCGCGTGTGCTGGCCCGAGCTCGACATCGCTGCTCCTCCGTTAGCCGTTCGCTTTCGATGCTGCCACCCGGACGGGCCCTCGGCATCACCCGCGCGCCGGATATTGCGCGCAGGATCACTCGGGCCGGGCCGTTCCTGCCGTCGGACCCGGGCCTTACACTGGCAGGTACGGTTCTGGCACTCGGCTGTTCAGAGTGCCAAAGCCGGGGCCTCCCAGAACGGCCCGCAACATGCCAGAACGGACACATGTCACTACGGACAACGTGCGAAGACGGAGGTGCGTGCCCCATGGCCGGTGAGGTCCGTCAGCTGGACGACCGCAAGCTCGCGGTGCTTCGCGCCATCGTCCAGGACTACGTGGGAACCGAGGAGCCGGTCGGCTCCAAGGCCCTGGTGGAGCGGCACAGCCTCGGCGTGTCCCCGGCCACCGTCCGCAACGACATGGCCGCGCTGGAGGAGGACGGCTACATCCACCAGCCGCACACCAGCGCCGGGCGGATCCCCACCGACAAGGGCTACCGGCTCTTCGTCGACCGGCTCGCCGAGGTCAAGCCGATGAGCGCGCCCGAGCGGCGGGCGATCCGGCACTTCCTGGACGGTGCGGTCGACCTGGACGACGTGGTCGCCCGGACGGTCCGGCTGCTCGCCCAGCTCACCCGGCAGGTCGCGGTGGTCCAGTACCCCTCGCTCTCCCGGTCGACCGTCCGGCACATCGAGCTGGTCGCGCTGGCCCCGGTCAAGGTGATGCTGGTCCTGATCACCAACACCGGCCGGGTCGAGCAGCGGATGATGGACTGCCCGGGCCCGGTCGGCGAGACCCTCCTCGCGGATCTGCGGGCGCGGATCAACGCGCACGCGGTCGGGCAGCGGCTGCCCGAGGTGCCGGGGCTGCTGGAGGAGTTGCCGGCCGGTTTCGAGGCGGCCGACCGGCCGGCCGTCGTCACCGTCCTGGCGACGCTCTTCGAGGCGCTCGCCGAACAGAACGAGGAACGGATCATGCTGGCCGGCACGGCCAACCTGACCCGTTTCGGCCACGACTTCCCGCTCACCATCCAGCCGGTGCTGGAAGCGCTGGAGGAGCAGGTCGTCCTGCTCCGCCTCCTGGGTGAGACCGGCGACGCGGGGATGACGGTCCGGATCGGCCGGGAGAACGCCTACGAGGGGCTCAATTCCACCTCGGTCGTCTCCGTCGGTTACGGTTCGGGCGACGAGAGCGTGGCCAAACTGGGTGTGATCGGTCCGACCCGGATGGACTATCCGGGCACAATGGGGGCGGTGCGAGCGGTGGCACGGTACGTGGGCCAGATCCTGGCCGAGTCGTAGGAACAGCCACCATCAGACCGATGGTGGTACCCAGTCGCAAGCACTACTACAGGCGGAACAAGCGGAGCATTTGGTGGCCACGGACTACTACGCGGTACTCGGCGTCCGACGGGATGCGGGGCAGGACGAGATCAAGAAGGCGTTCCGGCGCCTGGCGCGCGAACTGCACCCGGACGTCAACCCGGACCCGAAGACGCAGGAGCGGTTCAAGGAGATCAACGCCGCCTACGAGGTGCTCTCCGACCCGCAGAAGCGTCAGGTCTACGACCTCGGCGGGGACCCTCTCTCGCCCAACGGCGGCGGAGGCGCGGGCGGCTTCGGCGCGGGCGCGGCCGGTTTCGGCTTCTCCGACATCATGGACGCCTTCTTCGGCGCCGCGGCCGGCCAGCGCGGCCCGCGCTCGCGGACCAGGCGCGGCCAGGACGCCATGATCCGGCTGGAGATCACCCTGGAGGAGGCCGCCTTCGGCACCACCAAGGAACTCCAGGTCGACACGGCCGTCACCTGCACCACCTGCAGCGGGGAGGGCGCCGCGCCCGGCACCTCCGCGCAGACCTGTGACATGTGCCGCGGCAAGGGCGAGGTCTCCCAGGTCACCCGGTCCTTCCTGGGCCAGGTCATGACCTCCCGCCCCTGCCCGCAGTGCCAGGGCTTCGGCACCGTCGTGCCGACCCCGTGCCCGGAGTGCGCGGGCGACGGCCGGGTCCGCGCCCGGCGCACCCTGACGGTCAAGATCCCGGCCGGTGTCGACAACGGCACCCGCATCCAGCTGGCCGGCGAGGGCGAGGTCGGCCCCGGTGGCGGCCCCGCCGGCGACCTGTACGTCGAGATCGCCGAGACCACCCACACGGTGTTCCAGCGACGCGGGGACGACCTGCACTGCACGGTCACCATCCCGATGACGGCCGCCGCGCTCGGCACCCAGGTGCCGCTGCAGACGCTGGACGGCCTGGAGGAGCTCGACATCCGGCCCGGCACCCAGTCCGGCCAGTCGATCCCGCTGCACGGCCGGGGCATCACCCACCTGCGCGGTGGCGGCCGGGGCGACCTGATAGTGCATGTCGAGGTGCAGACGCCCACCAAGCTCGACGCCGAGCAGGAGGACCTGCTCCGCCGCCTCGCCGTGCTGCGCGGCGAGGAGCGGCCGTCCGGCCAGTTCGCGCCCGGCCAGCAGGGGCTGTTCTCCCGGCTGAAGGACGCGTTCAACGGGCGCTGAGGCGCCCGCAGGAGTGTGCAAGCACCACGAGGGGCGGGGGGGGGGGGGGGGGGGGGGGGGGGGCCGCGCGCCCCGCCCCCCCCCCCCCCCCCCCCCCCCCCGCCCCGTTCGCGGCCGCCGGCCCGCGCGGGGTCTCCCGCGCCGGCCGTCCGCCGGCCCCGTACCAGTCCCGGAGGGAAAGCCCCATGACCGCGCCCGTGTTCGTCGTCGAGACCGAGCGGATCGCCGCCGCCGTGCCCGGTGCGGTGGTCCGGCTGGACGGTCCCGAGGGGCGGCACGCCGCCGCCGTGAAGCGGCTGGAGCCGGGGGAGGCGGTGACGCTCGCGGACGGGCTGGGGCTCGGCGTGGACGGCACCGTCGCGGCGGTGCACGGCAAGGACGCCATCGAGGTGACCGTGGCCGCCGTCCGCCGGGAGCCCGAGCCGGCGCCGCGGATCGTCGTCGTCCAGGCGCTGCCCAAGGGCGACCGCGGCGAGCTGGCGGTGGAGACCATGACCGAGGTCGGTGTCGACGTGGTGATCCCGTGGGCCGCCTCCCGCTGCATCACCCAGTGGAAGGGCGACCGCGGCGCCAAGGCGCTCGCCAAGTGGCGGGCCACCGCCCGGGAGGCCGGCAAGCAGTCCCGCCGGCTGCGCTTCCCCGAGGTCCGCGACCCGATGACCACCCGGCAGCTGGCCCCCGTCCTGGCCGGCGCCGCGCTCGCCGCCGTGCTGCACGAGGAGGGCACCCAGCCGCTGGCCGCGGCCGCGCTGCCCGCCGCCGGGGACATCGTGCTGGTGGTCGGCCCCGAGGGCGGCGTCTCGCCGGAGGAGCTGGCCGCCTTCGCCGAGGCCGGGGCCGCGCCCTACCGGCTCGGCCCGTCGGTGCTGCGCACCTCCACCGCCGGGGTCGCCGCCGGGGCCCTGCTGCTCGGCCGCAGCGGCCGCTGGGGCTGACCGGCGGGATCCGCCGGGCGGGTCGCGGAGGGTCGTGGCGGACCCGGTGGGTCGCGGCGGGTCGTGGTCCGTAAAAACCGGGGCGCGATGCCAGGGTCGGTGCCTAGGCTGACCGCGTGAGCGAACCTCGGAGCACCCCAGCGGGCGCGTACCTGCGCCACCCTCATCTGCACGGTGACCTGATCACCTTCGTCGCCGAGAACGACGTCTGGCTGGCCCCGCTGGACGGCGGCCGGGCCTGGCGGCTGACGGCCGATCACGTTCCGGTCCGCCGGCCGCGGTTCTCCCCGGACGGGCGGCACATCGCCTTCACCTCCACCCGGGACGGCGCGCCCGAGGTGCACGTCGCGCCGGTGGACGGCGGCCCGTCGCGCCGGCTGACGTACTGGGGCAGCGGCCAGACCCAGGTCCAGGGCTGGACGGCCGACGGCCGCCCGGTCGCCACCACCACCGCCGGGCAGGCCACCCTGCGCCGCACCTGGGCGCACGCGGTGCCGCTGGACGGCGGCGAGCCGGTCCGGCTGCCGTACGGGCCGATCGGCGGCCTGGCCCAGGAGCCGGGTGGGGAGCGGACGCTGCTGGTCTCGGCGTTCGGAGCGGAGCCCGCCTGGTGGAAGCGGTACCGGGGCGGCCGGGTCGGCAAGCTCTGGATCGGCCGGGACGAGTTCGCCCGGGTGCACGAGGCCCTGGACGGGCACATCGAGTCCCCGCTCTGGGTCGGCGGGCCGGACGGCTCCCGGATCGCCTTCCTCTCCGACCACGAGGGCGTCGGAGCGCTGTACTCCAGCCTTCCGGACGGCGGCGACCTGCGCCGCCACACCACCTCCCCGGACGGCTTCTACGCGCGCGGCGCCGCCACCGACGGCAGCCGGGTGGTCTGGCACAGCGCGGGCGACCTCTGGCTGCTGGACGACCTCGAAGGCGCCGAGCCGCGCCGCCTGGACATCCGGCTGGCCGGGCCGCGGGCCGGCCGCCGCCCCCGCCCGGTGGCGGCCGCGCACTGGCTGGAGAGCGCCGCCCCGGACCGCACCGGCCGGGCCGGCGCCGTGGTGGTGCGCGGCAGCGTGCACTGGCTGACCCACCGCGAGGGCCCGGCCCGGGTGCTGGCCGAGACGCCCGGGGTCCGCGGCCGGCTGGCCCGGGTGGTGCCGGGCGAGGACGGCGGGCAGGGCGTGCTCTGGGTGACGGACGCCGAGGGCGAGGACGCCCTCGAGTACGCCCCGGCGGTACTGGGCACCGAGCGCCGCAGGCTGGCCGCCGGGCGGCTGGGCCGGGTGCTCGGGCTGGAGGTCTCGCCGGACGGCAAGCAGGCGGCGGTCGCCGCGCACGACGGCCGGGTGCTGCTGGTCACGCTCGCCGACGGCACCGTGCACGAGCTGGCCCACAGCCGGGACGGCGAGGTCAGCGGGCTGGTGTTCAGCCCGGACTCGGCCTGGCTGGCCTGGTCCCGGCCGGTCCCCGGCCTGGGGTCGTGGTCGCTGCGGCAGATCGCGCTGGCCAACCTGGCCACCCGGACGGTCGGCGAGGTCACCCAGCAGCGGTTCGTCGACACCTCGCCGGCCTTCACCGCCGACGGGAAGCACCTGGCGTTCCTCTCGGTGCGCAGCTTCGACCCGGTCTACGACTCGCACGCCTTCGACCTGTCCTTCCCGAACGGCTGCCGCCCGTACCTGGTCACGCTGGCCGCCGACACACCGTCGCCGTTCGGGCCGCAGCGGGCCGGCCGCCCGGTCGGAGGCGAGGAGGAGGAGCCCAAGGGAAAGAAGGCGGACGGCGAGGAGGGCGCCGCCGACGCACCGCCCGCCACCCGGGTCGACCTGGACGGCATCGCCGACCGGATCGTGCCCTTCCCGGTCGAGGGCGGCCGGTTCGGCGACCTGAAGGCCGCCAAGGACGGCGTGCTCTGGACCAGGGTCCCGCTGATCGGTGAACTCGGCGACGAGGCGGCTTCGCTGGAGGACGAGCGGCCGCGCCCCACGCTGGAGCGGTTCGACTTCCGCAAGCGCCGCGCCGAGCAGCTGGTGGACGGCCTCGACTCCTTCGAGGTCAGCGGCGACGGCACCCGGCTGGCCGTCCTGGACGAGGGCGAGCTGCGGATCCTGCCCGCCGACCACAAGGCGTCCGGCGAGGACGACGAGATCGGCGTCGACCTCGCCCGGCTGCGGGTGACCGTCGATCCGGCGGCCGAGTGGCGGCAGATGTACGAGGAGAACGGCCGCCTGATGCGGGACAACTTCTGGCGTCCGGACCTCGGCGGGGTCGACTGGGCCGGCGTGCTGGAGCGCTACCGGCCGCTGCTGGACCGGCTCGGTTCGCACGACGACCTGGTGGACCTGCTCTGGGAGGTGCACGGCGAACTGGGCACCTCGCACGCCTACGTCCTGCCGCGCGGCATCCACGCCGAAGCCGCCCGCTGGCAGGGGCAGCTGGGCGCCGACCTGGTCAAGGACGGGGACGTCTGGCGGATCGCCCGCATCCTGCCCGGCGAGTCCTCCGACCCGCGGGCCCGCTCGCCGCTGGCCGCGCCGGGCGCCGCCGTCCGCCCGGGGGACGCCGTCCTGGCCGTCAACGGCCGCCCGGTGGACGCGGTCACCGGGCCCGCACCGCTGCTGGCCGGCACCGCCGGGCAGCCGGTCGAGCTCACCGTGGCGGGCAAGGACGGCACCGACCAGCGCCACCCGGTGATCGTCCCGCTCGCCGACGAGGAGCCGCTGCGCTACCACGACTGGGTGGCCGGGCGGCGGGTCGCGGTGCGCGAGCTGTCCGGCGGGCGGCTCGGCTATCTGCACATCCCCGACATGCAGAGCGCCGGCTGGGCCCAGATCCACCGCGATCTGCGGTCGGAGATGGCCAAGGAGGGCGTGATCGTCGACATCCGGGAGAACCGCGGCGGCCACACCTCGCAGCTGGTGATCGAGAAGCTGGCCCGCCGGATCGTCGGCTGGGACGTCGCCCGGGACATCGCCAGCCCGGTGCCGTACCCGGGCGACGCCCCGCGCGGACCGATCGTGGCGCTGGCCAACGAGTTCTCCGGTTCGGACGGCGATGTCGTCAACGCCGCCATCCAGGCGCTCGGGCTCGGTCCGGTGGTCGGCACCCGGACCTGGGGCGGTGTGATCGGCATCGACAGCCAGTACAGCCTGGTCGACGGCACCCTGGTGACCCAGCCCAAGTACGCGTTCTGGACGGAGGGTTACGGCTGGGGCGTGGAGAACCACGGGGTCGACCCGGACGTCGAGGTGCCGATCGCCCCGCACCAGTGGGCGGCGGGGGAGGACCCGCAGCTGGCCGAGGGCGTGCGGATCGCCCTGGCCGCGCTGGCCGAGACCCCGGCGAGGACCGCGCCGCCGCTGCCCTGGGAGTGACCGCCGGGCGCTCCGGCGGGGGACCGGCCCGGTCGGTCCCCCGCCGGGGGCGGTGCGGCCGCAGGACTACCAGCAGGCGACCGGGCGGCTCGGCTAGCATGCGGCCGTACGCCCGGACGGCGAACGCCCCGGCGGCGCACCCGCCGGCGGCGGACGCCCCGACACCGCAAACCCCGACACCGCAAGCCCCGACCTGCGAACACGAGGAGACCCCGATGGCCGGCGAGCCGCAGCCCGACTGCCTGTTCTGCAAGATCGTGGCGGGCGAGATCCCGGCCACCGTGGTGCGCAAGACCGAGCGCACCCTCGCCTTCCGGGACATCAGCCCGAAGGCCCCGACCCACGTCCTGGTCATCCCGCACGTCCACTACCCGAACGCCGCCGCCCTGGCCGCCGCCGAGCCGGAGATCGCCGGTGAACTGCTCGCCGAGGCCGGCGAGGTGGCCAGGGAGGAGGGCATCGAGGACTACCGGCTGATCTTCAACACCGGTGCGGGCGCGGGCCAGACCGTCTTCCACGCCCACGTCCACGTGCTCGGCGGCAAGCCGATGACCGAGCGCATGGTCTGACGACGTGTCGCAGCGCGAACTCGTCGTCCTCGGCACCGCTAGCCAGGTGCCCACCCGGCACCGCAACCACAACGGCTACCTGCTGCGCTGGGACGGCGAGGGCCTGCTGTTCGACCCCGGCGAGGGCACCCAGCGCCAGATGCTGCACGCCGGGGTCTCCGCCACCCAGCTCACCCGGATCGCCGTCACGCACTTCCACGGCGACCACAGCCTGGGCCTCGCCGGGGTCATCCAGCGGATCAACCTGGACCGCGTCCCGCACCCGGTGGACGTCTACTTCCCGGCCTCCGGCGAGGTCTACTTCGAGCGGCTGCGGTACTCCACCGCCTTCCACGAGACGGCCGTGCTGCGCCCCCGCCCGATCGAGGAGTCCGGCCCGCTGCCCGCGCCCGGTGCCCGCTTCGCGCTGGACGCCGTCCGGCTCTCGCACCCCGTCGAGTCCTTCGGCTACCGGCTCACCGAGCCCGACGGCCGCCGGCTCGTCCCCGAGCGGCTCGCCGCCTTCGGCATCGCCGGCCCGGACGTCGGCCGGCTCCAGCACCACGGCGTGATCGAGGCGGACGGCCGGCGGATCACCCTGGACCAGGTCAGCGAACCCCGGCCCGGGCAGCGGTTCGCCTTCGTGATGGACACCCGGCTCTGCGAGGGCGTCCACGAACTCGCCGAGGGCGCCGACCTGCTGGTCATCGAGTCGACCTTCACCGACGCCGACACCCGGCTCGCCGAGGACCACGGCCATCTCACCGCGGGCCAGGCCGCCAAGGTCGCCGCCGAGGCCGGGGTCCAGACCCTCGTCCTGACCCACTTCTCGCAGCGCTACCCCGACCTCGGACAGCATCTCGCCGACGCCCGCAAGCACTTCGACGGCACCGTGGTGCTCGCCGAGGACCTCACCCGGGTACCCGTACCGGCCAGACGCCGGCCGTGACCGGACGCGAGCGGGCCCGGGCCCGGCCGGAAAACCGCTCGCGCCGTCCCCCGATCTGCCGCAGCATCGACGCGTGCGGCCCCGCCGCCCGCCGCAGCGATCACGCTCGCGGCGTACCCTGGTGCCCCGGAGAGACCGAGCGGCACCACGAGACACGGATGGGATGAGGCAGGCCCCAGCGCCGACCTATGAGTGACACATCGCAGACCCGTACGAACGGACTGTCGCGCCCCGAACCGGCCGACGACGACCGCACCAGCGCCCGGATCGTCATCCCCGAGAAGCATCCGATGGTCACCCTGCTCGGCACCGCGGACTCGCTGCTGCGCGTGATCGAGCGGGGCTTCCCCGCCGCCGACATCCACGTCCGCGGCAACGAGGTGACCGCCACCGGGGAGCGCGCCGAGGTCGCCCTCGTCCAGCAGCTCTTCAGCGAGATGATGCTGGTGCTGCGCACCGGCCAGCCCCTGACGGAGGACTCGGTGGAGCGTTCCATCGCCATGCTCCGGAGCGCCGTGGACAATCCGGACAGCCCGGCGCCGTCCCAGGTGTTCACCGCGAACATCCTGTCCAACCGCGGCCGCACCATCCGCCCCAAGACCCTCAACCAGCAGCGTTACGTCGAGGCGATCGACCGGCACACCATCGTCTTCGGCCTCGGCCCGGCCGGTACCGGCAAGACCTACCTCGCGATGGCCAAGGCCGTCCAGGCCCTCCAGGCCAAGGAGGTCAACCGGATCATCCTGACCCGCCCGGCCGTCGAGGCGGGGGAGCGGCTGGGCTTCCTGCCCGGCACCCTCTTCGAGAAGATCGACCCGTACCTGCGCCCGCTCTACGACGCGCTGCACGACATGATGGACCCGGACTCCATCCCCCGCCTGATGGCCGCCGGGACGATCGAGGTCGCCCCGCTCGCCTACATGCGCGGCCGTACCCTCAACGACGCCTTCATCATCCTGGACGAGGCCCAGAACACCTCGCCCGAGCAGATGAAGATGTTCCTCACCCGCCTCGGGTTCAACTCCCGGGTGGTGGTCACCGGCGACACCAGCCAGATCGACCTCCCGGGCGGCACCCGCAGCGGCCTCAAGGTCGTCCAGGAGATCCTGGCCGACGTGCCCGACATCCACTTCTCCGTCCTCACCAGCACCGACGTGGTCCGCCACAAGCTGGTCGGCCGGATCGTGGACGCGTACGAGCGCTGGGACGCCCGGCAGGAGACCGACGAGAACGTTCCGTCGGCCCCCCGCAAGCCCACCCAGCGGCGCGGCTCACGCGCACCCCGACAGTCCCATCGCACCGAAAGCTGAGTAACCAGCCCGTCATGTCGATCGACATCGCCAACGAGTCCGGTTGGGACGCTGACGAGGAAGCCATCCTCGACGTCGCCCGCTACGCACTGGACAAGATGCGGATCCACCCGCAGTCCGAACTGTCCGTGATCCTGGTGGACGGTGCGGCGATGGAGGAGCTGCACATCCAGTGGATGGATCTCCCGGGCCCCACCGATGTGATGTCCTTCCCCATGGACGAGCTGCGCCCCGGCAAGGAGGGCGAGGAACTGCCGCAGGGCCTGCTCGGCGACATCGTGCTCTGCCCCGAGGTCGCCGAGCAGCAGGGCAAGGCGGCCCCGTCCAAGCACTCGATGGACGAGGAGCTGCAGCTGCTCACCGTCCACGGGGTGCTGCACGTCCTCGGTTACGACCACGAGGAGCCCGAGGAGGAGGAGGAGATGTTCGCCCTCCAGAAGCGGATCCTGGACGACTGGCGGGCGGGCCGCGGCCTCGGCGGCATCTCGCCGGCCCCCACCACCCACTGAGCGGGGAGCCCGAACCCCTGTGAGTGGTGAGAGTACGAGCTTCATCATCGGTGCCGTGCTGCTCGTCGTCCTCGGCTGGCTGGCCGCGTGCGCCGAGGCGGGCATCTCCCGGGTCTCCCGGTTCCGGGCCGAGGAGGCCGTCCGGGCCGGGCGGCGCGGCTCGGCCCGGCTGCTGACCCTGGCCTCCGACCCGATCCGCTACCTCAACCTGGCCACCCTGATCCGGGTGGCCAGCGAGATGGCCGCGGCCGTCCTGGTCACCGTGGTCTGCGTGCGCAACCTGGAGACCACCTGGCAGGCCGTGCTGCTGGCGTTCGGTGTGATGGTGCTGGTGTCCTTCGTGGCGGTCGGCGTCTCGCCGCGCACGATCGGGCGCCAGCACCCGCTGACCACCGCCACCGCGGCCTCCTTCGTGCTGCTGCCGCTGGCCGGCGTCCTCGGCCCGATCCCGCGGCTGCTGATCCTGCTCGGCAACGCGCTCACCCCGGGCAAGGGGTACCGGGAGGGGCCGTTCGCCTCCGAGGCGGAGCTGCGGGCGCTGGTGGACCTCGCCGAGAAGAACGACGTGATCGAGGACGAGGAGCGCCGGATGGTGCACTCCGTCTTCGAGCTCGGTGACACCATCGTGCGCGAGGTGATGGTGCCGCGCACCGACCTGGTGATGATCGAGCGGCACAAGACCGTCCGGCAGGCGCTCACCCTGGCGCTGCGCTCCGGCTTCTCGCGCATCCCGGTGGTCGGCGACAACGAGGACGACGTGGTCGGCATCGTCTACCTCAAGGACCTCGTGCGGCGCACCCACATCAACCGGGACGCCGAGTCCGAGGAGGTCGGCGACGCGATGCGGCCGGCCGTCTTCGTCCCGGACTCCAAGCCGGCCGCCGACCTGCTGCGCGAGATGCAGCAGCGGCGCTCGCACGTGGCGATCGTGATCGACGAGTACGGCGGCACGGCCGGGCTGGTCACCATCGAGGACATCCTGGAGGAGATCGTCGGCGAGATCACCGACGAGTACGACCGGGAGATCGCGCCGGTCGAGGACCTCGGGGACGGCTCGTACCGGATCACCGCCCGCCTGCTGGTCGAGGACCTCGGCGAGCTGTTCGGCATCGAGCTGGAGGACGAGGACGTCGAGACCGTCGGCGGCCTGCTGGCCAAGCACCTCGGCCGGGTGCCGATCCCGGGCTCGTCCTGCGAGATCCCGCTGCCCGAGGACGCGGCCACCGGCCTCACCGCGATCAGGCTCACCGCCGAGAGCTCGGCCGGGCGCCGCAACCGCATCGGCTCCATGGTCGCCATCCCGGTCCGCGGGGCGGGCGAGGGCACCCCGGAGGCCGGCGAGTAGCGGGGGTGCCGCAGCGGGGCGACGATGGCGTCATGACTCATCTACTGCGTGCGGAGTACGGCCCGCAGGGGCGGTCGGCCGGGGCGAGGTCCTGGCACGTCGTCCGGGCCGCCGAACCCGCGACGGCCCTCTGCGGCCGCACGATGGACACCGACGCCGAGACGCGGCCGGAGGAGGAGTGGGGTACCGGCCTGCGGTGCTGCCAGCAGTGCGGCTCGCTGTACATGCACGAGGTGCCGCACATGCAGGGGGAAAACCCGTACAGCTAGGCCCGCCGTGCGCGGCTCCGGGAGCGGAGTAGCGTGGAGTGCGGCCGTCTGACGTCCCATGGTGGAGGTCACCATGAAGCTGCAAGACGAACTGCCCGTCGACCACCGGCTCGCCGTGGTCTGGCGGATCGGCGCGGGGCTCGGCGGGATCTTCCTGATCGTGTTCGGGATCCTGGGGCTGCTGAACCATCCGGGCTTCCTGTCCACCCACGGCAACGAGGTGGCCGGGCTGTCGACCAACGGGGCGCTGAGCATCCTCTCCATCGTGATGGGCGGTGTCCTGCTCGCCGGTGCGATGATCGGCGGGAACTTCGCCTCCAACCTGAACATGGCGGTCGGCGGGCTCTTCGTGCTCTCCGGCTTCTACGGTCTGACGGTGCTCGGCCGGCCGGAGGCCAACATCCTCAACTTCCGCATGTCCAACGTGCTGTTCGCGTTCATCTTCGGGCTGGTCGTGCTGAGCTTCGGCATGTACGGCAGGGTCAGCAGTCATCTGCCGCACGACAACCCGTACTGGCGCCGGCGCAGTGACGAGGAGGAGCCGATGCCGTCCGGGCCGAAGACCTTCGTCAAGGTCATGAAGCCGGGGCCGTCCAACCCGATCGGCCACTGACGGCCGGGAGCGGCGGGTTTCCGCCCGGGGGCCACGCCCTATGCTCGGCGGCATGAGTGACATCGTCGAGCTCGACCCCGAAGACAAGAAGATCATCACCCTGGCCCGCTCCGCCCGCGCCCGCAACGGCGTCCCGGAGGGGGCCGCGGTGCGCGACGAGACCGGCCGCACCTATGTGGCCGGGACGGTGGCGCTGGAGTCGCTGCGGCTCAGCGCGCTCCAGACGGCGGTGGCGATGGCGGTGGCCAGCGGCGCGAAGTCGCTGGAGGCGGCGGCCGTGGTGAGCGCGGCGGAGCAGCCCGCCGAGGCCGACCTGGCCGCCGTGCGGGACCTCGGCGGCGCCGGGACGCCGGTGCTGCTGGCCGGGCTGGACGGGGCGCTGAAGGTGGCGGCCGAGGCCCGCTGAGCGGCGTTGCCGAAAGGCGCCCGGGTGGGGACCCGGGCGCCTTTCGCATGAGCGGTGGCACCGGCCGAAGGCCCACCAAATTCGGCGGATAATCTCACCGGGGACGGGGTCGGGGTGAGGGTCGTGCCGAGGGGGCTGGGGAGATGGGGCCGTTCGCGTTCTTCGCGGGGCTGCTGCTGGGCGTGATGGGGATGGGCAAGTGGCAGGAGACCGGCTCGCCGTACTGGCTCTGGGGCTCGGTCGCGTTCCTGTCGCTCGTGCTGATCATGGGATTGGCCTCGCTGCGCGGCGGCAGGAAGGGCTGACCGCGGGCCCGGCGGGGCGGCCGGTCCGTTCCGGTCCCGGTGATCAGGGAGAATGGAGCACATGAGTGCCCCTTCCTCCTCGTACCGCTCCGGCTTCGCGTGCTTCGTCGGCCGGCCCAACGCGGGCAAGTCGACCCTGACCAACGCCCTGGTGGGGACGAAGGTCGCGATCACCTCCGACCGCCCGCAGACCACCCGGCACACCGTTCGCGGCATCGTGCACCGCCCGGACGCCCAGCTGATCCTGGTCGACACGCCCGGCCTGCACAAGCCCCGCACCCTGCTCGGCGAGCGGCTCAACGACCTCGTCCGCAGCACCTGGGCCGAGGTCGACGTGATCGGCTTCTGCCTCCCCGCCGACCAGAAGCTCGGCCCCGGCGACAAGTTCATCGCCAAGGAACTCGCCGAGATCAAGAAGACCCCCAAGGTGGCCATCGTCACCAAGACCGACCTGGTCGACTCCAAGCGCCTGGCCGAGCAGCTGATCGCCGTCCACCAGCTCGGCGAGGAGCTGGGCATCGAGTGGGCCGAGATCATCCCGGTCTCGGCGGTCGGCGGCAAGCAGGTGGAGCTGGTCGCCGACCTGCTCACCAAGCTGCTCCCGGAGGGCATGCCGCTCTACCCGGACGGCGACCTCACCGACGAGCCCGAGCAGATCATGGTCGCCGAGCTGATCCGGGAGGCCGCGCTGGAGGGCGTCCGGGACGAACTGCCGCACTCGCTGGCCGTGGTGGTCGAGGAGATGCTCCCGCGCGAGGACCGCCCGGCGGACCGCCCGCTGCTGGACATCCACGCCAACGTCTACGTCGAGCGGCAGAGCCAGAAGGCGATCGTGATCGGCGCCAAGGGCTCGCGGCTCAAGCACGTCGGCACCACCGCCCGCAAGCACATCGAGGCGCTGCTCGGCACGCCCGTCTACCTGGACCTGCACGTCAAGGTGGCCAAGGACTGGCAGCGCGACCCGAAGCAACTGCGCAAGCTGGGCTTCTGAGCCACCGGCCGTGAGGGCCCGTCCGGACACCGTCCGGGCGGGCCCTTCGCATGGCGGAACGATGGTCGCCGCGCCGGTGCTACGCGCCCTCGCGCAGCACCAGCGAGACCAGCTCGCGTTGCGACTCGGTGAGTTTCGGGTCGGCGCAGTGCACCGTCCGGCCGTCGACGGTGATCTCGTAGTGGAAGCCGTCCGGCACCCCGTACGAGGGCGACCGCAGCCCGCCCGCGACGGCCTCGCGGGCGAGCGCGTGGACGTGCGGGGCGTCCGTACGCTCGGTGGTGTCGAGCTCCGCGCGGCGGACGTGTCCCGCGAGGCCGCCGGTCCGGGTCACCTGGATACGCATGGTGTCCATGGTGCTACGCAGGGATGGCGTTTGCCGGGCTTTTCCCGGACCGTGACCTTAGGGAGAACCTAAGCGCGGCTCAACCCGTGCTGATGCCGACCTGCGCCCAGGCCGCCGTCACGGTGTCGGCCACCGAGTGGTCGGGATAACGGCTCGCGGCGGCCGCGACGGTGGCCCGGGCGAAGGTGGCGAAGTCGGCGTCGGCGGGCAGGTGCCCGCCGGTCAGCGTGTCGTACCAGATCCGCCCGGCGCGCTCCCAGGCCGGGCCGCCGAGGGCGGTGGCGAGCAGGTAGAAGGCGTGGTTGGGGATGCCGGAGTTGATGTGCACGCCGCCGTTGTCCCCGGCGGTGTGGACGTAGTCGCGGAAGTGGGCCGGCTGCGGGTCCTTGCCGAGCCGGGGGTCGTCGTACGCGGTGCCGGGCGCCCTCATCGAGCGCAGCGCCACGCCCTGGACACCGGGCGCGAGCAGCCCGGCGCCGATCAGCCAGTCCGCGGCGGCCGCGTCCTGGTGCAGCGCGTACTGCTTGACCAGCGAGCCGAACACGTCGGAGACGGACTCGTTGAGCGCGCCGGGCTGGTCCTGGTAGTCCAGGCCGGCGGTGAACTGGGTGACACCGTGGGTGAGTTCGTGGCCGATCACGTCGACGCAGGCGGTGAAGTCGCCGAAGATCACGTTGTCGCCGTCGCCGAACACCATCCGGTGCCCGTCCCAGAAGGCGTTGTCGTAGTCCCTGCCGTAGTGCACGGTGGCGTCCAGGCGCAGGCCCTGGTCGTCGATCGAGCGGCGGCCGTAGACGTCGGCGTACAGCGCGAAGGTGGCGCCGAGGCCGTCGTAGGCGTGGTTGACGGACTGGTCGGAGACGGGGCTCTGGCCCTCCCGGCGGACGGTGCGGCCGGGCAGTCGCTCGGCGTGCCCGGCGTCCGCGATCACCCGCTCCAGGCGGGCCGGGCCGGGTTGCGCCGGAAGGGCGGTGAGGCGGGCCGTGCGGTGCACGGCGTCCAGGGCGAGTGAGCGGGCGGCGGGGGCGTGACCGTCCTCGGCGAGGCGGTCCAGGACGTACGGCGGCACGATCGCGCAGAGCGGCGCTATACCTGTCATGTGACCAAGGGTGAGGCAACAGTGACGTGTTGTCACCGGTGCGGACGAAAATACCCGCCGTCTCAAGGGGTGGAAAGGTGGGTGGGCTCGCTTCGGGGGCGCGCGGCCCTGGGTTACGCTGGGGAACATCATGCGCAACGGGCTGCTCCTTCTTAGCTGCCGCGTCGAGGGCCTGTAGTCCACTGGGGCCGGCTCCCTCGCCGCGGGGATGTGCTGCGCGTTGAATCGGTCGGCCCGACGAGGGGCCGCGAGCGGCAGCAGGCCGGCCAGTCGGGTGTTCATCCACCCCGACCAGCCCCGCACCACAGGAAGCCGAGAGTCACCTCCATGACCGAGCAGAACTCCACCGCGTCCGTCCCCGCCGCCCGCGCCTTCGCCGGCCGCCCGACCCCGATCACCGCCGCCACCGCGCGCCAGCGGCCGTCGGGGATGCGCCACGGCCGCTACCTGCCGTTCGGCACCGTCGACCTGCCGGACCGCACCTGGCCGTCGAAGGTGATCACCAAGGCGCCGCGCTGGCTCTCCACCGACCTGCGGGACGGCAACCAGGCGCTGATCGACCCGATGTCCCCGGCCCGCAAGCGCAAGATGTTCGACCTGCTGGTCGCGATGGGCTACAAGGAGATCGAGGTCGGCTTCCCGTCCTCCGGCGCCACCGACCACGCCTTCGTCCGCTCGCTGATCGAGGAGGGGGCGATCCCCGAGGACGTCACCATCTCGGTGCTGACGCAGGCCCGCGAGGAGCTGATCGAGAAGACCGTCGAGTCGCTGGTCGGCGCCCCCCGGGCGACCGTCCACCTGTACAACGCGACCGCGCCGCTCTTCCGCCGGGTGGTGTTCCGCAACGACAAGGCGGCCACCAGGGCGATCGCCACCGACGGCACCCGGCTGGTGATGGAGTACGCGGAGAAGCTGCTGGGCGACGACACCGTCTTCGGCTACCAGTACTCGCCGGAGATCTTCGTCGACACCGAGCTGGACTTCGCGCTGGAGGTCTGCGAGGCGGTCATGGACGTCTGGCAGCCCGGCGAGGGCCGCGAGATCATCCTGAACCTGCCGGCCACCATCGAGCGGGCCACCCCGAACGTCCAGGCCGACCAGTTCGAGTGGATGTCGCGCAACCTGTCGCGCCGCGAGCACGTCTGCCTGTCGGTGCACCCGCACAACGACCGCGGCACCGCCGTCGCCTCCGCCGAACTGGCCTACATGGCGGGCGCCGACCGCATCGAGGGCTGCCTGTTCGGCCAGGGCGAGCGCACCGGCAACGTCGACCTGGTCACCCTGGGCATGAACCTGTTCTCCCAGGGCGTCGACCCGCAGATCGACTTCTCCGACATCGACGAGGTGCGCCGCACCGCCGAGTACTGCAACCAGATGGAGGTGCACCCGCGCCACCCGTACGCCGGCGACCTGGTGTACACCTCCTTCTCCGGCTCGCACCAGGACGCCATCAAGAAGGGCTTCGACACCCTGGAGGCGGACGCCAGGGCGGCCGGCGTGCCGGTGGAGGAGCACACCTGGGGCGTGCCGTACCTGCCGATCGACCCGAAGGACGTCGGCCGCACCTACGAGGCGGTCATCCGGGTCAACAGCCAGTCCGGCAAGGGCGGGGTGGCGTACGTCCTGAAGAACGACCACAAGCTGGACCTGCCGCGCCGGATGCAGATCGAGTTCTCCCGGATCATCCAGGCCAAGACCGACGCCGAGGGCGGCGAGGTCACCCCGGCCGCGATCTGGGCGGTCTTCCAGGACGAGTACCTGCCGACCACCGACAACCCGTGGGGCCGGATCGCGCTGAGCGGCTCGCGCAGCCTGACCACCGAGGACGGCCGGGACGCGCTGAGCGCCGAGGCCCAGGTGGACGGTGCGCCCGTCACCCTGACCGGTACCGGCAACGGCCCGGTCTCCGCCTTCGCCGACGCGCTGGCCCAGATCGGCGTGGACGTACGGGTGCTGGACTACGCCGAGCACGCGCTGAGCGAGGGCGGCGACGCCCAGGCCGCCGCGTACGTCGAGTGCGCCGTGGACGGCAAGGTGCTGTGGGGCGTGGGCATCGACGGCAACACCGTGCTGGCCTCGCTGAAGGCGATGATCAGCGCCGTCAACCGGGCGCAGCGCGGGTAGTTCGTACGAGTGGTAGTCGACGGGCCGTCCTCCGGGGCGGCCCGTCGCCGTCGAGGTCCGGGCTCCGGCGGGCGGTTGTGTCCTGCACCACATTTTTTCGTGACGGAAGCCGTTCGGGGTACTGACACGTGCCGGTAACCATGGCAGCATCGATCCACCGGAAAACCGGGTCGGTGGGACGGCCTCGGTGTCCGGTCGCGTGACCTGCCCATTGTTGAGCAGGCCGCCTGCCATGTCTGGGGAGTGGCGCCGTGACAGGGTTGTGGGGAGTCCGCCCGCGGTGGCGGACCGACGTTCTCGGTGACTTCTTCTGTCCAGGCTGCGGCGGGGACCGCAACTACCGCCGGCAGCACGGCCGGCGGTGGCTGCGGCTGCTGGGTACACCGGTGCTCCCGCTCGGCCCGGTCGTCGGCAGTGTGCAGTGCACCTCCTGCCGTGGCCGGTACGGGGTGGAGAGCCTCGAACAGCCCACCTGCGTCCGGCTCGGCGGGATGCTGCGGGACGCCCAGTACACGATCGCGCTCGCCCTGCTGGCGGCCGGCGGCACCGCGCACCGGGCGGCCCGCGAGGCGGCCTGTGCGGCCGTCCGGGAGGCCGGCTTCGAGGACTGCGGCGAGGCCCAGGTGCTGGCCGCGCTCGCCGCGCTCTCCGGCCTCGGCGGCGAACTCTCCGAGGCCCACGACCTGGGGGCACCGCCCGGCCGGGGGCTGGGGGAGGTCGGCGGCCTGGCCGCGGAACTGCACGCGGTGCTCGAACCGCTCGCCCCGTACCTGGCCCACCAGGGCCGGGAACGGCTGCTGCTGCAGGGCGCGGCGATCGCCCTGGCCGACGGGCGCTACCTGCCGCACGAGCGTGACGCGCTGGCCGCGGTCGGGCGCTGCCTCGACCTGCCGCAGGCGCGCGTCGGGGCGCTGCTGGAGGCGGCCACCCGCGCTCCGTACTAGGGCCCGGCGCCGCCCCGGCGCCGCCGCACGTGCGGCACCCCGAAGACGAGACCCTCGGCACCAGTCACCCTCAGACCCCCACAAACCGGGCCCACCCCCCTCCGGGCCCGCCGTGTCCCGCACCGACCGGTCACCCCCCCACGACCGCGGTGCGGGCACACGGCTGCCGTCGTTCCTGGGGGACAATGGGGGGATGTCCACACTGTTCGACGGCCGCGGCGAGGCCGTGGCATGAGCCTGTTCCGGGACGACGGCGTGGTGTTGCGGGCCCAGAAGCTCGGCGAGGCCGACCGGATCATCACCCTGCTCACCCGCCAGCACGGCAAGGTGCGCGCGGTGGCGCGCGGGGTGCGCAAGACCAAGTCCAAGTTCGGCGCCCGGCTGGAGCCGTTCTCGCACGTGGACGTCCAGTTCTTCAGCCGGGGGAGTGAGCTGATCGGCCGCGGGTTGCCGCTCTGCACCCAGGTGGAGACGATCGCCCCGTACGGCGGCTCGATCGTCACCGACTACGGCCGCTACACGGCCGGGACGGCCATGCTGGAGACGGCGGAACGGTTCGCCGAGAACGAGGGCGAACCGGCCGTCCAGCAGTATCTGCTGCTGGTCGGGGGGCTGCGGACGCTCGCCGCCGGGCTGCACGAGTCGCACCTGGTGCTGGACGCCTTCCTGCTGCGCTCGCTGGCCGTCAACGGCTACGGCGCGAGCTTCACCGACTGTGCCAAGTGCGGCCTGGACGGCCCGAACCGGTTCTTCTCGCTCCAGGCGGGCGGCGTGCTCTGCGGGGACTGCCGGGTCCCCGGATGTGCCGTACCCTCCCCTGAGACACTGGTACTGCTCGGGGCGCTGTTGTCAGGGGACTGGCAGACGGCCGACACCTGCGAGCCGAGGTACTGGCGGGAGGGCAGCGGCCTGGTCGCGGCCTATCTGCAGTGGCACCTGGAGCGGGGCATCCGCTCGATGAGATACGTGGAGAAGTGAGCACATGGCAGCGCGACGGCTCTTCGGCGGCGGCAAGCAGAGGGACTACCTCCCCCCGACCCCGCATCCCAGTGGAGCCCAGCCCCCCAAGATCCCCGGTGAGCTGGTCCCGGGCCACGTCGCCATCGTGATGGACGGCAACGGCCGCTGGGCCAAGGAGCGCGGGCTGCCGCGCACCGAGGGCCACAAGGTCGGCGAGTCCGTGGTGCTGGACGTGCTCAAGGGCGCGATCGAGCTGGGCGTGAAGAACATCTCGCTGTACGCGTTCTCCACCGAGAACTGGAAGCGCTCGCCCGACGAGGTGAAGTTCCTGATGAACTTCAACCGGGACGTCATCCACCGCCGCCGCGACGAGATGGACGCGATGGGCGTCCGGGTCCGCTGGGCCGGCCGGATGCCCAAGCTGTGGAAGAGCGTCGTCCAGGAGCTCCAGGTCGCCGAGGAGCAGACCAAGGACAACGACGCCGTGACGCTCTACATGTGCGTCAACTACGGGGGCCGGGCCGAGATCGCGGATGCCGCGGCGGCCATCGCGGCCGATGTCGCGGCCGGGAAGCTGGACCCGAAGAAGGTCAGCGAGAAGACCCTCGCCAAGTACATGTACCACTCGGACATGCCGGACGTGGACCTCTTCCTGCGCCCCAGCGGCGAGCAGCGCACCTCCAACTTCCTGCTCTGGCAGTCCGCGTACGCCGAGTTCGTGTTCCAGGACGTGCTCTGGCCGGACTTCGACCGCCGCGACCTCTGGCGGGCCTGCGAGCAGTACGCGATGCGCGACCGCCGCTTCGGCGGCGCGCAGCCCAACGAGCTCCCGGCCGACGGAACGGCCGACGAGACGGCCGACGAGACGGCCGCCGGGCTGCCCGCCCAGCGCTGACGCGGTACGCCGAAGGGCCCGTGGGACGTGTCCCACGGGCCCTTCGGCGTGGTGCGGATCAGATCTTCTTGGCGCACTCCGAGCAGGTGCCGAAGATCTCCAGGGTGTGCGCGATGTCGCTGAAACCGTGCTCCGCGGCGACCGAGTTGGCCCAGCGCTCCACGGCCGGCCCCTCGACCTCGACGGTCGCACCGCACTGCCGGCAGACCAGGTGGTGGTGGTGCCCGCTGCTGCACCGCCGGTAGACCGCCTCGCCGTCCGCGGTGCGCAGCACGTCCACCTCGCCCGCGTCGGCGAGCGACTGGAGGGTGCGGTAGACCGTGGTCAGACCGACCGAGTCACCGCGGTGCTTCAGCATGTCGTGGAGCTCCTGCGCGCTGCGGAAATCCTCGATCTCGTCCAGGGCCGCCGAGACGGCGGCACGCTGCCGGGTCGATCGGGCGCGCGGCGACGGGCCTGCGGTGGTCACCGTGGGTCCTCCTGGGGGTGTGGGCGTCGAACACCTCATTGTGCCAGCCCCGCCCCCCGGTCAGGACTGGTCGCGTCGGACGTACCGGGCCCGGGCAGTTGGACGTCGCAGACCTCCGGCCCGCGGTCGGCGGCGGTCCGGTGCCGGCGGCGGGCGAGCGGGGCGGCGATCACGCTGAACACCGCGAACACCGCGATGGCGAGCAGCACGATGGCCGGACCCGAGGGAACGTCCAGCTGGTAGGAGCCGGTGACGCCGGCCAGGGCGACCACCACGCCGAGCCCGATCGAGGCGGCCTGGGTGGCGGCGAACGAGCGGGTGAGCTGCTGGACGGCCACCACCGGCACCACCATCAGGGCGCTGACCAGCAGCAGCCCGACCACGCGCATGGCGACGGTGACGGTGACCGCGGCCATCACCGCGAGCAGCAGGTTGAGGAAGCGCACCGGGACGCCGGTCACCCGCGCGAAGTCCTCGTCCTGGCAGATCGCGAAGAGCTGGCGGCGCAGGCCCACGGTGACGGCGATGACCACGGCGCCGAGCGCCGCGATGGTGGCGAGGTCGGCGGGGGCGACGGTCAGGATGGAGCCCCAGAGGTAGCTCTCCAGGCTGCCGGCGCCGGCCTGGGCGGACATCGAGACCAGCAGCTTGCCGCAGGCCATGCCGCCGTAGAAGAGCATCGCCAGGGCGATGTCGCCGCGCTGGTTGCCGCGCGAGCGGACCAGCTCCATGGTGACGGCGCCGAGCACGCAGACCAGCACGGCCATCCAGACCGGGCTGGTCTGGAAGATGAAGCCGAGGCCGACACCGGTCATCGCGACGTGGCCCATGCCGTCACCCATCAGCGCCTGCCGCCGCTGCACCAGGTAGATGCCGACGGCGGGCGCGGTGACACCGACCAGGACGGCGGCGAGCAGGGCGCGCTGCATGAAGTCGTAGGAGAGCATCTCGGTCATGCGAGCAGCCTCGGCGGGGTGTGGTCGGCGTGCGGGTGGACGTGGTCGTGGCCGGGCAGGGCGTGCAGCCCGGTGTTCGGGACCGGCGGGCCGTCGTGTGCGACGCAGCCGTCGCGCAGCACCACCGCGCGGTCGATCAGCGGCTCCAGCGGCCCGAGTTCGTGCAGGACCAGCAGGACGGCGGCGCCGCGGCCGACCTCGGCGCGCAGCGTCTCGGCGAGCACCTGCTGGCTGGCGGCGTCCACCCCGGCCATCGGCTCGTCCATGATCAGCAGGTCGGGGGTGCCGACCAGGGCGCGGGCGATCAGCACCCGCTGCTGCTGGCCGCCGGAGAGGTCGGCGACGCCGTCGCCGGCCCGGTCCAGCATGCCGACGGCGGTGAGCGCGCGGTCCACCGCCTCGCGGTCCCGGCGGCGGAACGGCAGCAGCCGGTGCTGCGGCAGCCGTCCGGTGGAGACCACCTCGCGCACGGTGGCGGGGACGCCGGAGGCGGCGGTGGTGCGCTGCGGCACGTAGCCGATCCGGTGCCAGGCGCGGAACCTGGCGAACGGGGTGCCGAACAGCTCCAGGTCGCCGCGCTCCAGCGGGACGGAGCCGATCACGGTCTTGACGGTGGTGGACTTGCCGGAGCCGTTGGCGCCGAGCAGGGCGACCACCTCGCCGGGCCGCACCGTGAGGTCGATGCCGCGCAGTACGGGCCGGCCGCCGCGCGAGGCGACGGCGTCGCGGAGGCGGACGGCCGGGGGTATCGGGTCGTTCATGGCGTGCTGTCGTCCCGTCAGCCGGTGGTGGTGCCGAGCGCGGCCCGCAGGTTGGCGAGGTTCTGCCGCATCACCGTCAGGTAGTCGTCCTTCGAGGGGTCCTTGACGCCCTCCAGCGGGTCCAGGACGGCGGTCTTGAGTCCGAGGTCCTTCGCCACCGTCTCGGCGAGCTTGGGGCTGACCAGGGTCTCGAAGAAGATCGTGGTGACGCCGTTCTCCCCGGCGGCCTTCTGCACCTCGGCCAGCCGGGCCGGGGTGGGCTCGGACTCCGGGTCCACGCCGTTGATGGCGACCTGGGTGAGGCCGTAGTGCTCGGCGAGGTAGCCGAAGGCGGCGTGGCTGGTGACGAAGGTCCTGGTCTTCGCGTCCTTCAGGCCGTCCCGGAACTCCTGGTCCAGGGTGGTCAGCCTGCCGACCAGCTCGTCGGTGTTCTTCTGGTAGTCGGCCGCGTGCGCCGGGTCGGCCTTGGCGAACTCGGCGCCGACGCTCTTGGCGACCGCCGCGTAGCGGGTCGGGTCGAGCCAGATGTGCGGATCCCCGGCCGGGCCCTCGTGGTGGTGGCCGTCGGCCTCCTCGGTGTCCTCGTCGAGGTGGTGGTCGACCAGCGGGGCGGCGGCGGTGGCGTCGACCACGTGCTTGGCCTTGGACTGGTCGACGGCCTGGTCCACGGTGGGCTGGAGGCCCTTGAGGTAGACGATCGCGTCGGCCTTCTGGACGGCGCCGACCTGCTTGGCGGTGAGCTCCAGGTCGTGCGGCTCGACGCCGGCCGCGGTCAGATCGGTGACCTTGACGTGCTCGCCGCCGATCTGCGCGGCGAGGAACTCCATCGGGTAGAAGGAGGCGACGACATCCAGCTTGCCGTCCGTCCCCTTGGCACTGCTGCTCCCACCACAGGCCGTGAGCAGGAGGGCGGCGGAGAGGGCGGTGGCCGTCAGGGCTATGGAGCCGCGGGCATGTCGTCGGATCATCATGACAACCATTCTCATCTTCAGTGGAAATGATTGTCAACTCACTCGGGCGGCGTAGCGCCCGGGCCGCCGGACGCGGCGCGCCGCTGGTCGGGACGGCGATACCGAGTTGAACCCGGTACCCGTTCGGCCGGTAACCTGAGGTATTCGGGTACGCGCAACCAGCCGTGCCCTGACCGTGCCGTCGTACTGAAGAGAGCACTGTGGCCGCCGACAAGATCGAGACGATCGTCAGCCTGAGCAAGCGCCGTGGCTTCGTCTACCCCTGCAGCGAGATCTATGGCGGCACGCGTGCCGCCTGGGACTACGGACCGCTGGGTGTCGAGCTGAAGGAGAACATCAAGCGCCAGTGGTGGCGCGCGATGGTCCAGGCTCGGGAGGACGTCGTCGGACTCGACTCCTCGGTGATCCTCGCCCGTGAGGTCTGGGAGGCATCCGGCCACGTCGCCACCTTCAACGACCCGCTGACCGAGTGCCTCTCCTGCCACAAGCGCCACCGGGCCGACCACCTGGAGGAGAAGTACGAGGCCAAGCACGGCCACCTGCCGGCCAACGGCCTCAAGGACATCAACTGCCCCGACTGCGGCACCAAGGGCTCCTTCACCGAGCCCAAGGAGTTCTCGGGCATGCTGAAGACCCACCTCGGCGTCACCGAGGAGGCCGGCAGCCTGGCGTACCTGCGCCCGGAGACGGCCCAGGGCATCTTCACCAACTTCAAGGCCGTCCAGACCACCTCGCGCAAGAAGCCGCCGTTCGGCATCGCCCAGACCGGCAAGAGCTTCCGCAACGAGATCACCCCCGGCAACTTCATCTTCCGCACCCGCGAGTTCGAGCAGATGGAGATGGAGTTCTTCGTCAAGCCGGGCGAGGACGAGCAGTGGCACGAGTACTGGCTCCAGCAGCGCTGGGACTGGTACGTCGACCTCGGCCTGCGGACCGAGAACATGCGCTTCTTCGAGCACCCGAAGGAGAAGCTCTCCCACTACGCCAAGCGCACGGTGGACATCGAGTACCGCTTCAACTTCGGCGGCCAGGAGTTCTCCGAGCTGGAGGGCCTCGCCAACCGCACCGACTACGACCTGCGGGTGCACAGCGAGGCCTCCGGCCAGGACCTGAAGTACTTCGACCAGGAGTCCGGCGAGCGGTACTTCCCGTACGTCATCGAGCCGGCGGCGGGCCTCAACCGCGCCATGCTGGCCTTCCTGCTCGACGCCTACTTCGAGGACGAGGCGCCGAACGCCAAGGGCGTCCTGGAGAAGCGCGTCGGCATGCGGCTCGACCCGCGGCTGGCCCCGGTCAAGGTGGCCGTGCTGCCGCTGTCGCGCAACGCCGACCTCTCGCCGAAGGCCCGCGGCCTGGCCGCCGACCTGCGCACCGCGTGGAACGTCGAGTTCGACGACGCGGGCGCGATCGGCAAGCGCTACCGCCGCCAGGACGAGATCGGCACGCCGTTCTGCGTCACCGTCGACTTCGACACCCTTGAGGACAACGCGGTGACCGTGCGCGAGCGCGACACCATGTCGCAGGAGCGCGTCTCGCTCGACCAGGTGAAGTCCTACCTGGCCGCCCGCCTGATCGGCTGCTGACGACCGTCGGCTCCGGGAGCCCCCGTTCGCCCTCGGGCGGACGGGGGCTTCCTCGTGCGGCGGCCTGGCCCCGCAGGCTCAGCCGTGGCGGCGGCCCCAGCGGAAGCGCCGCGGTTCGGCGGGGGTGGTGGGCAGACCGGCCGTGCGGAGCGCGGCGAGGGTGGTCCGGTGGCGGTCCACATCGGCGGTCAGGGCGGCCAGCAGCTCGCCGTACAGCTCCGGGCGGCCGTCCAGCGCGGCCGCGAGCCGGACCAGTTCGCCCGGCGGGCGCGCCGCCGCGAGCTCGCGCAGCAGGACGGCGGGCAGGGGGCCGGCCAGCGAGACCGCCAGCGCGGCGAGGTCGGCGGTGGGCCGGCCGGCGGCCTGGCGGAGCAGGGTGCGGGCGTCGGCGGACCGGCCGGACCCCTGCAGCGCGGCGGCCAGCGCGGCGACCTCGGCGGTGGGAGCGGAGCCCCACTCCCAGAGCAGGGTGGCGCCGTCGGCGAGCTGCCCGGCGCGCTCCAGCGCGGCCAGCAGGGCGGGCAGGGCGTCGGCCGGGTAGGACCAGAGGGCGTGGAACAGCTCGGCCGCCTCCTCGGCCAGCCCGGCCTGGCGCAGCTCGGCGAGGGTGCCGACGGCCTGCTCCGGGGTGCCCCGGGCGGCGCCGCGGGCCAGCCGGACGGAGGCGCCGGGCGGGCCGCCCCGGGCGAGCAGCCCGGCCAGCCGGGTGGTGTCGGGCGGGGGCAGCAGGACGGCGGCCTGGGCGACCAGGTCGGCCGACTCCTCGGTGGCGCCCCGGCGGTGCAGGGCGGTGATCCGCTCGGCGAGGGCGGTGAGTTCGGCGGGGGAGCGGCGGCGGGGCGGTTCGGACGGGGGTGGCGGTGTCGGCGGGATCGGTGCCGATGGTGGCGCTGGTGGTGTGGCGGGAGCGTGCGCGTCGTCGAAGCGCGCCCCCATGGGCTGCCGGGGCATGGAGTGCCGGGGGCCGGGGTGCTGCTCCGGTCGCTGCGGGTCTGGTTGCTGCGGCCCGGGCAGCGGGGTGTCGGATTGCCCGGGAACGGACTGGCCGGGGGCGGGTCGCCTGGGGGCGGGTTGCCGCAGCCGGTCCTCCAGCGCCTGGAGCTGCTCGCTCAGCTCCAGGCAGCGCGCGCCGAGCCCCTCGCGCAACGTCCGGGCCTGGGCGAGCTGCCGCAGCAGCTCCGGGTCCGGGTACTGCCGCTCCGGGACGGCCCGGACCGCCTCGGTCAGCCGCCGTTCGCGCTGACCGGCGTACTGTCTCGCCCGTAGCAACTCGTCCAGTTCGGAGCGGAGTTCGATCGCCTGTTGCTCGTCCTCCCCGTCCTGGGCCGCAGCCGTGGGTTCTGTCGTCCGCCGAATCCGCATGGTCGCCCCGCCTTGTCATCTGGACCCTGACTGGGGGTCATCCTGGCGTCGGTATGCGGCCGCCGCGTTACGGCAGTGCGTCCACTGGTTTGCGACTGGCGTCCAGGAGCGCACAGACGGCGATCGTGACGAGGAGCGCGGCGGTCGCGCCCCGGAGGAGGGCCGCCTCGTAGTAGGGGTCGACCGCCCACCGGACGGCGAGGCCGCCGGCCACCGCCCCGGCCGCGGCGGCGGGCACCAGCCGGAGCAGGACGCGCGGGCCGTGCCGCCGCAGGAGACCGGCCGCCGCACCCAGGAGGACCACGCCCCCGGCGGCGGCGGCGAGTTCCGGGGTGCCGAAGCTCCCGGCGTACCGGATCGCGAGCGCGGGGACGAGGAACAGCGTGAGCCCGTCACGCAGCGCGTCGCCGACCGCCGTCACAGCCGGTCCGGCCGGGCCCCCGGGCGAACGCCCCGCCGCGTACCCCGTGGCGACCAGCACGGCCAGGGCGAACGCCGCCCCCGGCAGCCGCTCGCCCAGCCGCGCCAGGTTGTAGAGCAGCGCGGTGTCGTACAGGACCAGCATCAGGTGGCCGATGGCCCACAGCTCGACCGTGAAGACGAGCAACCCGCGTGCGGTGACCGGCCGTTCCTCCGCCTTCCCGTCGCGCGCCGCGATCCCGGCGAGGGCGATCGGGGTGACGACCGCCGAGACCGCCCTGAGCGCGATGTCGTCCACCGTGTACGGGTTGCGCAGGTCCCATTCGACCGCGCAGAACGCCACCGTGTACGACGCGGCCGCCAGCGCCGGGAGGGGCGAGCGGGCCACCCTGCGGTACAGCCCCCGGTCCAGTCGGCGCAGCACGGTGAGGAACGCCAGCAGCACCAACGGAAGTTCGAGGAAGGCCTGCACCCGCAGCACGGACGGCGCGAGCAGTTCCGGCGCGGGCGTGTGCGCCGCCAGCCAGTCGATCACCGGGTTGCCGCGCGGTACGGCGAACCACCCCGGCGGCAGATGGCGGGCGACGAACGAGGTGTCCCCGCCGTGCGCTCGCTGGACGTACACGGCGAACAGCACCTGGTTGAGGTAGATCAGGGCGACCACGACGGCCAGCGCCGCCTCCGGCCCGAAGCCCCCACGCCCGGGCCGCCCCTTTCGCCTCAACACCTTTGGTGCGACGGCCAGTCCCGCGCCGACCGAGACCAGGACCGTGCCGTCCAGCACGGGTGCGATCCCGCTCATCGCGCCAGTCGGGCCCGGGCCTCCATCAGGGCGAAGCCGAGCAGGTTCTCCCCGCGCCACTCCGCCGGCCGCTGCGCCCGCTCGTCGTCCGCCGCGAGCCCGATGCCCCAGACCCGGTCCACCGGGCTGGCCTCCACCAGGACCCGCTTCCGGGTGCTGAGGAGATACGCGCAGAGCGCCTCGTCCTGCCCGAACTTGGCGACGTTGCCCGCCACCACCAGCTCGAACCGCCCGGCCACCCAGGCGGCTTCGTCGAACCCCTTGACCAGCCGCCCCAGCTTCTTCGCCTCGGCGGGCGTGCGGGCGGCCAGGATCCTCGGCACGATCGCCTCGTCCTCGAACATCCGGGCCTTCCCCGCCATCATCCAGTGCTCGGCGGTCGGGTAGGTCACCCCGTCCACGGTGAACCCGCCCGGCCACCACTGACTCAGCGCGCCCGCCCCGACGGACCCGTCCCGTTGTGCCCGATGCCCCCAGAACAGCAGCCACTTCGGCTCGGCGCCGGCCGCGACCAGCGCCGCCAGCTCGGCCCGGCTGCGTGTCCCGGAGGGGTCCCCCATCTCGGTCTTCGTCATATCGTCATCCTGACATGAAGGGTTCTGGAGGCACCAGCGGTTTACCCGGGGCCGTCGGACGCGACGGTCGGGCGGCCGCTGTGGTCGAGGGCGGTATCCCGCACGACCGGTGGCTGACGGCGATTTGATCGATGCCGGCGATCCGACGTCCGCTCATGCACGGTAGGGCGCCGGGCTTGTCCGACCCTGCGCACCTGGTGATCTCGTCGGGCTGCGCCTCGACGGCGTGGCAGCCACCGGGTAGCCGACCGGTCGGACCGGCCGGGCGCCCAAAGCAGGGTGCCCCGGCCGAACGGCCGGGGCACCAGGTCGTGCTGGGAGCGGAGCAGGCGTCGCCGTCAGCTCTCGGCGGAGCGACGACGGCGGGAGGCGGCGACCAGGGCCGCACCCGCGGCGACGGCCGCGGCGGCGCCGCCGGCCTCCCAGCCGAGCCCGTCGTCCACGCCGGTGGCGGCGAGCTGGCCGGACGTCGCGGCCGTGGTGCCGGTGGTGGTGACCGGAGCCGACACCGAGCCCGTGGTGCTCACGACGTTGGCGGCCTGGACGGCCTGGCCGGTCGACTGGTCCTGCCCGGTACCGGTGTTCTGGGTCTGGGCCGGCGGGGTGGGCTTGGCGGCGGCCGCCGCGTTGGCCTCGTCCTCGGCGCGGGCCGTGTACTGGCCCTCCTTGAGGAACTTGAGGATGTCGGCGTAGGTGCCGTCGAGTGCGGCGTTGGCGGCCTTCTTGACGGCGGGGCCGCCGGAGCTCATGAGCTTGCTGACCTCCACGCGGTCGTCGTCCTCGCGCTGCTTCGCCAGTTCGACCTCCAGGAAGTGGCGGAGGTCGGCGGCGGTGCCGTCGAGTGCCTTCTGGGCGGCTTCGCGAACGCCGGGTCCGGACGCCTTGTCGGCGAGGATCCGCTGCACCTCGGCGCGGTCGTCGTCCTCGGCGCGGGCGGTGTACTGGCCCTCCTTGAGGAACTTGAGGATGTCCTCGTAGGTGCCGTTGAGTGCGGCGCGAGCTGCCTTCTGGACGGCGGGGCCGCCGGTGCTGAAGATCTGGGCGACCTTCACCCGGTTGTCGATCTGGCGCTGCTCCGCCAGTTCGACCTCCAGGAAGTGGCGGAGGTCGGCGGCGGTGCCGTCGAGTGCCTTCTGGGCGGCTTCGCGAACGCCGGGTCCGGACGCCTTGTCGGCGAGGATCCGCTGCACCTCGGCGCGGTCGTCGTCCTCGGCGCGGGCGGTGTACTGGCCCTCCTTGAGGAACTTGAGGATGTCCTCGTGGGTGCCGCCGAACGCGGCGTTGGCGGCCTTCTGGACGGCGGGGCCGCCGGCGCTGAGGATCTGGGCGACCTTCACCCGGTCGTCGTGCTCGCGCCGATTCGGCAGTTCGACCTCCAGGAAGTGCCGGAGGTCGGCGGCGGTGCCGTCGAGTGCCTTCTGGGCGGCTTCGCGAACGCCGGGCCCCGACTCCTTGTTGGCCAGGATCCGCTGCACCTCGGCGCGGTCCTGCGCCTCCTGGGCCGAGTCGTGGTCCGCCGCGGCGTCGGACGCCGTGTCCGGACCGGACACACCGGTGGGCTTCGGCTGCTCGGCAGCGGAGGCCATCGACGGGAACAGGACGGTGGGCGCCAGCGCAGCCGCAGCGAGGACTGCGGACACCTTGGGCAACTTCATCAAGCAAACCTGCTTCTCAAGCGGAGATCACGGGGAGAGTTCGTGAACCCGGTCAGCATAGATCGTTTTGCATGATTGGCATATCGACTTTCTTTGCCTGGAGAGCGCCGCCGGACCGGCCAACTCGACGCCCCGCCGTCGTTCTGTTTCCAGGAGTGAGAGGCCACCGGTCAGGCCGCCTTCTGCCGGGCCACCTCGCCGGTGCGCTGGTGGAGCTGGCGCACCGTCCGGTTGCCCAGGTGGGCGGGGAGAGCGGCGTCGAGGGCGCGGAAGTGCTCGTCGCCGCGGACCGAGCTGATCGTCACGTAGTCGTCCAGGAAGGTGTCCCAGGTCGCGCAGGCGGCCTCGATGTGGCCGAGCTCCATCTGGCGCCGCGCGAGCAGCCCGTTGGCGTGGACCCGGCCCTGTTTCCCGTTGGCGGGCCGGGCCCGGTTGGAGAACTGGAGTTCTCTGATGGCCCCGGGGAGGTCGCCGAGTTCGTACAGGACGTGTGCGACGTGGAAGTGGTAGGAGGACTGGTCGTAGCCGCCGACGGCGTCGTTGCGGCCGTCGGCCCTGGAGAGCGCCGTCTCGGTCTCCGCCAGCCGGGCGAAGGCCTGTCTGCGGTCCTTCACCATGGCCGCGCCGTGTGCCTGCTGGCCGGTCAGGAAGGCCCGCAGGCGCGGGCCCGCGACGGGGGCCGCCTGGGCGGCCGAGTCGGCGAACTCCAGGGCCTTCGAGCCGTAGCCGAGGTTGGCGGCCTGGAGGGCCATGCCGCGCAGGGTGCGGCAGTAGGTCACATGGTCCTGGGCCTCGCGGGCGAGCCTGAGGGCCTGGACGTAGTACTGCTGGCCGAGCCCGTGCGCGGTCTCGTACATCGCCATCCACCCGGTGAGATAGGTGAGATCGGCCGCGGCCGCGAGCAGGTCGGCCTTCACCCGGTCACTGCCGGACGCCTGGAGCCAGGGCCCGACCGAGTTGACCAGGAACGCCGCCGCCATCGGCCGGGCGTGGGCCGCGCCGAGTTCGTCGAGGATGCCGGCGATCCGTTCGGTCACCGCCCGGACGGTCTCGACCTCGCCCTGGCCGATGCGGACGGTGCGGCCCGCCGCCGCGCGGTCGACCGGTTCGGCCGCGCCGTCGAAGCCCGGCAGTGTCAACGCGACCGAGTACAGCCCGGCGGCGAGGACGCCCCGGCGGGACGGGTCCATGTCGGCCCGGCCGATCGACATCAGCTCGGACAGGACGCCCTTCCTGCCGCTGGGCTGGGCGGCGTCACCGAGGCCGGTCTCCTCGGGCGTCACCGGGCGGCCGAGCCTGCGCGACAGCGTCTCCCGGATCACCTCCTGGACCTCGGCACGCGGCCGGGCTCCCGAAAGCCAGTGTGAGACGGACGACTTGTCGTAGGTCAGATGGAGGCCCGCCTCGTTCCCGACGCGGTTCACCGCCCGCGCGAGCTGGTCGTTCCCCCAGGTCGCCTCGTGCATGAGCGAGGCGAGTTCGGTGTTCGGTGTGCGCGGTCGTTGCGCCATCGCGACCCCCGTTCTTCGTTCAACCGGTTCAACGCGGGCACCAGCATCGCCGGTTCTCTCAGGCTCTGTACCCGCGTTGAATCAATGTCAGGCTCCCGGGTGACGCGGCTGTGTTCGCACGATCGTGGTGGGCGGGGGCCGGGTGCTGACGCGGCAGACGAGTCCCGGGCCTCGGCCGGCGGACACAGGCTCACCATCGGATGGAGAAGCAGTGATCACGCGCAGTCCACTCAACACCGCGAGGTTCCCGGTGCCGTACGCCTGGGAGGTCGCGCCGGACGCGGCCGCGGTGCCGTCGGCGCGGAGGCGGGTGGTGGAGGTCGTCCGGGCCTGGGACGCCCCCCTCTCGGACGAGGCGCTACGGGAGGTGGAGCTGTGTGCGGACGAGGTGATCGCCAACGCCGTGGAGCACACCGGCGGCCGCTGCACGGTGACCCTCCGGTGGAGCGACGGCCGGCTCCGGGTGGAGGTCGCCGACCTGTGTTCGGAGCTTCGCGACCGCCAGGAGGAGACGGATCCGACCGGCGGTCGCGGCCTGCTGCTGGTGGCGGGGCTGGCACACGGCTGGGGCTGGCACCCGTCCGGTGCGGGCAAGGTGGTCTGGTTCGAGTACGCGGCCGATCGCGAGCCGGACGGCTCCCCGCGCCCCGCACACGGGTGGGGCGCGGGGGAGGACCTCCGGCCCCTGTGGCAGGTGGCGTGATGGGGACACCTCCCGCCCGCGCGCGCACCGTCCTCGTCGGACTTCTCCGGAAGGGACGTCCCGATGAGCGGCGGGAAGCTGCCGACCAGGGCTGAACTGGGCTGCACCGCCCTGACCTTCACGCTCTCCGGGGGCGTCGCGTTCGCGGCCGCGAGCCTGATCGACGCCGACCAGCCGGAGGTCGGCCGCCTGGTCTGGTGGATGTTCTTCGCCGCCGCCCTGATAACCGGGACGAACTGGTCCGCCGCCTGGCTCCAACGCCGCGACGCCGACCGGCACCGCGACCACTGACCCCTGACGAAGGCCCCTGCGAGGAGGAGGACCAGCGATCCTCCTCCTCGCACCATGCGTGGAGGACTTCCGTCGACGTGCGGCTACCTGGCCGCCCCGTGCGGCCAGAGCACCTGAACCGGCACTCCGCGCCGTTCCGCGTATGCCACCACGTCGGCCGTCCCGCCGTAGCCCCGGGCCGGCAGGCCGTCCCAGACAGCGAGGAGTCGCTCCGCCAGGCCGACCACCAGCTCACTCCCGGCCATGTGGGCGGCCTCGTCGGACGGCACCATGCCGGTGCGGTGGACGGCCGAGGCGCCGCGCAGCAGCCGGTCGTAGACCGGGTGGTGCCACACGGGCAGGCTGTTCCGGTACTCCTCGGCCGGGATCACGACCTCGAGCCGTCCGCCGCGCTCGAGGACGGTCCCGGCGAGCCAGCTGTCCGGCCCGTCGGCGATACACGACACGACGGTCAGCCCGGCCGGGTCCTGGTCCCGGACGGCGTTCTCCAGCAGCCGTCGGACCTGCTGCTCGATCTCGGCCGTCAGCCCCCGGTGCCCGGTGATCCCGATACGCATCGCGTCCCCTCCCTGGAGATCCCTACAGATACACGCCGTGCAGATGCTCGTCGAAGTCCCTCACGACCTTGGGCGGTGAGGAGGTGGTGAGCGAACGTCGCAGAGCGCGGGCTCGTTCGACGATTCGCCCCGAACGGTAGTGGAGCCCGGTGTCCATGGCCCGTGAAGCGAGCGCAAAGGCCGCTTCAATCCTTCCCGCCGCAAGGTGCCCCGCGGCGATGTCCAGGACCAGCAGCGCGCGCTGCTTCGCATGGCCGGTGGCGAGAGCGGCCGCATCAGCGGTGACGGCCCATTCCGGAAGACCGAGCTTGGCGCCACAGGTCACCCTGAACGAGGCGACCTTGGCTTCGTCGAACGCGAACACCCAGGGCCAGGGCGGCGGTTCATCGCGGGTGTGGGTCTCCGCCGCAGCCCGGCTCCGTGTCAGTGCGCGGTCGGCGCTGCGCTGGTCGCCCCTGGCGGCGTGCCCAAGAGCCTCGACCGAAGACAACCACGCATCGGCGATCGCAGGACGAGTCGGCCCCGGGAACCGGCGCGCCGCGGCTGCGAGGCCGAGTGCTTGTGCGGCATTGCCCGCGTGGGCTTCGAACTGCGCAAGGCTGCCGGCCTGGTAGGCGGCCAGGAGGGGATCCCCTGCCGATCGGGCAGCCTTGACGGCGGACCCGTAGAACGAGCGCGCCGATCCGTTGTCGCCCATGTCCCAGGCCAGCCATGCGGCAAGGCCGGCTGCCTCGCTGGCGACGGCGGCGAGCTTCGTCCGATGGCCGGGGGGCGGGGCTGAACCCACCAGCCCCTGAATCAGCCGCATATGGGAGTGCACCGCACCGGACAGTTCCCGCGAGGGGGTCGATCCGTCCAGGCGGCGGTACGAGGTCGTGCCGAGCCGGAGTGCCGCAGCCTGTTGCCCGGACTCGTCGGGCAGCTCTGGTATGGCTGCGAGTACAGGGGTCGCAGCCATCGCTGCGACCCCTCCGAGGAATTGCCGTCGTTCCACGTGTTCAGTCCCGTTTCCGGCCCGCACGCCCGTGTCGGCGAGGCCGAGCAAGGCCGCTGGGATTCCGAGGTGCGCCGATACGCGGATGAGCACATCCATGGTGTACGGACTGCTGCCGCGCTTTTCCAGGCGGGAGATTGCCGACTGGGAGAGCCCGCACGCCTCGCCCAGCTGGAGCTGTGTCATGCGATGGTGCGTCCTGGCCAGCTCGATGATCTTGCCGTAGTTCCGCGCCCGGGACGCGTCCCGGAGCGCTGTCGAATTCCAGTTCAACAGCCCACTCCACACTACGAGTTTCGACCGGCCCAACCATGCATTCGAATGCGCCTCACGCATATCCGTATGCGAGCACCGCATACCCGATGGTCTCACGAGCGTGATCGGGCATTCACTGAATGTCATCAAGGGTTTGTTGTCGGACTCGGTGAAGGTGGCCGGGGCGGCAGTGCCGCGGTTCCTGAGGGCGGCCGGGCAGCCCGGCTCCGACGAAGGGTGTTCGTAGTGATCAGTCCGCTCAATACCGCGCGGTTCCCGGTCCTTTCGGAGTGGGGTGTCGCTCCGGATGCGGCTGCCGTGTCGTCGGCGCGCAGGCTGGTGGTGGAGGTGGCCAGGGTGTGGGGAGTCCCGTTCTCGGACGAGGCGCTGCGGGAGGTGGAGCTGTGTGCGGACGAGGTGATCGCCAACGCCGTGGAGCACACGGGGGAACGCTGCACGGTGACCCTCCGGTGGAGCGACGGCCGGCTCCGGGTGGAGGTCGCCGACCTGTGTTCGGAGCTCCGCGACCGGCAGGACGAGACGGATCCGACCGGCGGTCGCGGTCTGCTGCTGGTGGCGGGGCTGGCGCACGGCTGGGGCTGGCACCCGTCAGGTGCGGGCAAGGTGGTCTGGTTCGAGTACGCGGCCGACGCCCTGCTCCCCACGCATGGATGGGGAGCAGGGCGCGACCTCAGACCCCAGGGCCAGATGGCGTGACGGATTCGCCCTCCGCCCGAGTGACCGTTGGGTATTGGCGTGCCGCCGACCAGGGCTGAACTGGGCTGCACCGCCCTGACCTTCACGCTGTCCGCGGGTGCGGCTAGCGTGAGCGCGCGTGGGCCGCCGCGCCGACACCAGGGGGAACGATGGAGAGCCTGCCGGACCATGGCCGGACGGTGCGGAACGGCTCTCTGGCGATGATCGCCCTGGGGGTCCTGCTGTTCGTCCTCGGCGTCGTCTACCTGATACCGCACGACATGGGCGTGACGTCGGTCCTGCGGAGCCGCGGCGTCCACACCCGGGCGGTCGTCACCGAATGCACCGCGGTGAGCGGGCCGGAGGACAACCCCGCAGGAAACTCCGACTGCCGGGTGCGGTTCACGGCGTCCGACGGGACGTCCGTCGAGACCCGACTGGCCTATGTCACCGGGACCGCCCGAGTACGTGACACCGTGGCCGTGGTGTACGACCCCCGGCACACCGGCACCGCCGCCCTCGAGTCGAGCATCGGCGTCCGGGACTCGCTGGTCCGGAACGCGCTCGACGTGGTCGCGCTGATCGCGTCGGTCGTCATGACGCTGCTGGGCCTCGCGGTCCACCTCGCCTACCGCTGGGTCACCCGGGCACGTCCACGGCCGGGGCCGTCCGGAACCTGAGGCCCGGCGGCCGGTCAGCCGATGGAGCGGGGCAGGCGGGTGGTGAGGTAGAGGATGGTGAGGGAGCCGAGCAGCTGGATGCCGAGGACCAGGGCGAGGGCGCGGTCCATGCCCAGGGCCGGGGAGAGCGCCAGGTAGAGGGTGCCGAGGGTGGCGACGCCGAGGGCGAGGCTGGACTGCTGGCTGGTGGCGAGGACACCGCTGCCGACGCCGGCGCGGTCGGTGGGGACCTTGGAGAGAACGACGCGGAACAGCGGGGTGCCGATCAGGCCCTGGCCGATGCCGGCGAGCGCGACGCCGGGAGCCATCCGCAGCGGCGAGAAGTGCTGCCAGTCGGCCAGGACGGTGAGGGCCAGCGTGGCCAGGCCGACGGCCTGGACGACGGCGCCCGCGGTGAGCACCCGGCTGCCGGAGCGGCCGATCAGGCGGGGGCCGGCGAGCGAGGCCCCGAAGTAGCCGACGGCCATCGGGACGAGCGCCCAGCCGGCCGCCACCGGGCCGAGGCGCAGGCCCTGCTGGAGGGCGACCGCCACCACGAACATGAAGCCGCCGAAGCCGGCGAAGTAGGGGAGCGCGATACCGAGCCCGCGTCGCATCTCGGGGATCCGCAGCAGGGACGGCGGCACCAGCGGGGTGCCGCCGCGCAGTTCGGTGCGGCGCTCGACGACCGCGAAGGCGGCGGTGAACACCGGGAAGAGCGCGAGCAGCAGCCAGGACCAGAGCGGCCAGCCGGCCGCGCGCCCCTCCATCAGCGGGACCAGCAGCGAGACCAGCGCGGCGGCGAGCAGGACGGTGCCGGGGACGTCCACCCGGGCGGCCCTCGGGGCGCGGCTCTCCGGGACGTAGCGGACCGCGAGGACGACGGCGAGCAGCGCGAACGGGACGTTCAGCAGGAAGACCGAGCGCCAGCCGGTGCCGAACAGGTCGGCGGCGACCAGCATGCCGCCGAGCACCTGCCCGATCACCACCGAGATGCCGGCCACCGCGCCGTAGACGCTGAGCGCGCGGCCGCGCCGGGCGCCGTGGGTGGCGGCGGTGATGGTGCCGAGCACCTGGGGGATCAGCAGGGCCGCCGAGGCGCCCTGCGCGGCGCGGGCGGCGACCAGGCTCCACGCGCCGGGGGCGAGTCCGCAGGCGAGCGAGGTCAGGGCGAAGGCGACGGCGCCGACGACGAACAGCCGGCGGCGGCCGAAGATGTCGCCGAGCCGGCCGCCGAGCACCAGCAGGACGGCGAAGGCGACGCCGTACCCGGCGGCGACCAGTTCCAGGACGGCGGGCCCGGCGGCCAGGTCGTGGTCGATGGTGGGCAGGGCGACGTTGACGATGAAGAAGTCCAGCATCGGCAGGAACGCCCCGAGCAGGACGGTGACCAGCCCGGCGGTGCCGAGCGCGGCGGTACCGCCGGACGCGGTGCCGGGGGTGGTGGCGGCCGCTCCGGCGGGTCGGGGTGGAACGGTGACGGTGGTCTTGGCGACGGCGAGTTGTTGGGTCACGGGTCCTACCATCCAGGCCACCACACCCTGGTACCAGAGTGTGCTTATCCAGGTATGAGAAGTACCTGGCAACAGGCTCCCGGGTGGCGCATGCTGGGGTGATGAGCCTGACCACCGCCGCCACCGCTCCCGTCGCGAGCGCCGCCCACACCCCCCTCGCGCCCGCAGAGGCCCGGCGGCACGAGCTGGCCGCCTTCCTGCGCAGCCGCCGCGAGCGGATCGCGCCCGACCAGGTGGGCCTGCCGATGACCGGCCGGCGCCGGACGCCGGGGCTGCGCCGCGAGGAGGTGGCGCAGCTCGCCGCGGTCGGGGTCACCTGGTACACGTGGCTTGAGCAGGGGCGTGACATCCAGGTCTCCACCCAGGTGCTGGACGCGGTGGCCCGCGCGCTGCTGCTCGACCCGAGCGAGCGCGCCCACCTGTTCACCCTCGCCGCGGCGGAGGACCCGGCACCGGTGGTGGAGTGCCCGACGATCACCCCGAGCGTCCGGCTGGTGCTGGACCGGATGGCGCCGTACCCGGCGGGGGTCGTCAACTCCCGCTACGACGTGCTGGCGTACAACCCGCAGTACACCGGGATCGTCGGCGACCTCGACGCACTGCCGTACGAGGACCGCAACCTGCTCTGGCTGGCGTTCACGCCCTCGCGCTTCCGCGAGGTCCTGGTGGACCACGAGAGCGAACGCGAGCTGATGGTGGCCCGGTTCCGCTCGGCGATGGCCGACCACAGTGCCGAACCGGCCTGGAAGGCGCTGCTCTGCCGGCTGCGCAAGGCCTCGCCGGACTTCGAGGCGGCCTGGCAGCGGCACGACGTCCAGCGGCCGGGCAACGGGCTCAAGCGCTTTCACGTCCCGGGCGTCGGTCTGCTGCGCTGCGACTACACCAGCTTCTGGCTGGGCCCGCGCCAGGGGCCGCGGCTGATCGCCTACACCCCCAGGGACGAGGAGACCCGTGAGCTGATGAGCCGGCTGCCGACTCGGCTCTGAGCGGCGCGACCGGCGGTGGAGCAACCGGCGGCGCGCGGCGGCGGCGCGGCCGAGCACCAGGCAGAGGACGGCCAGCGGCAGTTCGACGCAGCAGGCCATCACCAGGGCGGCGAGCAGCGGCAGACCCGATCCGGCGGTGCCGATGTCGGCGAGGGCGTCGGCGGCGAGCAGCAGCGCCACCGCGACGGCGGGCCGGAGCGCGGCCGGGCTGCGGCGGCGCAGCAGCGCGTCCAGCCGGAGCAGGGCGGACAGCTCCAGCAGATCGAGGACGACCCAGGCGGTCTCGTGACAGACGGCCAGCACCGCCAGCCAGGGCAGCAGCGCCAGCGCGGCCAGGGCGGGCACCTTCTCCGCGCGGGCCGGCAGGGCCGGCGGCGCGGCGGGGCGGGCGGTCAGAACGGCGGTGCTCATGCGGCACCACCGGTCACGCCGCCGTTCACACCGTCGGTCACGTCATCGGCCGTGCCGGTGTCGGCGGTCGTGCCGGTACCGACGCGGGTGGCGTGGCGGCGGATCCGCTTCAGCGGCCGCCGTTCGCGCACGCCCTCGCCCGGGTGCTCCACCAGGACGCCGTCGAACGAGCCCTCCGCCCAGGCCAGCCAGAACTCCCCGGCCACCGCGACGACATGTCCGGCCGCGGTGATCCGGGCCGGGCGGCCCAGCCACCGCAGCCGTCCGGCGGTGAACCCCACGGTGGGCGCCGTGCCGTCCTGCGGCAGCCGGCCCCAGGCGATGCCATGGGCCCGCCGCCCGTTCCCGCCCGAGCCCGGGGCCGCGTCGTCGGCCACGCAGCGCCGGGCCGCGCACAACAGCTGCGAGGTGAGCCGCGCGGCGACCAGGACATCCACCAACTCGCCGTGCTCGTACACCTCCAGGGCGGCCCGGCCCCGTCCGGCCCGGACGGTGCGCACCGACCACGGGCCGCGCGGCCCGACGGGCAGCCGCCCGTCGCCGTCCCCAGCCGCCCAGGAGGCCGCCCAGGAGGTCGCGGCGGAGCCGGCGCCGGACGCCGCCGGGCCGGGCACCGAGGCCCGGCCGTGTGCCGTCCCGTCTGCCGGTCCGGGCCGCCCGGGCGGCGGGGCGGCGGAGTGCGATGCGGTGCTCGTCATGCCGTCAAGCCTTCCGCGCACCACGCCCGGTGTCGGTAGTGCGCCGCTCCCGACCGGGGGTGTACCCAGCTGCACCCCCGGCCTGTACACCCCTTCATGGCAGCGGCCGATGATCACGCTCTACGCTGTCGGCCATGCCCTCCACCACGCTGCGCCGAGCGCTCGCCAGGGGCGCCGGTCGGCCTCCGTGGTCGGCGGACGTCTGGCGCGACACCCGTTTCACCGCCGCGGGCATCCCGATGGCACTGCCGGTCTGGATGGCCTTCACCCAGTCCAAGCTGTTCGTGCCGGTGGTCCTCCTGCTCCTGGCCTGTCTCCGCCCGCTGACGGCCGTTCAGCGCGGTCGCCTGCGCACCCTGCGCGGGGTCGAGGTGCCCCTGCTGCTGCGGCCGGCCGACGCCCCGTCCGGCCTGCTGCTCCGGCTGCGGACCGGCGTGAACTGGCGTCAGGTCGGCTACCACCTCCTCGTCGGCCCGGTGCTCGCGATCGGCGCGGTGGCGCTGCTGTACGCGTGGGGCGCCGGTCTGGTGATGGCCACCGTCTACGGCTGGGCCTGGCTCATGCCGCACTCCAGCCCGGTGCGGACGGAGTGGCTCACCCTGAACATCCCGGTCACCTTCGGCGGCGTGGCGCTGCTGGCCGTGCTGCCCGGGGCGACGGCCCTGCTGGCGTGGCTGGAGGAGCGCACGGCCCGCCGGCTGCTCGGGCCGGGCCTGGCGGAGACCCTGGAGCGCCGGGTCGAGGAGATCGCCGAGAGCCGGGCCGGTGTGGTGGACGCCGCGGACGCCGAGCGCCGCCGGATCGAGCGTGACCTGCACGACGGCGCCCAGCAGCGGCTCACCTCGCTCGCGATGAACCTGGGGCTGGCCCGGCGGACCCTCAAGGACGTCCCGCCCGAGGCCATGCAGGTGATCATCGACGCGCACGAGGAGGCCCAGGCGGCCATCGACGAGCTGCGCGACCTGGTCCGCGGCCTGCACCCGGCCGTCCTGGAGGACCGCGGTCTGGACGCGGCGCTGTCCGGTATCGCGGCCCGGGCCCCGCTGCCGGTGCGGCTCGACGTCGACCTCGCCGAGCGGATCGCCCCGACCGTCGAGGCGGTCGCCTACTTCACCGTCTCCGAGGCGCTGGCCAATGTGGCCAAGCACGCCCGCGCGTCCCGGGTCGACCTCTCGGTCCGGACGGTCGGCGGCCGGCTGCGGCTGGTCATCAGGGACGACGGTGTGGGCGGTGCGGACCCTTCGCGCGGTACCGGGCTGACCGGTCTGCGCAAGCGCACCGCCTCGGTCGACGGCACGCTGTCCGTTCTCAGCCCCCTCGGGGGCCCCACCACCATCACCGTGGAGTTGCCGTGCGCGCTGTGATCGCCGAGGACTCGGTCCTGCTGAGGGTCGGCCTGGTCAAGGTCCTGGAGGCGGTGGGCTTCGAGGTCGCCGCCGCGGTGGGGGACGCCGAGGCGCTGCTCGCCGCGGTCGAGGAGCACCGGCCCCGGGTGGTGGTGGCGGACGTCCGGATGCCGCCCGGTTTCACCGACGAGGGCGTCCGGGCCGCGCTGATGATCCGCCGGCAGTGGCCCGAGGTGGCGGTCCTGCTGCTCTCCCAGTTCGTCGAGGAGCGCTACGCCGCCGATCTGCTGGCCACCAACACCAGCGGGGTCGGCTATCTGCTCAAGCAGCGGGTGGCCAATGTGGACGATTTCGTGGACGCCCTGCAGCGGGTCGCCGAGGGCGGGACCGCGCTGGACCCGGAGGTGGTCGCCCAGCTGCTGCTGCGCCGCCACCGCGACCCGCTGGAGCGGCTGACCCCGCGCGAGCGGGACGTGCTCGGGCTGATGGCGGAGGGCCGGTCGAACGCCGCGATCGCCGCCGCCCTGGTGGTCAGCGACAGCGCGGTGGCCAAGCACATCAACTCGATCTTCACCAAGCTGGACCTGCCGCCGGCCGACGACAGCCACCGCCGGGTGCTCGCGGTGCTGCGCTTCCTGGAGGTCGGGTAGCCGTGCGGGAACGTCGTGGCTGGCAGGTCACCGGAACGCTGGCGCTGGCGCTCGTCATGGCGTTCGGCGTCGTGCAGACCTGGGCGATGGTGGTGCAGCAGCGGACGGTGTCGGAGCGCTCGTACGACGTCGCGGTGACGAAGGTGCAGCTGGACACCGGCAGCGCGGCGGTCCGGATCAGGCCCGGTCCCGAGGGCCGGGTGGTGGTGCACCAGAACCTGGACTGGATGGTGCGCGCGCCGGTCGTCTCGACCAGTTTCGAGGGCACCGTGCTCACCGTCCGGATGCGCTGCAACCAGGTGCTGCCGATGGCGGACCTCGGCTGCGGCGCGATGATCGACCTGGAGGTGCCGGCCGCGGCCTCGGTGGCCGGCGAGGGGACCTCGGGCAGCGTGGAGATCGCGGACCTCCGCGGGGACGTCCGGCTGAGCCTGACCTCCGGCGCGATACACCTGACCGGGCTCTCCGGCCAGGTGTACGCGAGCACCACCTCCGGGATGGTCCAGGCGAAGGGGCTGAGCTCCGCGCGGGCGGAGGTGAGTGTCGCCTCGGGGTCGGTCGAGCTGGAGTTCTCCGCGGCGCCGCGGTCGGTGGACGTGAGCACCAGGTCCGGTTCGCTGGAGCTGACCCTGCCGCGTGACGCGCACTACAACTTCACCGGGGACATCGGCTCGGGCAGCCGCCACATCGACCCGACCCTGGCCGACTCCTCCAGCCCCAACAGCGTCCGGGTCTCGGTGGGCTCCGGTGTGGTGAGCATCGACGCCGCCGGGAACTGAGCGGCGGACGGCCCGGCCACGGGCCCGGGAGGGCGCCCGCCCGGGTGGGGGACAATGAAGAGTCCCGAACCCCCCGTCCCCGAGGTCAGCCGCGCATGACAGTTCCGTCCGCACCCACCGCGACCACCGCCGAGTTCGCGCCGCTGACCATCGGCCCGATGCAGGTGTGGCCGCCCGTCGTGCTGGCACCGATGGCCGGCATCACCAACGCCCCCTTCCGCACCCTCTGCCGCGAGCAGAGCGGCGGGAAGGGGCTGTACGTCTCCGAGATGATCACCACCCGGGCCCTGGTCGAGCGCAACGCCAAGACCATGCAGCTGATCAAGTTCGACCCGACCGAGAAGCCGCGCTCGATCCAGCTGTACGGCGTGGACCCGGTGACCGTGGGCAAGGCCGCCCGGATGATCGCCGAGGAGGACCTGGCCGACCACATCGACCTCAACTTCGGCTGCCCCGTCCCCAAGGTCACCCGCAAGGGCGGCGGCTCGGCGCTGCCGTACAAGCGCAACCTGCTGCGCGGGATCCTGCGCGAGGCGGTGGCCAACGCGGGGGACCTCCCGGTCACCATGAAGATGCGCAAGGGCATCGACGACGACCACCTCACCTTCCTGGACGCCGGCCGGATCGGCGCCGAGGAGGGCGTGGCCGCGATCGCCCTGCACGGGCGCACCGCCGCCCAGCACTACGGCGGCACCGCCGACTGGTCGGCGATCGCCCGGCTGCGCGAGTCCGTCCCGGCGCACATCCCGGTGCTCGGCAACGGGGACATCTGGTCGGCGCCCGACGCGGTGCGGATGATGCGCGAGACCGGCTGCGACGGCGTGGTGGTCGGGCGCGGCTGCCTGGGCCGGCCGTGGCTGTTCAAGGACCTGGTCTCGATCTTCGAGGGCGAGGTGGACTACGCCCGCCCGGCCTTCGCCGACGTGGCGCGGGCGATGGTGCGGCACGCGCAGCTGCTCGGTGAGTGGCTGGGCGACGAGACCCGCGGCGTGATCGACTTCCGCAAGCACGTCGCCTGGTACACCAAGGGCTTCTCGGTCGGCTCCGAGCTGCGGGTGAGGCTCGCCAACTCCTCCTCGCTGGCCGAGTTGGCCGAAACCCTCTCCCTGGTGGAGCAGTCCCAGCTCTGGCCGGCCGGTGCGGACGGCCCGCGCGGGCGGACCAGTGGCAACAACCGGGTGGTCCTGCCGGAGGGCTGGTTGGACGATCCGTATGACTGCGCCCTCCCCAGTGCGGACGCCGAATCGGACACCTCCGGCGGCTGACCTGTCCGATGTGGCGAAAATGCCCCTCGGGGGGTGCTGGCCGCTACGTCGGAGCCCTCTTGGCCCATCTGGCCAAGAGGGCTCCCTTTTGGCGCATCGATGTCACGGAACGAGCATGATTCTGGACGCAGTGCGACGATTGGCGGAGGCCGACTACGTTCGGCCGGTGAGACGCGCTCGTGACGCTTGCCACACGCGGTGGCGACTGGCGGCCGGTCAGGTGACGAAATGGACAGGTCGGCGGTGAATCGCTTCCCGAAGGGGGCGGCGGGCGATCGGCCGCTCCGGGTGCAGGAAATCAAGCCGGGGCGGCGCGGTGGGCCGTCGGCCGCTACCGTCCGTCTCGCTCGTATGATCTTCAGGTTTCCATGCCTTCAAGAGTTGAAGGCTGGCTAGCGTCAGCCGGACGATTTCACCAACAGAGGTGAACGCCTTTATGTGCATTCGATCTGTTGGGTTACCGGTCGGTACTGGCCTCGTACGGCCTATTGGCGGCGCGGAAGTGCCTTTGAAATGGGTATGTTCTCCGGCGTCAGGGCAACCGTGTGCGAGGAGACAGACCCGTGTCGTCCCAGCAGAAGTTTGTTTACTCCTTCACCGAAGGAAACAAGGACCTCAAGGATCTTCTTGGCGGCAAGGGCGCGAACCTGGCCGAGATGACCAACCTGGGTCTCCCCGTCCCTCCGGGGTTCACCATCACGACCGAGGCCTGCAAGGTCTTCCTGGAGACCGGCAGCGAGCCGGCCTCGCTGCACAAGGAGATCAGCTCCCACCTGGACGCCCTCGAGCGGGAGATGGGCAAGCAGCTCGGCCAGGCGGACAACCCGCTGCTGGTCTCGGTCCGTTCCGGTGCCAAGTTCTCCATGCCCGGCATGATGGACACCGTCCTGAACATCGGCCTCTCCGACGCCTCGGTGACCGGCCTGGTCGCGCAGTCCGGCAACGAGCGCTTCGCCTGGGACTCCTACCGCCGCCTGGTCCAGATGTTCGGCAAGACCGTGCTGGGCGTGGACGGCGAGCTGTTCGAGGAGGCCCTGGACGAGGCCAAGCACGCCAAGGGCACCACCAACGACCTGGACCTGGACGCCGCCGACCTCCGCGAGCTGGTCGAGGTGTTCAAGGGCATCGTCCAGCGTGAGACCGGCCGGGCCTTCCCGCAGGACCCGCGCGAGCAGATGGACCTCGCCATCCACGCCGTCTTCCACTCCTGGAACGGCGACCGGGCCCGCCTCTACCGCCGCCAGGAGCGCATCCCCAACGACCTGGGCACCGCGGTCAACGTCTGCAGCATGGTCTTCGGCAACCTCGGCGAGGACTCCGGCACCGGCGTCGCCTTCACCCGTGACCCCTCCACGGGCGCCCAGGGCGTCTACGGCGACTACCTCTCCAACGCCCAGGGCGAGGACGTCGTCGCCGGCATCCGCAACACCCTGCCGCTGGCCGACCTGGAGCAGCTCGACAAGAAGTCGTACGACCAGCTGATGGCGATCATGCGGACGCTGGAGAACCACTACCGCGACCTCTGCGACATCGAGTTCACCATCGAGCGCGGCAAGCTCTGGATGCTCCAGACCCGGGTCGGCAAGCGCACCGCCGCCGCGGCCTTCCGGATCGCCGTCCAGCTGGTGGACCAGGGCCTGATCGACCTGGACGAGGCCCTGATGCGGGTCACCGGCGGCCAGCTCTCCCAGCTGATGTTCCCGCGCTTCGCCCCCGACGCCACCTCCCGGCAGGTCGCCTGGGGCCTCGCCGCCTCGCCCGGCGCCGCGATCGGCAAGGTGGTCTTCGACTCCTACACCGCCGTCAAGTGGTCCCGCTCCGGTGAGAAGGTCATCCTGGTCCGCCGGGAGACCAACCCGGACGACCTGGACGGCATGATCGCCGCCGAGGGCATCCTCACCTCGCGCGGCGGCAAGACCTCGCACGCGGCCGTGGTCGCCCGCGGCATGGGCAAGACCTGTGTCTGCGGCGCCGAGGAGCTGGAGGTCGACACCAAGCGCCGCCGCTTCACCACCCCCGACGGGCAGGTGGTCGAGGAGGGCGACATCGTCTCCATCGACGGCGCGACGGGCAAGGTCTACCTCGGTGAGGTACCGGTCCTGCCGTCCCCGGTGGTGGAGTACTTCGAGGGCACCCTGCACGCCGGTGCCGACGTCCAGGGCGGGCTCGTCCAGGCCGTCCACCGGCTGATGTCGCACGCCGACGTCCGCCGCCGGCTCGCCGTCCGGGCGAACGCCGACAACGCCGAGGACGGCGGCCGCGCCCGCCGGTACGGCGCCCAGGGCATCGGCCTGTGCCGCACCGAGCACATGTTCCTCGGCGAGGAGCGCCGCAAGGAGGTCGAGCACCTGATCCTGGCGGACAACGACAAGGACCGGGAGCTGGCCCTCTCCACCCTGCTGCCGCTGCAGAAGGCCGACTTCCTGGAGCTGTTCCAGGCGATGGACGGCCTGCCGGTCACGGTCCGCCTGCTCGACCCGCCGCTGCACGAGTTCCTGCCCGACATCACCGAGCTGTCGGTGCGCGTCGCCCTCGCCGAGGCCCGCAAGGACCCGAACGAGAACGACCTGCGCCTGCTCCAGGCCGTGCACAAGCTGCACGAGCAGAACCCGATGCTCGGCCTGCGCGGCGTCCGCCTCGGCCTGGTCATCCCCGGTCTGTTCGGCATGCAGGTCCGCGCCATCGCCGAGGCCGCCGCCGAGCGGAGGCTGGCCGGCGGGGACCCGCGTCCCGAGGTGATGATCCCGCTGGTCGGGACCGTCCAGGAGCTGGAGCTGGTCCGCGACGAGTGCGAGCGGGTGCTGGCCGAGGTCGCCGTCTCGACCGGCGTCCGGCTGGACATCAAGCTCGGCACCATGATCGAGCTGCCGCGCGCGGCCCTGACGGCCGGCCAGATCGCCGAGGCCGCCGAGTTCTTCTCGTTCGGCACCAACGACCTTACCCAGACCGTCTGGGGCTTCTCCCGGGACGACGTGGAGGCCTCGTTCTTCACCGCGTACCTGGAGAAGGGCATCTTCGGGGTCTCCCCGTTCGAGACCATCGACCGCGACGGCGTCGGCGCGCTGGTCAAGCACGCCGTCGAGGCCGGCCGGGCCACCCGCCCCGACCTCAAGCTCGGCGTCTGCGGCGAGCACGGCGGCGACCCGGACTCGGTGCACTTCTTCCACGAGGCGGGGCTGGACTACGTCTCCTGCTCCCCCTTCCGGATCCCGGTGGCGCGCCTGGAGGCCGGCCGCGCCGCCATCGAGACGGCGGGCAGCGACTCGCGCTGAGGAGGCATCCCTCGGCGCGGCTCGGCTGACCGCTCCCCCTCCCGTCGGGAGGGCGTACACCGGAGCTCGGCGCAGGAGACCCGGCGTACGTAGCGCGGCCGGGGCAGGAACGGACAATGGCGTCCGTCCCCGCCCCGGCCGCACACGTGTGTCCGCGACCACAGCGGCGGCTGCCCGGCCGGGGTCCGGCCGCCTGCCAAGCTGGAGCGCATGACCAGCAGAAACCGCCTGTCCGTCCTCGTGGCCGTCCTGATCTGCGTGCTCGCCGCCGCGGCCGGGTACGTCCTCTCGGGCACCGACGGCGGCCACCCCAGGGCCGCCTCCTCCTCGTCCGCCACGGCGACCGCGGCCTCCTCGACGGCCTCCTCCGGGGCCGCCCAGACGGCCTCCACAGCGCCGAAGCCGTCCGCCCCCAAGCCGTCCCCGCCGGCCGGCACCACTCCCGCCCCGGCCGGTACCTGGGTACCCGCCGACCCGGCGCTGGCCGACGTCTGCCGGACCAAGCTGCCCGACCAGGCCGTCGACACCCTCGGCCTGATCGCCAAGGGCGGCCCGTACCCCTACCGCTCGGACGGCATCGTCTTCGAGAACCGCGAGAACCGCCTCCCGCGCAAGGCGAGCGGCTACTACCACGAGTTCACCGTGGTCACCCCCGGCTCCGGCGACCGGGGCGCCCGACGGGTCGTCACCGGCGACTCGGGCGAGCAGTACTGGACGGCCGACCACTACGCCTCCTTCCAGGAGATCGACCCGCGCTGCTGAAAATACTTTCCAAGTCGGAAAGTAGATGCCATAGTGGAATCTCCGAGAGCGCGAACACTCCAGGGGATCCCATGAGCAGCTCCGAACCCGTCCACCTGCCCGCCGCCGAGGCCCTGCGCCTCGTCGAACGGGCCAAGGCCGCCGCGCAGGGGCCGGGCCGACTGCCCTCGTGGTACGGCCCGGCCTTCGCGGTGGCCTTCGCCGTCTACGGAACGGCGCTCGGCCAGGCCATCGGGGCGGGCGTGCCGTGGCTGAGCGGCGTGTTCGGCGTGGCCTTCGCGGTGCTGACCGGCAGCCTGGCCGCGGTTGCCAACCGCAGCGGCGGCATCGTGCGGCGGATGTCACCGGGCCTCGGCCGCCCGGTGGTGCTGGCCGTCCTCCAGGTCCTCGCGGCGGCCCTGGCCGGCCTGCTGCTGGCCTGGGCGGCCGGCGGCGGCGCGCGCTGGATGGGCGCCGCCGCCGGGGTCGCGGCGGGCGCGGCGTTCTGGGCCGCCTCCCGGTGGCTGAACACCCACGTCCGCCGGTTGCTGGAGGAGCGCTGATGCCCGCGCTCGACCCGCTGCTCCAGCATCCGACCAGGCTGACCGTGCTGGCCTTCCTGAGCGCCTGCACCGAGGCCGAGTTCGCCGCCGTCCGGGATCACTGCGAGGTCTCCGACTCGGTGCTCAGCAAAGCCGCGACCGCCCTGGAGGAGGCCGGCTACCTGGTCGTCAGAAAGGGCTACGTCGGCAAGCGCCCCCGCACCTGGCTCGCCGCCACCCGGGCCGGCCACCGGGCGCTGGCCGCCCACCTCGCCGAACTCCAGCGCCTGGTCGCCGCCGCCGAGGCCGCCGGCGCCCTGTGCGCGAGGCTGTCGGCCGACCCGGTGTCCGGTGAGGCTCCGGCCGCCAAGTAGCCTGCGAGCCTGAGTGGTTCGGTCGACAGCGGACGGGTTGCGGGGGCGGGGTCGATGGGTGTGCGCAGAAGGCTCCACGGGGTGGTCGCGGCCACCGTCCTGGCGGCCCTCGCGGTGGGTTGCGGCGGCGCGGAGAAGCCGGGCGGAGCGGACCGGGAGGCCGTCGCCGAGCCGCCGATCGCCCGGACCGCCGCGGCGCCCGCCGACGGCGCCCCGGTCGCCCTGCCGCTCGACGGCTACTCCGTCGGTGCCGACGAGTCCGCGCTGATCTTCCGTGCGATGGGGCAGGCCACCCGGAGCTGCATGGCGGCGAAGGGGTTCGACTACGACCCGGGCGAGGTGCCCGCCGCGCCCCCGGCGACCCCCGTCGACCCGGGCACCCTCGGGCTGCTCTCCGCGACGGCGGCGCGGCAGACCGGCTACCACCGCCCGCCGCGCCCGGCCGGCGGCGTCAGCGGGACGTCCGGGAACGGACCGGCGCGGAGCGCGGAGTTCCAGCGGGCGCTCCAGGGCGAGGCCGGCCGGAAGGCCGGCCTGGCGGATTCCGGGGCCGATCGCGGCTGCATGGGGGAGTTCGAGCGGCAGTTGCAGGCGGCCGGCGTGAAGAGCACCGCGTCGGACCTGGTCGGGACGCTGCGGACGAAGGCGTACGACCGCACGTCGTCGGACAGCAGGGTGACGGCCGCCCTGTCCGCGTGGCACTCCTGCATGGCCGCGCTCGGCTACGGCTACGCGAATCCGGTGCAGGCCAGTTCGGCGGCCTGGCCCGACCCGGTCTCCCAGCAGGAGAAGGACACCGCGACCGCCGACATGGACTGCAAGGCGCGGACGGGGCTGCTGGAGACCTGGTACGCGGTGCAGACCGCGTACCAGCAGCAGTACATCGCCGGGAACGAAGCCGCGCTGGAGGCGGTCAGGGAGACGTCCGGGCGGCGCGTCGCCGCGGCGAAGAAGGCGCTCGGCCGGCTCTGAGAGCGGCGTCGCCGATGCCCGGTCCGGCCAGCTCCCGCAGCACCGGGGCCGGGTCGCGGCGGAGCTGGACGGGGGTGGTGCGGACGACCGGGAGGCCGGCGGCGGTGAGGCGGTTGGCCCGGGCCAGGCCCCGCTCGTGGTCGGCCGGGCGCAGGTGCCAGGCGCGGGAGTCGATCTCCAGGGCCACACAGGCCTGCGGCCAGTAGGCGTCCGGCACGGCGAGGAAGCGGCCGTCCAGGAACAGTACGGCGTTCCAGAGCGGCTCGGGCAGACCGGCCTCCCGCAGCAGCGCGCGGGCCTCGCCCTCGACCACCGAGCGCACCCCGGCCGTCAGGTCCTCCACCACCTGCGCGACCTGCGGCAGCCCGGGCGCGCCCGGCCGGGCGAGCAGTTGGTCCAGCAGCTCGCCGAGCGCGCAGTGGCGCCGCTGCACCGCCTCCGCGCAGAGCGCCCGGAACCGCCGCTGCCCGGTCTCCCGGGGCGCGAGGTCGGCCAGCGCCCGGGCGACCGTGGTGCTCCAGAGCCCGTCGTCCCGTTCGAGGCCGCCCGGCATCGACCCGGCCGCCCGGTGGATCCGGACGAACCCCCGGTCCGCGACCCGGCGCGCGCCCGGGATCAGCACATCGACCTCCGCCAGGTCGGCCGGGTGCCCGGCGCTCGGCAGCCCGGCGTCGGCGAGCACCGCCACCCCGGTCAGCAGCACCTCCCCGGCCAGCGGCGCGCGGCCCTTCGGGCCCGCGTACGCCAGCGCCGCGCGGCCCTTCGGGCCCGCGTACGCCAGCGCCGCGCGCAGCCGCTGATGCGGGCTCAGCCGCCCGGTCTGCAGGCAGATCACCCGGGGCAGCACCTGCTGCCAGGGGCCGCCCGGCCGCAGCCGGTGGGCGATGGTGCCGGGCGGCACACCGAGCCGCCGCAGCTGGGCCCGGGTGGCGATGTGCTGCTGGTCGGCGCCCAGCAGCAGCAGTGGGTCGATCTGGTCCGCACAGGTCATGCCCCGGGTCCTTCCCGCCCGGATAGGGTGTATGCGAAACATCGCCCGCCCGGGGAGCCGCGGTAAAGATGTTGACGGAGCGTCGGCCGGGCCGCTGAGCTTGGCCGTGATGACCACTTTCCCGAGCAGCCCCGCACTCGACGTGCTGCACGCGCTCAACGGCCTGTCCGTCGGCGACGCCCTCGGCGCCCAGTTCTTCGTACCCGCCACCGTCGCGGCCCACTTCGCCGCCCGCACCGCCCCGCCCGGCCCCTGGCCGTGGACCGACGACACCGAGATGGCCTGCTCGGTGTCGGCGGCGCAGATCGAGCGCGGGCACATCGACACCTTCGACCTCACCCACGCCTTCGCCCGCCGCCACGACTTCGACCGCGGCTACGGCCCGGCCGCCAACCGCCTGCTCCGGCTGGTCCGGGAGGGCGGTGACGCCCGGCGACTGGCCGCCGAACTCTTCGACGGCCAGGGTTCGTACGGCAACGGCGCCGCGATGCGGGTCGCCCCGCTGGGCGCCGCCCACGCCGCCGACCCGGCCGCCGCGGTGCGGCCCGCCGCCGACACCGCCGTGATCACCCACACCCATCCGCAGGCCGTGGACGGCGCGATCGCGGTCGCCGTGGCCGCCGCCTGGGCGGTGCGGGCGCGGACCGAGCCCATGACGCCGGAGGGCTTCCTGACGGCCGTCGTCCGGCTCACCCCGCGGGGGGCCGTCCGGGACGGCCTGACCGAGGCGGTCGGGCTGCTGGCCGAGCCGGACCTCACGGTGGCCGCCCGGCTGCTCGGCAACGGCAGCCGGGTGAGCGCCGCCGACACCGTCCCGTACGCCCTCTGGTGCGCGGCCCGCCGGCTCGGCGACTACCCGGCGGCGGTCTGGGAGGCGGTGGGCGCGGGCGGGGACATGGACACCGTGGCCGCCATCACGGGCGGCGTGGTCGCCGCGCACACCGGCACCGCCGGCATCCCCGAGGCCTGGCTGGCGGCCCGGGAACCGCTGCCGGCCTGGGCCTCCCCGGCGCCGGGCGCCGTCTCCGGCGGCCCGGACGACACCGGGGCGGGGATGCGGCTCCCGCGCCCGCACCCCGTGCCGGAGGTGGTCTGGACGGACGAGCAGTGGGAGCGCATCCGGCAGGGCGGGCCGGTGGGCGCGCCGGACCACCGCTGGCACGTCCACACCCGGGAGGGCGTCGTCCGGCTCCGCCACCCCCGCGGCCACACCGTGTGGGAGGTGACGGTCGCCCCCGGCCGCGACGGCTGGCGGCCGGTCTCCGCGCTGGTGGAGGCCGGTCCGGACCGGTACGAGCCGGGCCCCGACGGCCTCACCCGCGTCCTGCGGGCCGCCGCCACCGGCGAACGGTAGCCCTCAGGCGGTGATCAGGTGCCCGGTGCCGCCGCCGTGTCTAAGGCACTCCTGGTTGATCGCCGGATCCGGGGCGCTCGGGGAGGTGGCGGCGGCGATCCGCAGCTCGATGATGTCCCGGACGGCGGGCCACTCCGAGTCGAGGATCGAGTAGAACGCGGTCGACCGCACCACACCGTCCAGGCCGCGCGAGTGCGCCCGGCGGACGCCCTCGGACGTCGCGCCGAGGCGTTCGATCGCGGCGCGCGAGCGCAGGTTGCGGGCGTCGGCGCGCATCGAGATCCGCTGCACGCCCCACTCCTCGAAGGCGTACCGCAGCATCAGCAGCTTGGCCTCGGTGTTGATGCCGGTGCCCTGGGCGCGCGGCGAGAGCCAGGTGTTGCCGATCTCGGCGGCGTCCGGCACGGCCGTGGCCGGATCGCCGAACGGGACACCGGGGACCGGCGGCCAGACGACCGGGCCCTGCCAGTAGTCGAGTTCCAGGAACCGGGTGGAGCCGACCACCCGGCCGTCCGCGGCGTTGACCGTCGCGAACGGCAGCGACCGGCCCGCGGCCTGGTCGGCGAGCGCCCGCGCGATGTAGTCGCGGGCCGCTTCCAGACCGTGCGGGACGGGGGTGAAGGCGTAGGTCGTACGGTCCTCGGCGCCGGCCTGGGCGATGGCCTCGGCGTGATGCGCGGCGAGGGGCTCCAGCCGCACGGTGCGGCCGGTGAGGATGACAGGTACGGGCACGGAACCTTGGCCCTTCGGCGGTCGGAGGGCGCCTCCCGCACCGGGGTCGCGGCGCGGGTTGCGTGGACGGTCGCCCCGGCCCCGGAGTCCGTCCGCCGGTACCCGTGCAGGCCGGAGACCGGCGGAGCGGGGCGGGGGCGGCGGCCCGGAGGCGGGCAGCGCGGTGCCGGAACGGACACGGGTCGACGGACCGGTCCGGCGGGGATGAGCGAGGGGACAGTGTGCGTCCGCGAAATGGCCGAGGAGGAAACGAGTGCGCGAAGGGAAGCGGGCGGCCAGGTGAAGGCAAGATGCGTCGTGGGTGGCTGGCCGAGCACCGGGCCGGGACGTGATCGACGGCGTTACGGACGACGTGACGACGACGCGACGATGCGAGGCAGCGAGAGGACGATACCCGCCAGAAGGCGGTGCGTCACTTCGCGGTACACGAATGGGCGCGCGGGTCTGCCGGGCCCGCGCCGGAGAGGCGCTTTCAACGCCTGTGACCAGGGGATTCTCCACCAGGTGCGATCATGGTCGAGGCGGCCTTCCGGCGGGGCGCCGAGCGGTCGACGGAGGTGCCGCGCCGCGATGCCCGGCGGTCACGGGAATTCCGGCGGGGCCCGGCACGCTGCAGTCCAGGAGAAGCCGGTACGGGTGTGACGAGTAGAGGACGGGGTTGGGTGCGCGGTGCGTGATCCCCAGGCGCTGTACGAGCTGGATCAGCAGGGCGTGGCGGCCGTGGCCGACGCGATCACCGCGTTGGGCGACACCGGCGCCGGCCTGGTGCTGCTCCACCACTTCGAGGGCTTCATGGACGCCGGCGAGGCCGGCGGCCAGGTGGTGGCCCATCTGCTGGAGCAGGGATCGCCGCAGGTGGTCGCCCGCTTCGACCACGACCGTCTGGTGGACTACCGGGCCCGTCGCCCCGCGATGGTCTTCGACCGCGAGCACTGGTCCTCCTACGACCCGCCGGAGATTCTGCTCCAGCTCGTCCACGACGCGGCCGGCTCGCCGTTCCTGCTGCTCAGCGGGCCCGAGCCGGACGTCGAATGGGAGCGCTTCACCGCCGCCGTGCGCGAGCTGGTCGAGCGCTTCGAGGTCCGGCTGACGCTGGACTTCCACGGCATCCCGATGGGCGTGCCGCACACCCGCCCGGTGGGGCTGACGCCGCACGGCAACCGGCTGGACCTCGCGGCGGGCTACCCGCAGTGGTTCGAGCAGGCCCAGGTGCCCGGCAGCGCGCAGGCCCTGCTGGAGTACCGGCTCGCCGAGGCCGGGCACGACGTCCTGGGCTTCGCCGTGCACGTGCCGCACTACGTGGCACGCTCGGAGTACCCGGCGGCCGCGGTGCTGGTCCTGGAGGCGGTGCAGTCGGCCACCGGCCTGGTGCTGCCGGGCACCCGGCTGCGCGAGCGGGTCGGTGAGGTCTACGCCGACATCGAGGAGCAGCTGGCCGGCGGGGACGGCGAGCTGCGCTCGGCGATCCGCGGCATGGAGGGCCAGTACGACGCCGTGGCGGGCGCGGAGAGCCGGGAGAGTCTGCTGGCCGAGCCCGCCGACCTCCCCTCGGCGGACGAGCTGGGCCGGCGCTTCGAGCAGTTCCTGGCCGAGCACGAGCGCGGGCCCGAGTAGGCCTTGAGCCCGGGCAGGTCCTGAGCCCGGGCAGGTCGTGCGACGGCCGGAGGAATTCCCGTCCGGGCGGGAGCCATCCGGCGCCGTCGTTCGTTGGCCCTGAGGTGCCCGGGGGACGGGCCGCCGCACAGAGAGCGACGCCGGCTCCTACCCCCGGGGGGACTTCATGCCAACGCCCAGGAACATGCCCGCGAGCATGCCCACCAGCACGTACCGGACCGCGGCCGGCGCCCTGTCGGCCGTCCTGGCCGCGCTGGTGCTGGCCGGCTGCGCGGGCGGCGGATCGGACGGCGGCCCGGCCGCCGCGCCGGACGGTGCCCGCCCGGCGCGGGCCGGCGCGCCCCCGACACCCACCCCGACGCCCACCGGTCCGTACGTGGCGCTCGGCGACTCGTACACCGCGGGCCTGAAGGTCTCCCCGCAGGTGGGGGAGCCGAAGGGCTGCGCCCGCTCGGCGGCCAACTACCCGTCCCTGGTGGCGAAGGCGCTCGGGCTGGCGGACGGGCAGTTCCGGGACGTCAGTTGCAGCGGCGCCCGTACCGGTGACCTCACCGGCACCCAGCACACCGACAGCGGCTCGAACGCGCCGCAGCTGGACGCGCTCTCCCCGGCCACCCGGCTGGTCACGGTCGGGATAGGCGGCAACGACGCCGGGTTCATGGAGGTCGTCACCCAGTGCGCCAAGGAGAACCTGGTGGACGCGGTGAAGGGCCTGGTCGGCACCGACCGCGTCGACGCGCCGTGCCGGGAGCACTACGCCTCCGCCGGCGGCGCCGCCGACCAGGTGCAGCGCAAGGTGGACACGGCCGGTGAACGGCTGGCCCAGGTCCTCCAGGAGATCAAGCGCCGCTCCCCGCAGGCCAGGGTGTACGTGGTCGGGTACCCGGCGCTGCTCCCGGCCGACCCGGCGAGCTGCGTACCGGTGCTCGGCAAGGCCGTCGCCGCCGCCGACCTGGCCTTCCTGACCGAGAAGCAGCAGCAGCTGAACGCGATGCTGAAGAGCCGGGCGGCCGGTGCCGGGGCGGTCTTCGTGGACGCGGCCGCCCCCTCGGCGGGCCACGACATGTGCGCGGGCGAGGCCACCCGCTGGGTGGAGCCGCCGTTCCCGGCGCCCGGTCTGGCCGCGATCCACCCCAACGCCAAGGGCGAGGAGGGCATCGCCGACGCCGTGCTGAAGGCCGTCCGCGGCTGAGGCGCCGCGGCCCGTCACGGCCCGGCGCCACGGCACCCGGGGCCCGGCGCCCCACCGTCCCGGCCAGAGCTGTCCCGACCAGGGCCGCCGCGGCGCCGGGCCGCCCGGTCACCGCCCGCGGTGCCGCTCCCTGGCCCGGTGCCGGGCCGCCGCCCGCCGCTCCGCGGCCTCCTGGGCGGCGCGGCGCTTGGCCGCCGCCCGGTTGAGGTGCCCGGCATCCTGGTGGGCCCGCGCCAGCGCCTCCTCGGCGGCGGTGCTCAGCGGGCGGGCCGTCTGCTCCTTCGCGGCCTGCCGGGCGAGGCGTTTGGGGCTCACCCGGGGCTGCCGCGCCCGCCGTTCGACGGCCACCTCGGGCGCCGCCAGCGCGGCGTCCAGCAGCCGGCCGAAGTCCTGGCGGACGAACGCCAGCAGCTCCGCGTTGCCGGGCTCGCCCCCGAAGACATGCCGGGCCGCGCGGACTCCGCCGGAGCCCGCGATCTCCAACACCCCGACCCAGAACGGGTCGTCGAAGAACACGCTGAACGTGCTCGGCATGGTGCGTCCTCCCATGGTCGTGCCGTGTCCCGCGCGCGACCGCGCGACGGGAGGAACACGCCGGACACCCTGGGAGGGGAGGTTACTGACCGCCGGCCGGTCCGACGGCGCCCGGACTACCGACCGGGGCTGTGTTTTCGCGCGTTCCCGCCGCCGATCGTACGAGCGGCCGTGGTACTCGCTCCAGCCGTTTTCCCGCGCGCCCCGGGCCCGTCCGGCCGGGCGTGCCCGGCACGTTCGCGTCCGCGAGCGTTCACCCCCCGGCCCGCGCCCCTTCACGCGCGGCACACTTCCGGTGTCGGGGCCGCGGCGTACCGTGTGGGGCATATGGACGACACCGCGTACCGCCTCACCGCCGCCCCGATCCCGTACGACCACGCCGCCGAGGCCCGTTGGGTGCCCGAACCGGACAAGCGCCCCGGCCGGACGGCGTTCCAGCGCGACCGCGCCCGGGTGCTCCACTCCGCGGCCCTGCGCCGGCTGGCCGGTACCACCCAGGTCGTCGCCCCGATGCGCAGTGACTTCCCCCGCACCCGGCTGACCCACTCGCTCGAATGCGCCCAGGTCGGGCGGGAGTTGGGCGCGGCCCTCGGCTGCGACCCGGACCTCGTGGAGACGGCCTGCCTGGCCCACGACATCGGCCACCCGCCGTTCGGCCACACCGGCGAGGAGGCGCTCGACCAGGCCGCCGAGGCCTGCGGCGGCTTCGAGGGCAACGCGCAGTCGCTGCGCATCCTCACCCGCCTCGAACCCAAGCGCTTCGCCCCGCAGGACGAACAGCCCGCCCGGCTCGCGCCCTGGCCCGGCCGCAGCGTCGGCCTCAACCTCACCCGCGCCGCGCTGGACGCCGCCACCAAGTACCCGTGGACCCGTGGCGCCCACCCCACCGACCCGGCCTCGCCGAAGTACGGGGTCTACGCCGACGACCTGCCGGTCTTCCGCTGGATGCGGGCCGGCTCCCCGGCCGGTCGCAAGTGCTTCGAGGCCACCGTCATGGACTGGGCCGACGACGTCGCCTACTCCACCCACGACGTCGAGGACGGCCTCCAGGCCGGCCACATCGACCCGGCCGTGCTGCGCGCCCCGGGCGAGCGGGCCGAGCTGTTCAAGGTGGCCGAGCGCTACGCCCGGGACGCCGGGCCCGAGGAGCTGTCCGCCGCCCTCGACCGGCTGCTCGCCCAGGAGTGGTGGCCGAACGCGTACGACGGCTCGGCCCGCGCCCGCGCCGGTCTGAAGGACCTCACCAGCCAGCTGATCGGCCGCTTCTGCCTCGCCGCCGAGCAGGCCACCCGCGCCCGCTACGGCCCCGGCCGGCTCAGCCGGTACGCGGCCGAGCTGGTGGTGCCGCGCGAGGTCCGGCTGGAGTGCGCGGTGCTCAAGGCGGTCGCCGTCCGGTTCGTGATGCAGCGCGACGAGCAGGCCCAGCTCCGGGCCCGCCAGCGGATCGTGATCGCCGAGCTGGCCGAGGTGCTGATCCGGCGCGCCCCCGAGGGACTGGATCCGGTGTTCGGCGCCCTCTACCGCGAGGCCGAGGACGACCGTGCCGCCCTCCGCGCCGTGATCGACCAGATCGCCACCCTCACCGACGCCTCCGCGCTGGCCCTGCACTCCCGCCTGGTCGACGGCGTCCGGGCGTGAGAGCCGTCGGGAACCGGCCGGGGTGGACGTAGACTTCCGGAGTGGCCGGGCGGATCAGGGACGAAGACGTACAGGCGGTGCGCAGCGCACTGCCGATCGACGTGGTGGTCGGCGACTACGTACAGCTGACCAACGGTGGCGGCGGCGAGTACAAGGGCGTCTGCCCCTTCCACGACGAGAAGTCCGCCTCCTTCTACGTCAACCCCGCCAAGGGCGTCTTCCACTGCTTCGGCTGCCAGGAGAACGGCGACACGATCGCCTTCCTGATGAAGATCGAGCACTTCACCTTCGCCGAGGCCGTCGAGCGGATGGCCGCCCAGGCGAACATCACGCTCCGCTACGAGGAGGGCGGCTACAGCCCCCGCCACCAGCAGGGCGAGCGCACCCGGCTGGTCGAGGCGCACAAGGTGGCCTCCGCCTTCTACCAGGAGCAGCTGGCCTCGCCGGAGGCGGAGATCGGCCGCCGCTTCCTCGCCGAACGCGGCTTCGACGAACAGGCCGCGCAGACCTTCGGCGTCGGCTACGCCCCGGCCGGCTGGGAGAACCTGGTGCGCTACCTGCGCGGCAAGGGCTTCAGCGACAAGGAGATCCTGCTCGGCGGCCTGGCCTCGCAGGGCCAGCGCGGCGGCCTGATCGACCGCTTCCGGGGCCGGCTGGTCTGGCCGATCCGCGACATCGCGGGTGAGACGGTCGGCTTCGGCGCCCGCCGTCTGCGCGAGGACGACAACGGGCCGAAGTACCTCAACACCCCCGAGACGCCGATCTACAAGAAGTCCCACGTGCTGTACGGGATCGACCTGGCGAAGAAGGAGATCGCCAAGTCGGGCCGGGCGGTGGTGGTCGAGGGCTACACCGATGTGATGGCCTGTCATCTCGCGGGCGTCACCACGGCGGTGGCCACCTGCGGCACCGCCTTCGCCGAGGACCACATCAAGATCATCCGCCGGCTGCTGATGGACACCTCGCAGTACCGCGGCGAGACGGTGTTCACCTTCGACGGCGACGCGGCCGGCCAGAAGGCGGCCCTGCGGGCCTTCGAGGACGACCAGAAGTTCGCCGCCAAGACCTCCATCGCGGTCAGCCCCGGTGGCATGGACCCGTGCGACCTGCGCCTGGCCAAGGGCGACGACGCGGTCCGCGAACTCATCGACAACCCGGTCCCGCTGTTCGAGTTCGCGCTGCGCTCGGCCGTCGCCCGGCACCGGGTGGAGACCCCCGAGGGCCGTTCGGCGGCGCTGGAGGAGGCCGCGCCGATCGTGGCCAAGATCAAGGACCGTTCGATCCAGCACGAGTACGCCGTCCGGCTGGCCGGCATGCTCGGCATCCTGGACGAGCCGTTCGTGATCCGCCGCGTCTCCCAGCTGGCCCGCTGGGACCGCGAGCGCCAGCAGAACCCGCGCGGCAACGGCCGGCCCCGCCGCCCCGAACCCGCGCAGCCCGTCCGCCCCGCCCGTCCGGTGTTCCGGCTCAACCCGCGCGACCCGGCCCAGTTCGTCGAGCGCGAGCTGCTCAAGCTGGCCCTCCAGCACCCGGACCTGGTCAGCCCGGCCTTCGACCACTACGCCGAGGACGAGTTCCCCACCCCGCCGTACACCGCCGTGCGCCGCGCCGTCGCCCAGGCCGGCGGCGCCGCGTACGGGGCCACCCTGGCCGACTTCACCAGTGTGGTGCGCGAGGCGGCCCCGGACGACCAGGTGCGCTCGCTGGTCACCGAGCTGACCGTGGAACCGGTGCGGTCGCGCCGCAAGGTGGACGCGGTCTACGCGGGGGAGTTCCTGGTCAAGCTGCGGATGCTGGCCGTGGACCGGCGGGTGGACGAGGTCCGCGCCCACCTCCAGCGGCTCGGTACCCGGGCCGCCGCCGAGGAGCTGCACGCGGTGCAGAGCGAGCTGTGGCAGCTCCAGCAGTACGGGCAGCAGCTCCGGAGCCGGGGCGCCGCGGCGCTGTAGGGCCGGGCGCCGCGGGCCGGGCCCGCCGCAGAAAGTCCGCGCACGAGTCTCGGCCACGGAGCGTGGCGTACCGCACACTGGAGGGCGTCCCACCTTCGTACAGCGCGGGTCCGCCAGAGTCGCGCCCGCCCCGGGGGGTGCCCGTGGAGCAAGGCCTTGCCGCCGCCGGACCGACCACCGCCGGACCGGCCACCGACCCGATCGCCCCCCACGACGACCACGGCCGGGCCGGGGCACCGCCTCCGGCCGGAGCCCGGGTGCCCGCGCAGGGCCACCCCGAGGCCCCGGACCCGCCGGTGGACGCGGACCCCGGGCCCGTCCGCGGTCGTGACCTCGGCCCCGATCCCGACCGCGAGCCCGGCCGCACGCCCGCCGAGGCGACCGGCCCCGCGGCGGACCTGCTCCGCCAGTACCTGCGCGAGATCGGCCGGATCCGCCTGCTCAACGCCGAGGAGGAGGTGGAACTGGCCCGCCGGATCGAGGCCGGCCTGTTCGCCGAGGAGCGGCTGAACCGCGAACCGCCGCCCCCCGAGCCGCTGGCCGCCGAGCTGGACACCCTGGTGCTGGCCGGACGGATCGCCAAACGCCGGCTGATCGAGGCCAATCTGCGGCTGGTGGTCTCGGTCGCCAAACGCTACGTCGGCCGCGGGCTGACCCTGCTGGACCTGGTCCAGGAGGGCAATCTGGGGCTGATCCGGGCGGTGGAGAAGTTCGACTACGCCCGGGGCTACAAGTTCTCCACCTATGCCACCTGGTGGATCCGCCAGGCGATGAGCCGGGCGCTGGCCGACCAGGCCCGGACGATCCGGGTCCCGGTGCACGTGGTCGAGCTGATCAACCGGGTGGTCCGGGTACAGCGCTCCCTGCTCCAGGAACGCGGGGCCGAGCCCGGCCCGGCCGACATCGCGGCCGTCCTGGAGCTCACCGGGGAGCGGGTGCGCGAGCTGCTCCGGCTGGCCCAGGAACCGATCTCGCTGCACACCCCGGTCGGCGAGGAGGACGATGTCGCGCTCGGCGACCTGATCGAGGACGCCGACGCCGCCTCTCCCGCCGAGTCCGCCACCTTCCTGCTGCTGCGCCAGCACCTGGACGCGGTGCTGGCCACCCTCGGCGAACGGGAGCGCCAGGTCGTCCAGCTCCGCTACGGCCTGGACGACGGCCGCCCCCGCACCCTGGAGGAGATCGGCGCGCTGTTCGGCGTGACGAGGGAACGGATCCGGCAGATCGAGTCCAAGACCCTGGTCAAGCTCCGCGACCACGCCTTCGCCGAACAGCTACGGGGCTACCTCGATTAGGACTGCCCGGCGGCGGTCACGGCGGCGCTCGGCTGCTCAGTGGCTACGGCGGCCGGCGGCGAGGCCGGGCCGATCGGGATCGGGGCGGAGGCGACCATGTGCGCCAGGTCGGAGACGGCCATCGTGCAGCCGTTGCCGGCCGGCTGGTGGCCGCAGACCTGGAAGGTGGCGACCACGTCCGCCCCGGAGTCCCCCGGAGCCGTGAGGCGCCGTCAGAAGCCCCGCCGGGCACCGTCACCGGCTCAGTGGTGGAAGCCCGTCCTCGGTGGCACACCGAGCTCCCGGAGCGGGCCGGGCTGGCGCCGCAGCTCCGGCAGCAGCCGGCCGAGGTCGGCGAGCAGCAGGTCGGCCAGGTCCCGGGAGAAGCCGTTGCGGCAGACCACCCGCAGCACCGAGAGGTCCTGCAGGTTCTCCGGGAAGGTGTACGCGGGCACCTGCCAGCCGCGTTCACGCAGCCGCCGGGAGACGTCGAAGACGTCGAAGGGCACGTCCTCGGTGGTGGTGAAGGCGAAGACCGGCAGCTGGTCGCCGCGGGTCAGCAGCCGGAAGCCGCCGAGCGCCTCGATCCGCCCGGCCAGGTAGACCGCGACCTCGCGGCAGGATCCCTGGACGGCCCGGAAGCCGTCCCGGCCGAGCCGCAGGAAGACGTAGTACTGCGCGACCACCTCGGCGCCGGGGCGGGAGAAGTTCAGGGCGAAGGTCGGCATCTCGCCGCCCAGGTAGTTGACCCGGAAGACCAGTTCCTCGGGCAGCGCCTCCTTGTCGCGCCACAGGGCCCAGCCGACGCCCGGGTAGACCAGGCCGTACTTGTGGCCGGAGGTGTTGATCGAGGCGACCCGGGGCAGCCGGAAGTCCCAGACCAGCTCGGGGTCGAGGAAGGGCGCGACCATGCCGCCGGAGGCGCCGTCCACGTGCACCGGGACGTCCAGACCGGTGCGCTGCTGGAGCTCGTCCAGGGCCGCGCAGATCTCCGCCACCGGCTCGTAGGAGCCGTCGAAGGTGGAGCCGAGCACGCCCACCACGCCGATGGTGTTCTCGTCGCAGAGCGCCACCGCCTGCTCGGGGCCGAGGTGGTAGCGCTCGCCCTCCATCGGCGCGAGGCGCGGCTCCACCTCCCAGAAGTTGCAGAACTTCTCCCAGCAGACCTGCACATTGACGCCCATGACCAGGTTGGGCCGGGCGCCGGCCGCGTAGCGCTCGGGGTTGCGGCGCATCCAGCGGCGCTTGAGGGCGAGGCCGGCCAGCATGCAGGCCTCGCTGGAGCCGGTGGTGGAGCAGCCGACCGTGCCGTCCGGGTCGGGGGCGTGCCAGAGGTCGGCGAGGATCGCCACGCAGCGCCGCTCCAGTTCGGCGGTCTGCGGGTACTCGTCCTTGTCGATCATGTTCTTGTCCAGGCACTCGGTCATCAGCCGGATGGCCTGGACCTCCATCGACGTGGTGACGAAGGTCGCCAGGTTGAGCCTGGCGTTGCCGTCGAGCAGCAGCTCGTCGTGGATCAGCTGGTAGGCCGTGTCGGCCGGCACCGGCCCGTCGCCCAGCCGGTGCAGCGGCGGTGCCAGCTCCATCGGGCCCAGCGGGTCGGCCGTGCCGACGAACGGACTGACGGTCAGCCGGCGGTCGTCGCCGGCTCCCTTGTGCAGCGCCATGAGGTCGTGCCGCCCTTCACTGCGATGGCCGCGTGGCCTCCCACGCTGCCATCGGCCGGCGGGTGACGCATCTTCACCGGCCCGGCTACGCGGTCTCCGGGTGGATCTGCTCGCGGGCGGCCCGGTACTGCTGGCGCACCGCCGAGCCGACCGGGAGGTCCTGCTCGGGGTCGGGCGTGACGGTGACGGCCTCCGGCAGCTCCCAGCGCGGCGGCTGGGAGGTGCCCGCGAGCGCCCAGGCGGCCTGCCGGGCCGCGCCGCGGGCCGCGTGGGCCCCCGGCGGCGGGACCACGACGGGGATGCCGAACAGCATCGGAGCGATCCGGCGGACGGCCGGCAGCCGCCCGGCCGCGCCGAGCAGGAAGACCCGCTTCACCGCCACGCCCTGGGCGCGCAGCACGTCCAGCGCGTCCGCGATGTTGCAGAGCATGCCCTCGACGGCGGCCCGGGCCAGGTGCTGCGGGGTCATCGACTCGGTCCGCAGCCCGGTGAGCGTGCCGGCCGCGTGCGGCAGGGCGGGCGTCCGCTCGCCGTCCAGGTAGGGCAGCAGCACCACCCCGTACGCGCCGGGGGAGGACTGCAGGGCCAGCTCGCTCAGGCCCGCCAGGTCCTGGCCGAGCAGGGCGGCGGTGGAGCGGAGCACCTGGGCGGCGTTCAGGGTGGCGACCATCGGCAGGTGGCGGCCGGTGGCGTCGGCGAAGGACGAGACCAGCCCGGTGGCGTCCACCACGGCCTGCTCGTGCACCGCGAAGATCGTCCCGGAGCTGCCGAGCGAGACCACGGCGTCGCCCGGCCCGAGGCCGAGGCCGAGCGCGGCGGCCATGTTGTCCCCGGTGCCGGCCGAGATCAGCAGGCCCTCGGGGGTGTGCCCGGCGGGCTCGGCGGGGCCGAGCACGTCGGGCAGCCGCAGCTCGTGACCGAGTGCCAGCTCCACCAGGTCCTGCCGGTACTCGCCGGTGATCGGAGACCAGTAGCCGGTGCCGGAGGCGTCTCCCCGGTCGGTGGTGCGCCGCTTGGGGTGGCCGAGCAGCTGCCAGACCAGCCAGTCGTGCGGCAGCAGCACCTCGGCCACCCGGCGGGCCGCGGCGGGCTCGAACTCCGCCAGCCAGCGCAGCTTGGCGATGGTGTACATGGGGCCGGGGACGGCGCCGATGGCGGCGGTCCACGCGGCCGGGCCGCCGAGCGCGTCCAGCAGGGCGGCCGCGGCGCCGCTGGAGCGCGGGTCGTTCCAGAGGATCGCGGGCCGCACCAGCACGCCGCCGGCGTCCAGGCCGATCATGCCGTGCTGCTGCGCGCTGACGCCGATCGCCCGGACGCCCTCCAGCAGGCCGCCGGCGGCCGCGTCGCCCAGCGAGTGCAGCCAGATCTGCGGGTCGGCCTCGCCGGGCCGGACGTCGGGGCCCTCCGGCACGGGGTGCGGCGCCTTGCCGGACCGCAGCACCGCGCCGGTCTCGGTGTCGCACGCGACGATCCGGGTGCGACTGGTCGAGCTGTCTATCCCCGCGACGATGGCCATGTCGAGATCATGCCTCAGCCCGGGCCCGGACGCGGTCGGCGCGGGCAAGTTTTGTCCGTCCGGTACCTCCGGCGTGGGGCCCGGGAGGGCCGGCCGTCACCAGGCCGTCACCGTCCCGTCACGGACGGAAGGTACCCCAGCTGTCGTCCTCGACCCGGGGGCGGTTGAAGTACGGCACCCGGTCGGCGACGGACTGCGGCAGCCGGTCGCCCACCTTGCCCGCGACGGCACCGGCCGCCTTCCCGGCCACCGCGCCGGCCTGGTGCTTCGCCTTGTCGGCCGCGCTCTGCACCTTGGGGTTCTGGGCGACCTGCCGGGTCACCTTGGCGATCTGCTCGTAGCGCTGGCGCCCGGCCCGCGAGCCCAGGACGTAGCCCGCTGCGAGCCCGACGATCAACGACAGCTTCCACATGATCGGATTCCACCCTCTCCTGGCGGCCTCTGCCGCATTGCCCTACCCGTCCGCCGGGGCGGCGAACCGTCCGCGCCCCCAGCATCCCCCGGGGTCCTTGTGGGGCGCGCGCGGGGCGCGCCGGGCAGGGGCCCGCCGGGGAGGCCGGGGAAAGCGATTGGCGGACCACCCCCCCGAGTGCGCTAATGTATGTCCCGCAGCGAGCGCCGAGGAACCCGGGAAGCCGGGCCCGAAGCGGAAGCTCGATCCCCCATAGCTCAATTGGCAGAGCAGCCGACTGTTAATCGGCAGGTTATTGGTTCGAGTCCAATTGGGGGAGCTCAGGTGGCAGGCCTCCGGGTCGGCCGTCCTGGCCGTGGTACGGCAGTGGTGTACCGCGATCCCGCATAGCTCAATTGGCAGAGCAGCCGGCTGTTAACCGGCAGGTTTTTGGTTCGAGTCCAAATGCGGGAGCTGCATCGGGTCCGCCCGGTGACTGCTCAGAGCGAAGGCCCCTCGGACGACCGGGGGGCCTTCGTGTTGCCCCGCCCCCCTGCCTCCTGCGTTTCGCCTGCGGCCCCCGGCGGCCCGGCCGGTTCAGGCGGTGGCCTGCCGGTACAGCTCGGCGACCCGGTTGTCGAAGGCGATGCTGTACGAGGTGCCGGGGCTGTCGCCGCCCTCCTGGTAGCCGCCGATCACCCCGATCACCGCGCCCGCCGTGGTGACCCACGGGCTGCCGCTGGTGCCGTCCGTGTAGCCGCGGCAGTCGAACCGCTCCTGGGTCGGGCTCTGCGAACTGGTCAGGGCCGAGCAGGTGATCGGCTCGTCGCCGGTGTTGGGGTAGCCCGTCACCGAGACCGTGAGCCCGAAGCCCTGTCCGGTGCCCAGCGGATTGCCGCCGACCGTGTCCTCGATCTCCCGGCCGTCCACCGGCCGCACGGTGACGAACGCCACGTCGTACTCCGGGTCGTCGCCCTCGGCCCAGCGCGGATCGACGGTGACCGAGGCGACCGGCCAACTCCCATGGGGCGAGTACCCGTTGCGGTAGCCGGGAGTGAACACCAGGCCGTCCAGCAGGCCGATCCGGCGGCTCTGCACGCAGTGCGCGGCGGTCACCAGCAGATTGCGCCTCGGGCTGGTCACCACACTCGCGGTGCAGGCCCGGGGCCCCTGCGCGGTGCGGACCGAGAGGGTGCCGATCCGGTCGCCCGCCGGGGTCTGCGGCGCCACCTCGGCGGTTCGCGACTCCTCGCTCCCGCCGCAGGCGGTACCGGTGGCGAGCAGCAGGGCCGCCAGCGCGACCGTCCGTGCCGCGAGCACGGGCCGTACCGGGCGGGAGGCCATCGGGGTTCCGTCCTGTCCTCGGGGCGGGCACTGCGGGTCGTGCGTACCGCCGTTCGTGAGGAAGATCTACCAGTCCGCGCCCGGCGGCGCCACTGCCGACCCGTCCGGCCCCGGCGGCTATCCCGTGGCGCGGTCGTACAGGGCCTGGACGCGGTCCCCGAAGTAACTGCTGTACGAGGTGTCCGGGCTGTCGCCGCCCTCCTGGTAGCCACCGATCACCCCGACCACGGTGCCGGTTCTGGTGGCCGGGTCGAAGTCGGTCACCCAGGGGCTGCCGCTGGTGCCGCCGGTGTAGTCGGGGCAGTCGATCCGCAGTTGGGTGGGGCTCTGCTCGACGGTGGTGTTGGCACAGGTGATCGGCACATCGCTGGTGCCGGGGTAGCCGGTGACCCGCACCGGCAGCCGGTGGCCGCGGTTGACGCCCAGCTTGTTCGCGCCGAGCACCTGCTGCACCTGCTGCCCGTTCTGTGACTGGACGACGGCGAAGGCGACGTCCACGTCCGGGTCGGCACCGTTCTTCCAGGCCTGGTCGACGGTGACGGCGAGCAGCGGCCAGACGCCGCTCGGGGTCCCGCCGTCCCGGTAGCCGGGCACGAACACCAGGTCGCCGCGCTGGCCGAGCCGGGGGTCCCAGACGCAGTGCGCGGCGGTGACGATCAGGTTGAGTCCGGCGCTGTCGACCACGCTGGCGGTGCAGAAGTGGTCGCCTTCGGCGTTGCGGGTGAAGACGGCGCCGACCAGCCCGTTGAGCACGGTGGGCTTGGCGGTGCGGGTGACACCGGTCTGCCGGCCGAGCGCGGCCCGCAGCCGCTGCCTGCTCCATCCGTGGGTATCGGCGGACGCCGAGGGCGGGTGCGAACTCACCGTCGGTGTGCCGCCGCCGGGCCCCGCCGGGGTGGTGCAGCCCGCCGCGGCCAGCACCGTCACCACGACGCCCGCCGCCACCGCCTCACGTACCGTCATCCGCCCAGGCTCCCCGCCTCGTGGTGCCCTCATCAACCGGTTGCTCCGCCCGGGGAGGCGCGAATCCGTGCGTGCCGATGTGCGCCCCCGGCGCGCACCAGGGGTGACCGACCGGCTATGCTGCCCGGGACGGCCATTCGGGGCTGTCTGCTGCTGCCGCGACCGGACCACCGGCGTGCACGGCGAACCGGGGCGGTAGCTCAGCCGGTTAGAGCAGGGGACTCATAATCCCTTGGTCGTGGGTTCGAGTCCCACCCGCCCCACTATCAGATGTAACAGATCATCTGACAAATGGTGTGGCTGACCTGCAGAAACATGCCACTCTCTGGATCTGACTGTAGAGCAGGACGGCTCGTTCCGGGGCTCGCCACGCCGAGATTCACCCTCCCAGTGGACATTGAGTGGACGTGGTCATTCTCTCAGCGGACCGGGACGGCCGACGAAAGCCAGAGACACCAGCCCGTCAGGGCTCATCAAGGTCCGCAGGCTCCGCTGCCGGGGCCCGGCCCGAGTCCCCGACCTACAGGGCAGAACACCTGAGACGGCTGCGGAGAAGTCGGTGAAAGCGCCTCTGACCAGCGGGAATGGCTCCAATCTTGCGGGGAACTGTAAACCACTGGGAAACCCGCCGGCAGCTCGCCGCCCCGAGATGCCCAGCTGGGAACACGCCGGAACCGTCGCATTGACGGGGCGTTCCCAACGCCGTTCAGGGACCGGCCCGTCACGTCGAAGGCTCCACAGGGTGCACGCCCTGTGGAGCCTTCGACGTTCCGCGGGACCTCCACACACCGCGACGAGCATGGTCCCGGTGGCTTCGGTATCGAGTGCCGCACCACAGGTGTTCCTCAACGACCGTCGGGGTATCGGGAGTCTTCGACGTAGCCCTGTTTGCCCGCGGCACCACAGCCGGCAGCGGACCGTGAACCGGACCATGGAGGTCTGATCGTGACGACATCTTTCACCGCTGACTGCGCGTTCTGCCTGATTGTGGCTGGGCGGGCTCCGGCTGTTGTGTTCCGGGAGTGGAGCGATGCGCTCGCGATACGCCCGCGGCGCGGAGGCGTGAATGACGGCCACCTGCTTGTTCTCCCTCGCATCCACGTTGAGAACGCCGGTGTGTCACCGGTCGTGGCAGGCCGGACCATGGCGCGCGCCGCGGAGCTGATGGCGGAGCTGCCGGATGCGAACATCATCACGTCCAAGGGGCCGGCGGCGACACAGACCGTCTACCACCTACACATTCACGTCATCCCCCGCCGGTCCGGCGATGGTTTGGCGCTCCCCTGGCACCCCGGCGGCGAATCCCCTGCGGCGAAGGAGGCAATCCAGTGATCACGGTCGGGCGGCGCGCGATCCCATACCGGCGTCCGACCCAAGCATGTTCCTCGTCGGTCCCACTTCATCCGGTCATTGGCGTGGATGACCTGCGCTGGGGCCTTCTCCCGAAGCGCGGCCTGCCTCCGCACTGACTCCGACCCGGCCTGGGACCCGGCCATCCCGGCCCCGCCGTTCGCGCGCTCTTCCGTATCCTGGCCCGATGCTCGAACCCGCGCTGCTGCCGACCCCGCTGGTGGACTGTACCGACGGGGCGCTGGCGCGGGCCGGGGTGGAGCTGCGGCTCAAGCGGGACGACCTGCTGCACCCCACGGTGCCGGGCAACAAGTGGCGCAAGCTCGGGCCGAACCTGGCGGCGGCGGTCGAGCAGGGGCATACCCGGCTGCTGACCTTCGGCGGGGCCTACTCCACCCATCTGCGCGCGGTCGCGGTGGCCGCGGCGGCGCTGGGCCTGGAGAGCGTCGGACTGGTCCGGGGCGAGGAACTGGCCGGGGCGCCGCGCAACTGGTCGCTGCGGGCGGCCGAGGCGGCCGGCATGGAGCTGTCCTTCCTCTCCCGGGCCGTGTACCGGGAGACGGCGGGCCGCTGCGGGACGGACCCGGCGGTCGAGGCGGAGCTGCGGCGGCGGTGGGGCCCCTGCCTGGTGCTGCCGGAGGGCGGCTCGAACCCGCTGGCCGTGATCGGTGCGGCGGCCGTCCCCGCCGAGCTGCCCGGTCTCGGTGCGCGGGACGTGGTCTGCTGCCCGGTGGGGACCGGTGGCACCCTCGCCGGGATCGCGGCCGGCCTGCCGGCGGGCGCCCGGGCGCTGGGCGTGGCGGTGCTGCGCGGTGGCGCCGGCTATCTGGAGGGCGAGGTCGCCCGGCTGCACCGGGCCGCGTACGGACGCGAGTTCGGCAACTGGTGGATCGACCACGGCCACCACGGCGGCGGCTACGGCCGGGTGCCGGCCGCGCTGGAGGCCTTCGCCGACGGCTTCGAGCGGCGCCACGGCATCGCCCTGGAACGCCGCTACGTCGCCAAGCTCCTGGCCGCCCTGTACGACCTCGCCGCCGCCGGCGCCTTCCCGGCGGGTACCCGGCTGACCGCCGTGATCACCGGCCTGCCGGACCCGCGGTAGCCGCGCCCGGTCCCGCCCGGGCTCCCGCGCCGGTCCCGCGGCCTCAGCCGAAGGTCAGGTCGGCGCAGGGGTCGGTGTCGGCGCTGCGCGAGTTCTCGGCGATGCCGCTGGGGACACCGCCCGGCGTACCGCCCGGTGCGGAGGCGGCGGGAGTCGCGCCACCCGGGGCACCGTCGGGGGCACCGGCGGCGGCCGTCGGGTGGTAGTCGCGGCCCAGGGTCACGGTGATCCCCCCGGAGCCCGGCTCCTCGACCAGCCGCGCCTGCGGGAAGAGCGGCGTCAGCTGCTCGGCGGCGGCCTTCAGCGCGGGGTCGTACGCGATCTCGGTGTTCAGCCGGCCGCCCTTGGGGGCGTCCAGGGTGACGTTCTGGAAGCCCTTGGCGCGGATCGCCTCGGCGCCCTTCCCGGCCAGCCCGGGAGTGCCGACACCGTTGACCACCAGGACCGGTACGGCCGCCTGCTCGGGCGCCAGCGGGGTGGGCGTGGCGGTGGCCGCGGCGGAGGCGGACGGGGACTCGGTCGGGGAGCCGTTCACCTGGCCGGTGCTCTGCCCGTCCAGCGTGCGGTCCTCGCGCAGCAGCCGCCAGAGCGTGTCCACATCGGGGTGGACCAGGGCGACCCGGTTGCCGGCGAAGCGCCAGGGGGTGGTGACGAAGGTGATGTCGGCGAGCTTGATGTTCTGCAGCGACTGGGCGAAGTCCACCAGCTTCATCGCGGTGCCCAGGCTCTCGTCCACGGTGAGCGAGCGGGTGGCCGCGTCGGCCAGCGGGAGCAGGGTCGGCAGGGAGAAGCCGAGGCCCTGGATCTTCTTGATCATCGAGGAGAGGAAGGCCTGCTGGCGCTTCATCCGCCCGATGTCGGAGTTGTCGCCGAAGCCGTACCGGGCCCGCAGGTAGTCCACCGCGGGCTGCCCGGAGATCTTCTGCATGCCCTTCTTGAGCTTGATGTTGTGCGAGTTCACGTCGTTGGGGACGCAGACGTCCACGCCGTTGATCGCGTCGGTCATCGCGGCGACGCCCTTGAAGTCGACCACGATGGTGTGGTCGATCCGCAGGCCGGTCAGCGCCTCGACGGTGTTCTGCGTACAGGCCGGGTTCCCCTGGGGGAACTCGCCTATGGTGAACGCCGAGTTGAACATCTGGTTCGTCTTCGGCTCCGTCCACCTGCCGCTCTGCAGCTTGCAGGACGGGATGGTCACCAGGGTGTCCCGGGGTATGGAGACGCCGACGGCGTGCTTGTGGTCGGCGTATATGTGCAGCAGGATCGCGGTGTCGGAGTGGCCGACGCCCTCCTCGCCGCCGCCGAGGTCGGCGTTGCCGTCGTCCCGGGTGTCCGAGCCGAGCAGCAGGATGTTGACCGGCACCGAGGCGCCCGGTGTGACCGGGACGGGGGCCGGCGGCCGCTCGGTGGCGACGCCGCCCGCGTCGAAGGTGGTGATGTTGGTGTCCAGCCGGTGGTAGAACCAGGCACCGGCGCCCGCCACGGACAGCACCAGTACGGCCGCGAGGCCCACGGCGGTCCGTACGATGCGCCGCCTTCGCGGGCTGCTGCTCATCGTTTCCGGCCCCCGTCTTCCGTCTTCTCGTCTCGGCTTCCCGCGCCGCCTGCCGCCCTCCGGGCAGACCGGTGCCAAAGTCTCGAACATTAGACGTTTCGGCGAAGTGTTCGGTTACATCCGACAGGCGGCCAATTCGGCCGGATCCGCCGTAGGGGCTGTGATGCTTCTCACGCCCCCGGGCCGGAGGCCCCCGCGAGCATCCGGCGGAGCAGGTCGCGCAGGACGGTCCGCTCGTCCGCACCGAGGGCGGCGAGCGGTTCGCGGGCGAAGTTCAGCGACTCGCGCAGTTCCTCGGAGGCGGCCGCGCCGGTGTCGGTGGCGGCGACCAGCTTGACCCGGCGGTCCTGCCGGTCGGCCTCCCGGGTCACGAAGCCGCGCGACTCCAGGCGGTCGACGATGCCGGTGATGTTGGACGGCTCGCAGCTGAGCGTCTGCGCGATGTGGCGCATCGGCATCGGACCGCGCCGCAGCAGGGCGAGGACCTTGGCCTGCGCGCCGGTGAGCGAGCGGGCGGCGGCGGCCTCCTCGTACTCGCGGTGGAAGAGCGCGACCAGATTGGCCATCAGGTCGACGACCTCACGGGTGATCTCGTCGGGCTGCGGCATGGCGGTCCCGGCCTGCTGGGTGTCCATGGGGGACAGTCTACCGGAACAGTTGACAACATGAACCTTTCATGTCCATCGTTACTTCAGTCGCTCAACCTTTCAGGTCGAGCGGTAATCGCCCGGGGATCACCCGGAACCTCAAGGAGCACACCTGATGGCAGAGCAGGCAGCGCCCGCCACCGCCCGTGAATGGCACCTCACCGCCCGCCCGGAGGGCTGGCCGGTCCCGACGGACTTCGCGCTGGTCGAGGTGCCGGTCCGGGCCCCCGGCCCGGGCGAGATCCTGGTCCGTAACGCCTATCTCTCGGTCGACCCCTACATGCGCGGCCGGATGTCGTCGCGCAAGTCGTACGCGGAACCGTACGAACTGGACAGGCCGATGCTGGGTGGCGCGGTCGGCCAGGTCGTCGCCTCGCGGGCGGAGGGTTTCGCCGAGGGTGACTATGTCCTGCACTCTTTCGGCTGGCGCGAGTACGCGACGTTCGAGGCCAGGGCGTCGGTCAAGGTGGACCCGAACGCCGCGCCGCTCTCCACCTACCTGGGTGTGCTGGGCATGCCGGGTCTGACCGCCTACGCGGGTCTGACGCGGATTGCGGAGATCAAGGCCGGCGACGCGGTGTTCGTGTCCGGCGCCGCCGGCGCCGTGGGTGGCATCGTCGGCCAGATCGCCAGGCTGAAGGGTGCGGCGCGGGTGATCGGCTCCGCCGGCTCGGACGAGAAGGTCAAGCTCCTCGTGGAGGAGTACGGATTCGATGCCGCGTTCAACTACAAGAACGGTCCGGTCGCCGAGCAGCTTCAGGCGGCGGCTCCCGACGGCATCGACGTGTACTTCGACAATGTGGGCGGCGAGCACCTCGAAGCGGCGATCGACTCGATCAACCTGCACGGGCGCATCGCGGTGTGCGGCATGATCTCGCAGTACAACGCCACTGAGCCGACCCCGGCCCCCCGCAACCTCGCGCAGATCATCGCCAAGCGCTTCCGCATGGAGGGGTTGCTCGTGGGTGACCACTACGACCTTCAGCCGAAGTTCGTCGAGGAGGTCTCCGCGTGGGTGCGCTCGGGTGAGCTGAAGTACCGCGAGACGGTGACCCAGGGCATCGACAGTGCGGTCGACGCCTTCCTCGACCTGCTGCGCGGCGCCAACACCGGCAAGATGCTGGTCCGCCTGGACGGCTGACGCCGGATCACGACCGCGACCGCCCCGCCGCCCACCCGGGCGCGGGGCGGTTTGCGCACCGGGCGCGGGGAGCCGGGCCGCACTACCGCATTCCGGTCGGATCCGAAAGTGCGTCATCCATCGTGCAGGGCGGCGCGGTACGGTGGTCCCGCCTGGCGATGGGGCCGTTCGGGGGAGAGATCCGACCGGGGGGTGGACCTCGTTGAGGATTCGACTAGCATTGAGCGAAAGCCTGTCCGTTTTGCTCAAATTAGTGGCTTAATGTCGGCTAGCGTGGGTAACTGTGGATCAACTGCAGGCACGAGGCAGCTGGGGAAGGCGACCCTCGTCCACAGCCTGGAGGTCCCGGTGACGACACGTGGAGTCCTGTACATCCACTCCGCGCCCCGCGCGCTGTGCCCGCACGTCGAGTGGGCCGTAGCGGGGGTGCTTGGTGTGCGGGTGAGCCTGGACTGGATCCGCCAGCCGGCCTCGCCCGGACACTGGCGTGCCGAACTCTCCTGGAAGGGGGAGCCCGGCACGGCCTCGAAGCTCGCCTCCGCGCTGCGCGGCTGGCAGCTGATGCGGTACGAGGTGACCAGCGAGCCCTGCGCCACGGCGGAGGGCGAGCGGTACAGCAGCACGCCCACGCTCGGCATCTTCCACGCCGTCACGGGCATTCACGGCGACATCCTGATCCCCGAGGACAGGCTCCGCGCCGTGCTGCTCCGCGCCCGCAGCGAGGGCGCCGACCTGGAGGCCGAGATCTCCCGGCTGCTCGGCAAGCCCTGGGACGACGAGTTGGAGCCCTTCCGGTACGCCGGCGAGGGCGCCCCGGTGCGCTGGCTGCACCAGGTGGTCTGAGCGACCGGTCCGCTCGGGCCCGAGCGGACCGGCGGACGCGAAAGGGGTCCGGCGCTCGCGATGAGCGCCGGACCCCTTCGTGTGGGCCGGGCCGGACCTCCGTCACGGAAGGCCGGGCCCGCCCCGAGGGCCTCAGACGGTGCGGAAGGCCAGCACCACGTTGTGGCCGCCGAAGCCGAACGAGTTGTTCAGCGCCGCGATCCGCCCCTCGGGCAGCCGGCGGGCCTCGTCGCGCACGATGTCCGCGTCCACGTCGTCGTCCAGCTCCTCGACGTTGATGGTCGGCGGGGCGATCCGGTTGTACAGGGCCAGCACGGTGGCGACGGTCTCGATACCGCCGGCGCCGCCCAGCAGGTGACCGGTCATCGACTTGGTGGCCGAGACGGCGATGTGGTCGAGGTGCTCGCCGAGCTCCTTGCGCAGCGCCTTCAGCTCGGCCGTGTCACCCTGCGGGGTCGAGGTGGCGTGCGCGTTCACGTGCACGATCTCGGCCTTGTCCAGCTGGTTGCGGTCGAACAGGTCGGCGAGCGCGCGGGCCACGCCGGCACCGGTGGGTTCGGGCTGGGCGATGTGGTGGGCGTCCGAGGACAGGCCCTGGCCCACGGCCTCGCAGTAGATCCGGGCACCGCGCGCCTCGGCGTGCTCGATCGACTCCAGCACGACCACGCCCGCGCCCTCGCCGAGCACGAAGCCGTCCCGGCCCTTGTCGTACGGGCGGGAGGCGCGCTGCGGCTCGTCGTTGTTCTTGGACATCGCCATCATGTTGGCGAACGCGGCGATCGGCAGCGGGTGGATCGCGGCCTCGGTACCGCCGGCCACCACGACGTCGGCGCGGCCGGAACGGATCATCTCGATCGCGTAGCCGATCGCCTCGGCGCCGGAGGCACAGGCGGAGACGGGGGTGTGCACACCCGCGCGGGCGCCGACCTCCAGACCGACGTTGGCCGCCGGGGAGTTGGGCATCAGCATCGGGACGGTGTGCGGGGAGACCTTGCGGGAGCCCTTCTCCTTCAGCACGTCGTACTGGTCGAGCAGGGTGGTGACGCCGCCGATGCCGGAGGCGATCACGGCGCCCAGACGCTCGGGGGTGAGCTTGGAGGAGTCGTCGGTGGCCGGGGTCTCGTAGCCGGCGTCGGCCCACGCCTCACGGGCGGCGATCAGCGCGAACTGCGCCGAGCGGTCCAGCCGGCGGGCCAGCGGACGGGGCAGGATCTCGCCCGGTTCGACGGCGGTGCGCGCGGCGATCCGGACGGGCAGGTCGGCAGCCCACTCCTCGGTCAGAACCGCCACTCCGGAACGCCCGGCGACCAGGTTCTCCCAGGTGGTGGCGGCGTCGCCGCCCAGCGGCGTGAAGGCGCCGATACCCGTGACTACCACGGTACGGTTTTCAGCGGTCACTGGATCTTCTTCTCTCACGTTTGTGCGGCGTTCGGCGGCGCGCCGGGGGGTGGGACCCGGCCGGGGCGCCCAACAGGGCGTCCCGGCCGGAGAGTCGGCCGGCTCAGGGAGCCGGCCGACGGTCAGACGTCGTCGAGTGAATCGAACGCGTCGATCGCTCAGGCGTCGGCGTTGGTGAGGATGTAGTCCACCGCGTCGCCGACGGTCTTCAGGTTCTTGACCTCGTCGTCCGGGATCTTCACGTCGAAGCGCTCCTCGGCGGCCACGACGACCTCGACCATGGACAGCGAGTCGACGTCCAGGTCATCGGTGAAGGACTTGTCGAGCTCGACGTCCTCGGTCGGGATGCCGGCGATCTCGTTGACGATCTCAGCGAGACCTTCCAGGACCTCGTCCTTGGTAGCCATACTGGCTGCTCCTCTTCGGTGTTGAATGCGGCCGCCCGGCGGACGGACGCAGGCTTGCGGGATAAGTGGGGCGAAACGCGCCTAGGGGAGCGTAACGACTGCCGCGGCGTAGACCAGACCCGCCCCGAACCCGATGATCAGTGCGAGGTCGCCGCTGGAGGCTTCGCCGCTCTCCAGCATGCGCTCCATCGCCAGCGGGATGGAGGCCGCGGAGGTGTTGCCGGTCTCGGTGATGTCGCGGGCGACCGGCACCGTGTCGGGCAGCTTCAGCGCCTTGATCATGGCGTCCGTGATGCGCATGTTGGCCTGGTGCGGAATGAACGCGCCGAGCTGGTCGGCGGTGATCCCGGCGGCGTCCAGCGCCTGCTGGGCCACCTTGGCCATCTCCCAGACCGCCCAGCGGAAGACCGTCTGACCCTCCATCCGCAGGGCCGGCCACTTGGTCTCCGGGCCCGCGCCGTTGACGGCGTCCTCCTTGGCGAAGGCGGTGTCCCAGGCCTGGGTCTGCGTGATGACGTCCTTCTGGGAGCCGTCCGAGCCCCAGATGACCTTGCCGATGCCGGGAGTGTCGGACGGGCCGACGACCGCCGCGCCCGCGCCGTCACCGAAGATGAACGCGGTCGAGCGGTCCGACTGGTCGGTCAGGTCGCTGAGCCGCTCGACGCCGATCACCAGGACGTACTCGGCGCTGCCGCCGCGGATCATGCCGTCGGCCAGGCTCAGGCCGTAGCCGAAGCCGGCGCAGGCGGCCGAGATGTCGAAGGCCGGGGCGGTGCCGCAGCCGAGCCGCTCGGCGATCTCGGTGGCGATCGCGGGGGTCTGCTTGAGGTGCGAGACCGTCGCGACGATCACGCCGCCGATCTGGTCCGGGGTGAGTCCGGCCTGGGCGATCGCCTTGCCGGAGGCCTGCACCGACATCTCGGCGACGCTCTCGTCCGGACCGGCCCAGCGGCGCTCGGCGATCCCGCTCCGGGTGCGGATCCACTCGTCCGAGGAGTCGATCCAGTTCAGCACCTCGGCGTTCGGGATCACCCGGACCGGGCGGTAGCCGCCGACACCGAGGATGCGCGAGTACTGCGCGCCGATGGCCGGGCGGATCTGAGGGGCGCTTCTCATGCCTCGTTCTCCTGGTCCTGACCGCCGTGCTCCGCGACCAGCTCACGGGCCTTGTCGAGGTCGGCGGGCGTCTTCAGGGCAAGCGTCGCCACACCCTTGAGGTTGCGCTTGACCAGTCCGGTGAGGGTGCCCGCCGGGGCGAGCTCGATGACGGCGGTCGCGCCCAGCTCCCGCAGGGTCTCCATGCACAGGTCCCAGCGGACCGGGTTGGAGACCTGCGACACCAGGCGGTCCAGCACGTCGGTACCGGACGACACGACCGCGCCGTCCCGGTTGGAGAGGTAGGTGACCTTCGGGTCGGCGACCGACAGGGTCGGGGCCAGCTTCGCCAGGCGCTCGACGCCCGGCGCCATGTGCTCGGTGTGGAACGCGCCGGCGACCTTGAGCGCGATCAGCCGGGCACCGGCCGGCGGGTCGGCCTTCAGGGCCTCCAGCTGGGCCAGCGTGCCGGCGGCGACGATCTGGCCGCCGCCGTTGTTGTTGGCCGGGGTCAGGCCGTGCTCGGCGAGCTTGGCCGCGACGGCCTCCGGCTCGCCGCCGAGGACGGCGATCATGCCGGTCTCGGTGGCCGCGGCGGCCTCGGCCATCGCCAGGCTGCGCTCACGGACGAAGGTGAGCGCGTCGTGCGCGGTGAGCACCCCGGCACCGGCGGCGGCGGTGATCTCACCGACGCTGTGGCCGGCCACGGCGCCGACCAGCGTCCGGGCGCTGTCCTCGTCCGGGAACAGTGCGCGGGCGGTCACCAGGCCGGCCGCGACCAGCAGCGGCTGGGCGACGGCGGTGTCCTTGATTTCCTCGGCGGACGCCTCGGTTCCGGCGTGCACCAGGTCGAGCCCGGCGACCTCCGACCAGCCGCGCAGGCGGTCGGCGACACCGTCGACCTCCAGCCAGGGGCTGAGGAAACCGGGGGACTGGGCACCCTGTCCAGGGGCGACGATTACGAGCACGGTTCAACCCTCTCTCGCCAGGCGCCCGGGGGCGGGTAGGCGACGGTAACGAAGAAAAGCATCCGGGATTGTCAGTTCCCTACATCGCGGTCAATTGTGCTCTCCAGCCGCGGCGAGTCGTCCCAGCGCCAGTGCGATGCGCAGCGTGAACGCCGAACGTACGTCGGAGGGAGCGTAGCCCGTGACGTCTGTCACACGTCGCAGCCGGTAGCGCACCGTGTTGGGATGGACGAAGAGCATCCGGGCGGCACCCTCCAAAGAGGAGGCCTGCTCCAGGTAGACACTCAGGGTCTCCAGGAGTGCCGAGCCCGCCTCGTCCAGCGGTGTGTAGATCTCCTCCACCAGCTGGCGGCGGGCCGCCTGGTCTCCGGCGAGCGCGCGTTCGGGCAGCAGGTCGTCAGCCAGCACCGGGCGCGGGGCGTCCGGCCAGGCGGCGCAGGCCCGCAGGCCGGCGGCGGCGGCGTGGGCCGAGCGGGTCGCCGACAGCAGGTCGGGCACGGTCGGGCCGACCACCACCGGGCCCGCCGCGAACTGGCCGATCAGCGCCCTGGCCGCGTGCACCGGCTCCTTGTCGCCGCCGACCACCACCACCAGGCGCTTGCCCAGCACCCCGGTCAGCACATGCAGCTTGGCGTACCGGGCGGCCCGGCGGATCGCCTCGACCACCAGCTCGCTGTCCCCGTCCGGGGCGCTGCCCATCACCACCCGGACCTGGCTCGGCTGGCCCCAGCCGAGCGCGGCGGCCCGGGAGAGGACTCCCTCGTCGGCGTCACCGGAGAGCAGCGAGTTGACGACCAGTGCCTCCAGTCGGGCGTCCCAGGCGCCGCGCGCCTCGGCCGCCTGGGCGTAGACCTGGGCGGTGGCGAAGGCGATCTCCCGGGCGTACACCAGGACGGACTCGCGCATGTCCGCCTCGTCACCGGGGGCGGCCACCTCCTCGATGGCCTCCTCCATCACCTCGATCGTGGTGCGGATCAGCTCCACGGTCTGGCGCAGCGTGATCGCCCTCGTCAACTCGCGCGGTGCGGTGCCGAAGACGTCGGTGGAGATGGCCTGCGGGGCGTCGGGGTGGCGGTACCACTCGGTGAAGGCGGCGATCCCGGCCTGGGCGACCAGGCCGATCCAGGAGCGGTGCTCCGGCGGCATCCGCCGGTACCAGCCGAGCTGGTCGTCCATCCGCGCGATCGCGGCCGTGGCCAGCTTGCCCGAGGATTTCTCCAGCCGCTTCAGCGTCGCGACCCGGCGCTCGGCGCGCTCGGCGGCGAGTCTGCGTTCCTGTACGGTCAGGCGCGGCGCCGCCCGGCCGGGCCGGTCCCGGCCGGCCCCGGACGTCGGGCTCTTCCCGTTCTTGTCGGGCTTGGCGTTCGGATCGCTCTTGGAGTTCGCGGAAGCGGCTGGCACAAGGACAAGACTGCCTCACCGGAGTGGCTGCTCGTGCACGCCCCCCGCCGGAGGGCCACGGTGGCGGCCGTCACACCCGCTACCGTGGAGGCCGTGACCGACGCCCCCGCCCGCCCCCGCGCCGACCTGCGCCGCACCGCCGAGCGCCACCTCTCGATCCCGGCCGAGGGCATCGAGACCAGACACGCGTTCTCCTTCTCGGGCCACTACGACCCGAAGAACACCCACTTCGGCGCGCTGCTGGCCTGCAACGAGGAACTGCTCGCCCCCGGCGCGGGTTTCGACGAGCACAAGCACCGGGACACCGAGATCCTCACCTGGGTGCTGGAGGGCGCGCTCGCCCACCGGGACTCCCGCGGTCACAGCGGGGTGGTCCGCCCCGGCATGATCCAGCACCTGAGCGCGGGCTCCGGTGTCACCCACACCGAACGCAACGTCGGCGGCGCCCGGGGGCCGGTCCGCTTCATCCAGATGTGGCTCCAGCCGGACGTCTTCGACGCGCCCCCGGTGTACGGGCTGCGCCGGGTGGAACCGGCGGACGGCGGGTTGACGCTGCTCGCCTCCGGCCTCGAACGGGACGCCGGGACGGACGCCCTGCGGCTGCGCCGTTCCGACGCCGCGCTCTGGCTGGCCACCGCGGGGCCCTGGCAGCCGCTGCCCGAACTCCCGGCCGCCGCATGGCGGTACGCCCATCTGACGGCCGGTTCGCTCGGCTACCGCACCGTGCCGGGCCCGCAGGGCGGCGGCCGGTCGATGGTGCCCGGCGACAGCGTCCGGATCACCGGCGGCGCCTTCGCGGACCCGACGGCCGGGGAGACCGGCGCCGAGCTGCTGCTCTGGGAGATGCACTCGCCGGTCTCGTACGGCTGAGCGGGGCCCGCGGTGGGCGGCCGGTGCGGCGCGCCCACCGGGCTTGCTCAGCCGCGCAGTTCGGCCAGGACGGCGTCGCTGAGGAGCGGCCAGGACTCGGCGGCCCACGGGCCGAAGTCCCGGTCGGTGAGCGCGACGCAGGCCACGCCCGCCTCGGGGTCGACCCAGAGGAAGGTGCCGGACTGGCCGAAGTGGCCGAAGGTGGCGGGCGAGTTGGCGGTGCCCGTCCAGTGTGGCGCCTTGCCGTCCCGGATCTCGAAGCCGAGGCCCCAGTCGTTCGGGCGGCGGTGGCCGAAGCCGGGCAGGACACCGCTGGTGCCCGGGAAGGCGACCTCGCGGGTGGCCGTGCGTACGGTGGACGGGTCCAGCAGCTTGGGCGCCTGCAACTCGGCCGCGAACAGCGCGAGATCGCCCACGGTGGAGAGACCGCCGGCTCCGGCGGGGGACTTGTGCGCGGTGTTGATCAGCGTCGAGCGCATGCCGAGCGGCTCGAACACCGCCTCGGCGGCGTACCGGCCGAACTCGATGCCGGACGCCTGGGTCAGGGTCTGTGCCAGCACGTCGAAGCCGGCGTTGGAGTAGAGCCGGCGGTTGCCCGGCTCGGCCATCACCCGCTGTTCGTCGAAGGCCAGCCCCGAGGTGTGCGCCAGCAGGTGGCGGACGGTCGAACCCGCGGGCCCGGCCGGGTCGTCCAGCTCGAAGACGCCCTCCTCGACCGCGACCAGGACGGCGTACGAGGTGAGCAGCTTGGTCACCGACGCCAGCGGGAACAGGTGCTGCTGCGGGCCGTGTCCGGCGAGCACCGCGCCGTCCGCGCCCCGTACCACCGCCGCCGCGGCGTTGGGCACCGGCCAGTTCTCGATCATCCGCAAGCTCTCCATGGGCCCGACTCTAACCGGGTGGTCCGAGCACCCGCGTGGGAGGCTTGCTTGGAGTGCACTCCAACTCGCTAGCGTCGTAGACACCGCTCACCACTGGGGGTTCCGATCATGGCAACGCTCGCGCCGATCGAGGTCGACCCGCGCACCTGTTCCGACGTGTTCAACCAGCCGGTCGGCGACCCGGACCGCACCCCGCGGCACAGCATCAGCGAGGTCGCGGCGGCCAGCGGACTGACCGCCCACACCCTGCGCTGGTACGAGCGGATCGGTCTGCTCGACCCGGTCGACCGCTCCGCCTCCGGCCAGCGCCGCTACTGCGACGCCGACCTGCACCGGCTGGCCTTCCTGGGCCGGCTGCGGCTGACCGGAATGACGGTGGCCGACATGCTCCGGTACGTCGAACTGGCCCGCCAGGGCGAGCGGACCTTCGAGGGACGGCGCGACCTGCTGGTCGCCCACCGCGAGGAGGTCCGGCAGCGCATCGCCGACCTGCACGCGACCCTCGCCGTGCTCGACTACAAGATCGATCTCTATGCCGGGAAGATCGCCGACCGCGGCGAACCGGCCCGCCGCCAGCAGAGGAAGAAGCAGAGCGCATGACTCTCCCCACCCTCCCCACCACCCAGCTGGGCACCGACGGTCCGTCCGTGGGCGTCCAGGGCCTCGGCTGCATGGGCATGAGCGAGTTCTACGGCCCGACCGACACCGCGGAGGCGCTCGCCACCCTGGACGCCGCCCTGGAGGCGGGCGTCACCCTCTTCGACACCGCCGACGCCTACGGCTTCGGCCGGAACGAGGAGTTGATCGGTCCGTTCGTCCGCGCCAACCGCGACCGGGTGGTGGTCGCCACCAAGTTCGCCATCGAGCGCAAGGAGGACGACCCGGCCCACCGGGGCATCCGCAACGACCCGGCGTACATCCGGGCCGCCGCGGACGCCTCGCTGCGCAGGCTCGGCGTGGACGTGATCGACCTCTACTACATGCACCGCCGCGACCCGGACGTGCCGCTCGCCGAGTCGGTGGGCGCGATGGCCGAGCTGGTCCGGGCGGGCAAGGTGCGTCACCTCGGCCTCTCCGAGGTGACCGGCGCCGAACTGCGCGAGGCGTACGCGGTGCACCCGATCGCGGCCCTGCAGTCGGAGTGGTCGGTCTTCGCCCGGGACGTCGAGCGCTCGGCGGTGCCGGCCGCGGCCGAGCTGGGCGTCGCCTTCGTGCCGTACTCGCCGCTCGGCCGGGGCTTCCTGACCGGTTCGTTCGCCGCCGCCGAGGAACTGGCGGCGGACGACGTGCGCCGCACCCAGCCCCGGTACAGCGGGGCGAACGCGGCCGCCAACACCGCGCTGCTGGAGCCGATCCGGGAGATCGCGGCGGCGCGCGGGATCACCGCCGCCCAGGTGGCGCTCGCCTGGGTGCACCAGCGCGCCGAGGTGCACGGCCTGGCCGTGGTGCCGATCCCCGGCACCCGCAAGCGCAGCCGGCTCGCCGAGAACACCGCCGCGGCGACGCTGCGGCTCACCGCGGAGGAACTGGCCGCGCTGGAGCCGGTCGCGGCGAAGGTGGCCGGCGACCGCTACCCGAACATGGCCTTCACCTCGGTCGGCCGCGAGTAGCCGCGCGCCCGGTGCGGGGGCCGGCGGTCCGGTGCGGGGGCCGGCCGGTCCGGCCCCCGTTCCGGCAATCTCCCGGTAAAAGCTGACAACCGGCGTCAGGGTTTCTGGGATCCTCGTGCCATGAAGGCCGACCGCCTGCTCTCCATCCTGCTGCTGCTCCAGACCCGCGGCCGGGTGCCCGCCACCGAACTGGCCGAGCGCCTGGAGGTGTCGGTCCGCACCATCTACCGCGACGTCGAGGCGCTCTCGGCGGCCGGCGTCCCCGTCTACACCGAACGCGGCCGGCACGGCGGGATCAACCTGCTGCCCGGCTACCGCACCGACGTCAGCGGGCTCACCGCCGACGAGGCCCGCGCCCTGTTCGTGCTCTCCGCCCAGGGCGCGCACAGCGACCTCGGGCTGGACGGCGCGCTCGGCTCGGCGCTGCGCAAGGTGATGGCCGCGCTGCCGGCCCCGCACCGCCCGGCCGCCGAGCGGATCAGCGAGCGCGTCCTGGTGGACCCGGCCCGCTGGCTCCAGGCGGGCGTGCCCGCCGGACCGGACCTCGGCGAGCTGCAGTACGCCGTCTTCGCCGACCGCCGGCTGCGGCTGCGCTACCGGCACAGCGGCACCTCGGGGCCCGCCGAGTACACCGTCGACCCGTACGGCCTGGTGAGCAAGGCGGCCGTCTGGTACCTGGTGGCCGATCTGCGCGGTGAGCCCCGGCTGTTCCGGGCCGACCGGGTGCTGGCCGCCGAGACCGCCGAGGAGCCGGTGCGCCGCCGTCCCGGTCTCGGTCTGGGCGAGGTCTGGGCGGTGCTGCGCGAGCAGGTCGAACGGCTGCCCAAGGAGGTGTCGGTCAAGGTCCGGGTGCGGCGCGCCCGGCTGGACATGTTCATCCGCCTCCACGGGACCAGGCTCACCGCGCCGCCGCCCGAGTGGGGTACCGGGCCCGCCGACGAGTGGGTCGAGCTCGCCCTGGGCTTCCAGTCGCTGCCGGCCGTCCGCTCGCTGCTCTCCTTCGGCGGGGACGCCGAGGTGCTCTCACCGCCCGCCGCCCGGCGGGAGATGGCCAGGGTCGCCGCCGAGGCCGCCCGGCTCTACCCGGACCGCGGGGCGGCCCCCGGCCGGGGCAGGGCGTCCGACCGGCCGCAGTCCGCCAGGGAGCGGAGGGTTCAGGCCCCGGCCGTCGGGCGGACCACCTCGTCGTAGTGGCCGAGCGAGATGGCCGCGAAGTTGTGCAGGCTGTCGGTGCCCTCGGTGAAGTAGCCGTTGTGGCCGGAGGCCCGGGCGGAGGAGATCTCCTCGGCGCCGAAGCCGGCCGAGGTCGGGTCGGCGCCGTGGCCGAGCCCGCCGACCTCCAGGTACGGCACGTTGCCGATCCAGTCGCTGCCGTTGCGGGTGGCCCAGACGTGCACGCCGGCGCCCAGTTCGGAGGTGGTCTGCACTCCCATGCCGGGGCTGCCGAACACCACCAGGTCGGTGACCCCGGAGGTGTCGGACGGCGAGGCGGCCGCCCGCGGGATGTCGGGGGCGGCGTTGCCGCAGACCACCGAGCCGTAGGAGTGGCAGAGCAGCGACGGCGGGGCGTCCGGCCGGGTGGTCTCCTTCAGCCCGGCGAGCAGCCGTTCCAGCCGGGGCGCGGCGATGTCGGCGAGCCGCGAGGTGACGGCGTCCGGACCGAGTCCGGAGGGGGTGACGTAGCCGGTCCAGGCGATCACCGCGGTCCGGGTGCGGGGCGACTGCCGCCGCTCCTCGGCGTACAGCGCGCGGGCCATCCCGGCGGGGGAGCGCAGCGGTTCGGCGGTCTGGTCGAAGTGGCCGAGGTCGGCGTCCGAGCCGGGGACCAGGACGGAGATCCGGTCGGCGTCCGCGAGATCGCCCCAGACCTCGGTGACCAGGCCGCGGCCGCGCGGGTCGAAGGCGAGGACCTGGCGGTCGGGGGCCAGCAGGTGCTCGATGTCGTTGGCGCGGGAGACGGCCAGCGCGCGCAGGTCGGAGTCGAGCTTCCGGTTGTTGGCGCGGTCCCGGGCGTGGTCCCGCTCGGCGGCGAGGGCGATCCGGTTGGCGCGGTAGCGCAGCTCCACCGGGGCGCCGTCGAAGTTGCCGACGACCAGCGGGTAGTCCTGGATCAGCCGGTCCAGTTCGGTGGGGGCGAGCGACGTGAAGAACTCGGCGGCGGCGGCCGGGGTGGTGGTGGCCGGGTCGGGCAGACCGCGGCCGAAGGAGTGGTCCTCGACCCAGGCGGCGCTGCCGGCCGGAGGCGTGGAGATCGCCAACTGCTCGGTGGACGCGGCGGCCTGGGCCGCCGCCGCACCGGCGTCGGCGAGCACGGCGCAACCCGCGAAGGCGCCGATCAGTACACGCTTCCACCGCCGACGGCGCATCGCGTCAACTCCCTAGGGGCCCGTCACCGTTCCGCGGGCGGGGGCCCGGAGGGTGCTACGACTGCCAACTTCCCTTCGCAAGCCTAGGGCGCCCGGAGGAGTGATGGACCCGCCCTAAACTGTGTTTAGCATCACATGAACCGCCGGTGTCCGGGCGGCGTCACCGGGCCGCCTCCGCGTCGAACTCCTTGACGAGCCGCTTCGGTGCGGTGCGCCGCCAGGCGTCGGTCAGCAGGTCGCGCAGCTCGTCCGGGTCGACCAGGTCGAGCCGGACGCCCACCCAGCCGTGCCGCCCGACGTACTGGGGGAAGGAGAACACCTCGGGCTCGGCGGCGAGCAGCTCGGCCTGGTCCTCCCGGGAGGCCTTCACGCTGACCGTCCCGCCGTCCGGCGAGCCCATCGCGAAGATCTTCGAGTGGACCCGCAGCGTCTCGATCTCCCAGGTCGGCTCCTGGACGGCCTGCGGCAGGGCCAGCGCCATCGCGCGGAACTCATCGAACGTCACCATGGCGGCAGGGTAGGGCAGCGGACCGACACCGCGCCCCGGAACGCACGGCGTTCCGGGGCGGCGGCCGCTCCGGCGCTGGTCAGACCAGACCCAGCGCGTACGCGGCGAAGAGCGCCGCCGCAGCCCCGGCCACGGCCTTCCAGGCGCGGGAGAACGCCGTCCAGGGCCCGTCGAACCGGCGGGTGAACCACCCGATCGTCACCAGGACGGCGCCGAACAGCGGGAGCAGCGCCAGCCGGGCGGCCACCCAGCCCAGAGTCGACGGTGCGGTGGTCAGCCCCGGCACCGCGCCCAGGGCCGCCGCACCGGGCACCGCGACGGCGAGCATCGCGCTCTGGTGCCAGCAGAAGATCGTCATCGCCGACAGGTTGACGGCCACCACCGGCAGCCAGAGCAGCGGCCGGCGCCCCAGCAGCCGGCCGAGCCGCTCGCGCAGCAGGACCGCCGCGCCGCACTGCACCGCCGCCAGCGCCAGGACCAGCAGGGACGGCGGGTGCGAGTTGGTCCGCTCGGCGCCGGGCACGCCGACCATGCTGGCCGGGTAGTGGAAGACCAGCAGCAGTACGGCGAACAGCGCACCGCCGCCGAGCAGCAGCAGCCGCGCGGCCGGGCGGCGCAGCCGGCCCTGCGCCCAGAGCACGCCCAGCTGGTAGCCGAAGAGCCAGCCCGGCAGCACGTTCACCAGCCCCACCCAGGACGGCACCGCGTCCGCCCAGGGCCCGTACCGCCCCAGGTCGACCAGGGCGACGACGGCCACCAGCGCGCCCGCCGACCAGCCGCGCAGCCGGCGGCCGGCCGCCACACAGAGCGGGGTGAGCGCGGTCAGCCCCAGGTAGACGCCGATGTACCAGAGCGGCTGCACCACCAGCACCGAGCCGGTCCGGACGGTGTCGCCCGGCACTCCGAGCCGCTCCAGCAGCGGGATCAGCAGTGCCCAGACGGCCGTCACCCCGAGCACCGGGCGCAGCAGCCGCACCGCCCGGCCGCGCAGCCAGCCCGGGTACGTCACGCCCTTGGCGCGGGCCCGCTCCAGCGAGTGGACGGTGGAGTGGCCGCCGACCAGGAAGAACACACCGAGCATCTGGAGCACCCAGCTGAGCGGGGCGAAGAAGCCGAGCGAGCCGAGCGGGCTGGCGTTGTGCAGCGCGCCGTCGGGGGAGAGGGTGAAGCCGCCGAGCATCCAGTGGCCGACCGGGACGGCGAGCAGGGCGAGGGCGCGCAGCCCGTCCAGGGCGCGGTCGCGGGTCTCGGGGGTGCGGGCGTCGACCTGGTGGGCGGCGCGGCGCAGGGCGGTGAGCGGGTGGGCCATGGCGGTGCTCCTCACGGTGGCACGGGCGGGTCGGGCGGGACGGGCGGGTCGGGCGCGGCTGGTCAGCGGCCGAGGGCGATGTCGGCGAAGGCCGCGAGGGAGGCGGTGCCGGGCGCGAAGTACCCGGTGTGGCCGTGCGAGCCGGTGGCGGGCAGCGGGCGGGCGCCGAAGGCGGGGCCGGTCGGGTCGGCGCCGTGGCCGAGGCCCAGGACGGAGACGAACGGCACGTTGCCGATCCAGTCGGAGCCGTTGCGGGCGGTGGCCCAGAGCGGGACCTCCGGGTCGAGATCGGCGGCCGAGCCGACGCCCATCCCGGGCGAGCCGAGCACCACCACCCCCGAGGACTGCGCGGGCCCCGGCCGGGCCAGCCCGCAGACCACCGAGCCGTAGCTGTGGCAGAACACCGTGGCGGGCGCGTCGGGCCCGGTGGTGACGGCGAGTCCGTCGAGCAGCCGGGCCAGCCGCTTCGCCCCGGCGTGGGCCAGCTTCTCGGTGGCGGCGTCCGGGCCCACGCCGACCGGGGTGGTGTAGCCGGCCCAGGCGATCACGGCGGTCCGTCGGCTGGTCACGTCGTGGAGCGCGCGGGCCATCCCGGCCGGGGTGCCGTACGGGTCGGTGGCGCGGTCGAAGCTCAGCAGGTCGATGTCGGAGCCGGGCACGACGACGGCCGTCCGGCGGGCGGTGGCCAGGTCGCCGTAGACCTCGGCGACCTGGCCGCGGCCGCGCGGGTCGAAGGCGAGGATCTGCCGGCCGCCGTCGAGCAGGGTGCGGTAGCGCTCGGCGCGGGCGCGGGCGGCGGCGTGGTCCTGCGGGGTGCGCGCCGGGTCGGTGGCGCGGGCCAGTTCGCGGCCACGCTCCTCGGTCAGGGCCAGCGCGTTGGCCCGGTAGCGCAGTTGGACGGGGGCGCCGTCCAGGTTGCCGACCACCAGCGGGTGGCGGACGGCCAGCGCGTCCCGCCGGGCCGGCGTGAGGCCGGCGAAGAAGGCGGCCACCTCGGCGGGCGTGGCGGTGGCCGGGTCGGGCAGGCGGATCCCGAGGGTGGTGTCCGCCACCCAGGCGGTGCTGCCCGGTGGCGGTCCGGTGAGGGCGTGCTGGGTGTCGGCGGCCCAGCCGCCCGAGCCCAGTACGGCGGCCAGGGCCACCGCGGCGGCGGTGAGCGCCCGGCGCAGACGTGTGGACCTGTTCTGGGGGCGCTGCTGCCGCATGTCCCTTGTCTCCCTTGTCCGTTCGGTCTCGACGGAGAGGAAGGTAGGAATGCGGCGGCCCCGCGGGCGTCACACCGCGGGGCCAACTCCCGGGTGCTACCCGGGTATCACGAGGGGGGAAGTGCTACTGACCAGGTGTCACCAGGCCGGACTCGTAGGCGAGCACCACGGCCTGGGCGCGGTCGCGCAGGTCGAGCTTGGCGAGGATGCGGCCGATGTGGGTCTTGACGGTCTGTTCGGCGAGCACCAGCCGGGCGGCTATCTCCTGGTTGGAGAGGCCGCGCGCGATCAGCTCCAGCACCTCGGTCTCGCGCGGGGTCAGGCCGTTGAGCCGCAGCTTGGGGTCGCGGCGCCTGGCGGGCCTGGTCCGGGCGAAGTCCTCGATCAGCCAGCGGGTCACCGACGGGGCGAGCAGCGCCTCGCCGGCCGCGACCACCCGGACGGCGGCGATCAGGTCGGCCGGGGGCGCGTCCTTGAGCAGGAAGCCGCTGGCCCCGGCGCGCAAGGCCTCGTACACGTAGTCGTCCACGTCGAAGGTGGTCAGCATCAGCACCTTGGGGCGGTGCGCGCCGGGCACGGCCGGGTCGAGCAGCCGCCGGGCCGCCTCCAGGCCGTCCATGACGGGCATCCGGACGTCCATCAGGACCACGTCCGGATGGGTGCGGCCGGTGACCTCCAGGGCCTGCGCGCCGTCCGCCGCGTCGCCCACCACATCGATGTCGCTCTGGGCGTTGAGCAGGGCGGCGAAGCCGGCCCGCACCATCGCCTGGTCGTCGACGATGATCACGCGGATGGTCATGCGGATGTCTCCAGGGGGGTGTCGAACGGCAGGACGGCGGCCACCTTGAAGCCGCCGTCGGGCAGCGGGCCGGTGTCCAGCCTGCCATCCAGCAGGCGGACGCGTTCCCGCATGCCGACCAGACCGTGGCCGGTGCCCTCGGCCGAGGCCTCCAGGGACTCGACGCGCTCGGGCGGGGCGCCGTTCACCACGGTGACCAGCAGCGCGGGGCCGTCCACGGCCAGCGAGACCCAGACCCGCGCGCCGGGGGCGTGCCGGACGACGTTGGCCAGCGCCTCCTGGACGATCCGGTACACGGAGAGTCCGACGGCCTGCGGCAGGGCGTCGTCGAGTTCGGGCGCCACGGACAGTTCGGCCGGCACCCCGGCCCGGGCGACCGTCTCGACCAGCTGGGCCAGCTGCCCCACCCCGGGCTGCGGCACCTTCTCGGTGGTGGACTCCTCGCTGCGCAGCACACCCAGCAGCCGCCGCATCTCGGCCAGCGACTCACGGGCGGTGCCGGCGATGGCGGTGAACTCCTCGGCGGCGTCGTCCGGGACTCCGGTGATCCGGTAGGGGGCGCTGGCGGCCTGGACGGCGATCACCGACATGTGGTGGGCGACCACGTCGTGCAGCTCGCGGGCGATCCGGGCGCGCTCCTCCAGCAGGGTGCGCCGCTCGCGTTCGGCCTCGCTGATGTGCTCCTGCTCGGTGAGCAGCCGCTGGGCCTCGGCCCGCTCCCGCAGGGCTCCGCCGAGCAGCAGGACCGCGCCGGTCAGGACCACCGCGAGCATGCTGTTGTCGCTGCCGACCTCGGCCGTGGCGCCGGCCAGGGAGAGCGCGAGACTGGCGGCGGCGGTGGCCAGCCAGACGGAGAGCAGGGTGCGGCGCGGCTCGCGGAGGGCGAGCGGGAGCATCAGCAGCAGATAGCCGACCATGCTGGTGGCCGGCCAGGGCCAGGCGGAGGAGGTCCCCCGCCCGGTGGTCAGGATCAGCAGGGACGTCAGCAGGTTGGTGCCGCCGATGACCCACCAGGCGGCCAGCGGGCGGCTCGGCGTCAGCAGCAGCGGTGCCGTCTGCGCGATGGCGAGGCCCGCGGCGAGCCCGGTCGCGAGCTTGTAGTCGTGCGCGAGGACGTTGATCGAGTTGGGCAGCAGGGAGGTGAAGGCGGCCAGTGCGAGGACGTAGGGGAGGTAACGGACCCACCGGCTGGAGGCGTTGGCCAGCATCGGGGTGCGGTCGGCGGACGGTCGGGCGAGCGGCGCGAGCAGGGCCCGCAGCGGGTCGCTCCGGGCCGGTCCGGGGGGCGGGTCGATCATCCCGCCAGGGTAGGCGGGCCGGGCGCCGCCGTCGTCCGACCGGGGGCCGGGATCCCGGGTAGTACCCCGGTATGACCCGGTACTCCGGTACGACCCGGTGCCCCGGGTGCGACCGGACGGCGGCCCGCCCGGGTCCGCCGGTCCTCAGTGCCGCCAGTCGCCGGCCAGGGCGGGGCCGAGCTGGTCGAAATGACGCTCGATCAGGGTGATCATGGCCTCCGGGCCGCACTTCTCCTGGTCGTCGCACCAGGACAGGTGGGCGGAGCGCAGCACGCTGCCGAAGACGGCGGCCAGTACGGTCGGACGCAGGTCCTCGGCCGGATCCAGCCCTTCGCGTTCGGCGATCACCGTGACCACGATCCGCTCCTGCTGCGTGATCCGGCGCAGGTGCGCGGCGAGCAGGGTGGGGGTCTCCTCGATCAGCCGCACCAGCTCCAGCGCGCTGGTGATCGAGCCCGGTCCGCCGAGGTCGCCGGAGCCCAGGTCGCGCCAGGACTGGACGATCGCGGCGCGCAGGGCCTGGAGCGGGTTCTCCTCGGCCGGGCGGCGGCGCAGGCACTCGATGAAGTAGTCCTCGGCGTCGGCCATCACGGCGAGCGCGACCTCGTCCTTGTTGGCGAAGTACCGGAAGAAGGTGCGCTGCGAGACGTCGACGACGGCGGCGATCTCGTCCACGGTCGTCCCGGCGAAGCCCTGGGTGAGGAAGAGCCCGTGGGCGGCGTGCACCAGGGCGTCCCGGGTGCGTTGCTTCTTGCGCTCGCGCAGCCCGGGCGGTCGGCCGGAGGCGCGGTCGGCCGGGTGGTCCGGTGTGCGGTCGGGCGTGTGGTCGGGCGTGTGGTCGGCGGCCGGATCGGGTGTCGCGCCGGGGGCCGTGCCGTCGGCGGTTCTGCCGTCCGGGGCGGTGGCGGGGGGCGAGGTCTGAGCGGCCATGGCGGGGGCCTTCCGGGCGGTGGTGCGGGAGGGGTGTGATCACAACCTTAGCGCTCTGACAAATGTCAGCTGAAGTCAGAAGTCACCATTTGCCGAATGTCAGTGGCTGACATAATCTGCCGGAAGTGGCGTCCGTCGGGCCGGGTGACTCGTGGGGACGGGTGGGCCGGGGCGCCACGACCACGTTTGTTCTCTGCCATGCCCCGGAGGGCCCCAGATGAGCCAGTCCGCCGTCAAGAACGCCCAGCCGGGCGTGGAGCCGCCACACCGGCCCCCGTCCGGGAACCGGCTGAAGGGACACCCCTGGCTGACCCTGCTGACCGTCGCCGTCGGCGTCATGATGGTGGCCCTCGACGGCACGATCGTCGCGATCGCCAACCCGGTCATCCAGGCCGACCTGAAGGCCGCGCCCTCCGAGATCCAGTGGGTGACCAGCGGTTATCTGCTGGCGCTGGCGGTCTTCCTGATCACCGCGGGGAAGATCGGTGACCGGTTCGGCCACAAGAACACCTTCCTGGTCGGCGCGGTCGGCTTCGCCGCCACCTCGGCCGCGATCGGCTTCGCCACCAGCATCCAGACGGTGATCGCCTGCCGGGTGCTCCAGGGCCTGTTCGGCGCGCTGCTCCAGCCGGCCGCGCTCGGCCTGCTGCGCGGGGCCTTCCCGGCCGAGAAGCTCAACATGGCGATCGGCATCTGGGGCGGGGTGATCGGAGCCTCCACCGCGGCCGGCCCGATCGTCGGCGGTCTGCTGGTCGAGCACGTCAACTGGGAGTCGGTGTTCTTCATCAACATCCCGGTCGGCCTGATCGCGCTGGCCCTCGGCGTCTGGATCCTCCAGGACGTGCGGGCCGAGAAGGCCGCCAAGTCCTTCGACCTGCCCGGCATCGCCCTGCTCTCGGTGGCGATGTTCGCCCTGGTCTTCGGCATCATCAAGGCGCCCGAGTGGGGCTGGGGCAACGCCTCCACGCTGCTGCTCCTGGGCGGCGCGGTGGTCCTGATGGTGGCTTTCGCGCTCTGGCAGCGGGTGGCCCGCGAGCCGCTGATCCCGCTCGGCCTGTTCCGCTCGGTGCCGCTGTCGGCGGGCACCCTGCTGATGGTGCTGATGGCGTTCGCCTTCTTCGGCGCGATCTTCTTCGTGACCTTCTACCTGCAGAACGTCCACGGGATGTCGCCGGTCTCGGCCGGCGTCCACCTGCTGCCGATGACCGCCATGATGATCGTCGGATCACCGGTGGCCGGCCTGGCCATCGGCAAGCTCGGCCCGCGGATCCCGATCGTGGCCGGCATGCTGGTCACCACCACCGCCATGTTCGGGATGTCCACCCTGGACGCGGGCTCCGGCACCGGCGTGATGTCGCTCTGGTTCGTGCTGATGGGCCTGGGCATCAGCCCGGTCATGGTCGGTGCCACCGAGGTGATCGTCGGCAACGCCCCGCTGGAGCTGTCCGGCGTGGCCGGCGGCCTCCAGCAGGCCGCGATGCAGGTCGGCGGCAGCCTGGGCACCGCCGTGCTGGGCGCGCTGATGGCCGCCAGGGTCACCGACGTGCTGCCCGGCAACTGGGCCAGGGCCGGCCTGCCGCCGGTCGAGCCCGCGCAGACCGAGGGCCTCAACCAGGCCGCCCAGCTCGGCATCGCCCCGCCCGCCCCGGCCGGCACCCCGCAGCAGGCGGTGGACGCGATGGCCGGCGCGGTGCACGACTCCTTCGTCAGCGGGATGTCGCTCGCCTTCGCGGTGGCCTCCGTGGTGGCCTTCGCCGCCGCCCTGCTCGGCCTGCTCACCCGCCGCGGCACCACCGACGCGGGCCCGGCCGTCCACATCTGACCGGCCCCGCGCGACGGCGGCCCCGGACTCCGCGGAGTCCGGGGCCGCCGTGCGTCCGAACCGAAGACCGTTCGAGTGCCGCACATGCCGAAGGGCCGGACCTCCGTCGAGGAGGTCCGGCCCTTCGGTGTCCGACTGCGGATCAGGCGTCGCCGCCGGCGGCGCCCGGGTCGGCCGCCGCCACGTCCAGCAGCTGGTAGCGGTCGATCGCGTCCTTCAGGGCGCTGCGGTCGACCTTGCCCTGCTTGGCGAGCTCGGTGAGCACGCTCAGGACGACCGACTGCGCGTCGATGTGGAAGAAGCGACGGGCCGCGCCACGGGTGTCGGCGAAGCCGAAGCCGTCGGCGCCCAGCGACTGGTACTGGCCCGGCACCCAGCGGGAGATCTGGTCCGGCACCGCGCGCATCCAGTCGGAGACGGCGACGAACGGGCCCTCGGCGCCCTGGAGCTTCTGCGTCACGTAGGGGACGCGCTGCGTCTCCTCCGGGTGCAGCAGGTTGAACTCCTCGGCCTCCACCGCGTCGCGGCGCAGCTCGTTCCAGGAGGTCGCGGACCAGACGTCGGCCTTGACGTTCCACTCCTCGGCGAGGATGCGCTGGGCCTCCAGGGCCCACGGCACCGCCACACCGGAGGCGAGGATCTGCGCCGGGATCTGGCCGGCGGTGGCCGGCGCGTACCGGTGCAGACCCTTGAGGATGCCCTCGACGTCGACGTTCTCCGGCTCGGCCGGCATCTTGATCGGCTCGTTGTAGACGGTCATGTAGTAGAACACGTCTTCGCCGTGCGGGTGCTGCTCGCTGGAGCCGTACATCCGCCGCAGACCGTCCTGGACGATGTGCGCGATCTCGAAGCCGTACGCGGGGTCGTACGCGACGACGCCCGGGTTGGTCGAGGCCAGCAGGTGCGAGTGGCCGTCGGCGTGCTGCAGGCCCTCACCGGTCAGCGTGGTGCGGCCGGCGGTGGCGCCGATCACGAAGCCGCGGGCCAGCTGGTCGGCCATCTGCCAGAACTGGTCGCCGGTGCGCTGGAACCCGAACATCGAGTAGAAGACGTACACCGGGATCAGCGGCTCGCCGTGGGTGGCGTAGGACGAGCCGGCGGCGATCAGCGAGGCGGTGCAGCCGGCCTCGGAGATGCCGTCGTGCAGCATCTGGCCGGTCGGCGACTCCTTGTACGCCAGCAGCAGATCGCGGTCGACCGACTCGTAGGTCTGGCCGAGCGGGTTGTAGATCTTCGCCGACGGGAACAGCGAGTCCATGCCGAAGGTGCGGTACTCGTCGGGCGCGATCGGCACGAAGCGGTTGCCGATGCCCTTGTCCCGCATCAGGTCCTTGAGCACCCGGACGAACGCCATGGTGGTGGCGATGGTCTGGTTGCCGGAACCCTTCTTGACCGCCTTGTACGCGTCGTCGCCCGGCAGCTCCAGCTGGCGCGGCCGCACCTTGCGGGTCGGCACGTAACCGCCCAGCTCCTTGCGGCGGTCGTGCATGTACTGGATCTCCTCCGAGTCACGGCCCGGGTGGTAGTAGGGCGGGTAACCCTCCTCCAGCTGCTTGTCCGTGATCGGGATGTGCAGGCGGTCGCGGAAGCGCTTCAGGTCCTCGACCGTGAGCTTCTTCATCTGGTGCGTCGCGTTGCGGCCCTCGAAGTTGGGGCCCAGCGTCCAGCCCTTGACGGTCTGGGCGAGGATGACCGTCGGCTGGCCCTTGTGCTCGCGGGCCGCCTTGAACGCCGCGTACACCTTGGCGTGGTCGTGGCCGCCGCGACCCAGGTGCTGGATCTGCTGGTCGGTCATGTTCTCGACCATCTTGCGCAGGCGCAGGTCGCTGCCGAAGAAGTTCTCGCGGATGTACGCGCCGGTCTCGGTGGCGTAGGTCTGGAACTGGCCGTCCACCGTGGTGTTGAGCTTGTTCACCAGGACGCCGTCGCGGTCCTGCGCGAGCAGCGGGTCCCAGCTGCGGTCCCAGACGAGCTTGATCACGTTCCAGCCGGCGCCCCGGAACTGGGACTCCAGCTCCTGGATGATCTTGCCGTTGCCGCGGACCGGGCCGTCCAGGCGCTGCAGGTTGCAGTTGACCACGAAGGTCAGGTTGTCCAGACCCTCGCGGGCGGCCAGCGACAGCTGGCCCAGCGACTCCGGCTCGTCCATCTCGCCGTCGCCGAGGAAGGCGTACACGTGCGAGTCGGAGGTGTCCTTGATGCCGCGGTGCTCCAGGTAGCGGTTCATCCGGGCCTGGTAGATCGCGCCGAGCGGGCCGAGGCCCATCGAGACGGTCGGGAACTCCCAGAAGTCCGGCATCAGCCGCGGGTGCGGGTAGCTGGACAGGCCGTACGGAGCCTTCGACTTCTCCTGGCGGAACGCGTCGAGCTGCTGCTCGCTCAGCCGGTCCAGCAGGAAGGCGCGGGCGTAGATGCCGGGGGAGGCGTGACCCTGGAAGAAGATCTGGTCGCCGGACTCGCCCTCGGCGTCCTTGCCGCGGAAGAAGTAGTTGAAGCCCACGTCGTACAGCGACGCGGAGGAGGCGAAGGTGGCGATGTGGCCGCCCACGCCGATGCCCGGGCGCTGGGCCCGGGAGACCATGACGGCCGCATTCCAGCGGGTCGCGTTGAGGACCTTGCGCTCGATCTCCTCGTTGCCGGGGAAGAACGGCTCGTCCTTGGTGGCGATGGTGTTGACGTAGTCCGTGCTGCGCATCTCGGGCACGGCGACACGCTTCTCGCGGGCGCGCTCGATCAGGCGGAGCATCAGGTAGCGGGCACGCTCGCGCCCCCGCTCGTCGATGGCCGCGTCAAGCGACTCCAGCCATTCCGCGGTCTCCTCGGGATCGAAGTCCGGGACCTGACTCGGAAGGCCGCCAATGATGATCGGGTTGCGATCGGATCCGGAAGCCACGCTGTTCCTTCACTGTCGGTCGAAACTGAGGTGTGTCGCGCCGCCTCCATCGTGCTACCGCGCTCGGAGATCCGTCATCTCTACCGATCGGTAACCGTTCCGCCTGGTGGGCGGTACGGTCTGGCGGTGTGCGGCTCAGGCGCTGTCGCCTGCGCCGCGCACCACCGGGTGTTACGAACAGAGGTGGTCCGACCTGGTTGCCCGACCGTCCGATGGCGGGCGGTCGGGGTGAGGGCCAACAGGAGACTCTACGCCCGCGTACGCGCGGACCCGAATGCCGTTCGTATCTCGGGCACGCGTACGCCCTGTGGGCCGGGACCACCCGAAGCATCCTTGTCCTACGCAGAGAAGGGCAAATCGGTGTGATTCCCGACACGTCGACCGGCGTGTTTCGGTGCGACACGTCAACCTTTGGAGGGGATCGGGGGTCGGGTACTTGCGCGAACCGCCGCGCCCGTGTGGACTACGGCCACAGCCTCGGCATGGACGCCGGGCCGAATACTGGAGGTTATTCCCGTGAGCGCGACCGCGGACCCCGCGGACAAGTCCAACCCGGCGCACCGTCTCGGCTTCGAAGAAGGCCAGATCATCCAGGAGCTGGGGTACGACGAAGACACTGACCAGGACCTCCGCGAAGGCATCGAGGAGATCACCGGGACGGATCTCGTCGACGAGGACTACGACGACGTCGCCGACGCCGTCCTGCTGTGGCACCGCGACGACGACGGGGATCTCACCGACTCCCTCGTCGACGCCCTGGAATACCTTGCGGAGGGCGGCCTGATCTGGCTGCTGACGCCCAAGACCGGCCGGGACGGCCACATCGAGGCCTCGGACATCGCGGACGCGGCCAAGACCGCCGGTCTCTCGCAGACCAGCTCGATCGCGATCGCCAAGGACTGGGCGGCCACCCGCCTGGCCACCAAGGCCGCGAAGTCGGGCAAGCGCTGACCGCCCCCGGCGTCGCCGAACGCACCTGAGCGCGGCCCGGCCGGGCCTCGCCGGAACTTCCTCCGGTGAGGCCCGGCCGCGTCCGTTTCCCGGCCGGGGGCGCCGGCGGGGGGTGTGCTCGGGGCCGTCACGGTCGCGCCGTCGGCCGGGGTCGGGGCCGCGGTCGCCGGGGTACCGGTGCGCCCGGGCGCGCGTTCGCCGAGGGCGAAAGCGGCTGGGTGCGGGGCCGGCGCCCTCACTCGTCCGGCGGAATCGGTCCGGGCGGATGGGAGGATGTGGCTCGCCGCGCCCGCCGCGCGGCACTGTCGCGTCAGAAAGGTCCCACCATGGCCATCGAGGTCGGCACCCAGGCTCCGGATTTCGAGCTGAAGAACCAGCACGGCGAGCTGGTCAAGCTCTCCGACTTCCGGGGCGAGAAGAACGTCGTCCTGGTCTTCTACCCGTTCTCCTTCACCGGCGTCTGCACCGGCGAGGTCTGCGCGATCCAGAACGAGCTGCCGCGGCTGCAGAACGACGACGTGCAGGTGCTCGGCGTCTCCAACGACTCGCCGTTCACCCAGCGCGTCTTCGCCGAGCAGCAGGGCCTGGAGTACCCGCTGCTGTCGGACTTCTGGCCGCACGGCGAGGTCTCCCGGGCGTACGGCGTCTTCGACGAGGAGAAGGGCTGCGCGGTGCGCGGCACCTTCGTGATCGACAAGGCCGGCGTGGTCCGCTGGAGCGTCGTCAACGACCTGCCGGACGCCCGCGACGAGCAGGAGTACCTGAAGGTCCTCGGCGCGCTCTGAGGCCCCTGGACGCCCTGCGGGCCCGGTCCGGCCGAGATTCGAACAGCCACGCCGGGCCCGTTCCCCGTCCGGTACGGGAACCCGGCACTACGATCGGTCCGTTGGCTGGTCAGAGGCCCGGCGGCAACCGCCGGCCGGCGCCTTGAACCGCACCACGGGGGCACCGCGACGTGCCTCCCGAATCTTGGAGGACAAGTGGGTGTCAGCCTGAGCAAGGGCGGCAATGTCTCGCTCACCAAGGAGGCTCCCGGCCTGAGCGCCGTGGTCGTCGGCCTTGGCTGGGACGTCCGCACCACCACCGGTACGGACTTCGACCTGGACGCCAGTGCCCTGCTCTGCAACGACCAGGGCAGGGTCGACAAGGACGGAAACTTCGTCTTCTTCAACAACCTGAAGAGCCCCGACGGCTCGGTCGAGCACACCGGTGACAACCTCACCGGTGAGGGCGAGGGCGACGACGAGGCCATCAAGGTCAACCTGGCGACCGTCCCGGCGGACGTACAGAAGATCGTCTTCCCGGTCTCGATCTACGACGCGGAGAACCGGACCCAGAACTTCGGCCAGGTCCGCAACGCGTTCATCCGCGTGGTGAACCAGGCCGACAACAAGGAGCTGGCCCGGTACGACCTCTCCGAGGACGCCTCGACCGAGACCGCGATGGTCTTCGGCGAGCTGTACCGCAACGGCGCCGAGTGGAAGTTCCGCGCCATCGGCCAGGGCTACGCCTCCGGTCTGCGCGGCATCGCCCAGGACTTCGGCGTCAACGTCTGAGTCGGGCGCGGGCCCTTCGTGGCCTGACGGAGCACCACCGGCCGGGGCGGCCGCGGACGCGAGGCGTCGGCGGCCGCCCCGGCTTCGTGCTGCCCCGGTGCACTGGAAGGATGGGAGTTCAGGAAGTTCAGCCGGCCAAAAGCGGCCGGACGGGGCCGCGGGGGAATACACCTGAGATGCGCCCCGGAGGCAAGGAGGAAGGACAGACATGAGTGTCACGCTCGCCAAGGGCGGCAATGTCTCGCTCACCAAGGCCGCACCGAACCTGACGCAGGTGCAGATCGGTCTGGGCTGGGACGCCCGCTCGACCACGGGTGCGCCGTTCGACCTCGACGCGAGCGCCCTGCTCTGCTCGGGCGGACGGGTGCTCGGCGACGAGTACTTCGTCTTCTACAACAACCTCAAGAGCCCCGAGGGCTCGGTCGAGCACACCGGTGACAACCTCACCGGTGAGGGCGAGGGCGACGACGAGGTCGTTCTGGTCAACCTGGAGCTGGTCCCGGTCCAGGTGGACAAGGTGGTCTTCGCGGTGTCGATCTACGACGCCGAGTCCCGGCTGCAGAACTTCGGCCAGGTGCGCAACGCGTACATCCGGGTGGTCAACTCGGTGGACCAGCAGGAGATCGCCCGTTACGACCTGACCGAGGACGCGTCCAGCGAGACCGCGATGATCTTCGGCGAGCTGTACCGCTACGCGGGGGAGTGGAAGTTCCGCGCGGTGGGCCAGGGGTACGCCTCCGGCCTGCGTGGCATTGCCCTCGATTTCGGCGTAAACGTACAGTAAAGGTCGGAAAATCGCATTCGACGAGCCCGTTCAACGATTAAAAGAACAGAGGGCAGTGCGGGGGTGACCTGACCGGGCCCGGCCCGGTCAGGGCGTCTCAGGACGACGCCGTACCCGTGGCACGCCCTGAGCCCGAAAGGTAATCAAATCCCGTGTTCCTCCGCACATTCGGCTGGTCATTCGCGATCACCGTCATCGGTCTGATCGCAGCCGGTCTGCTCTGGGGGGCAGAAGGATTCGGCATCGTGCTGATCCTCTCCATCCTGGAGATCTCCCTGTCGTTCGACAACGCGGTGGTCAACGCCACGGTGTTGAAGCGGATGAACCCGTACTGGCAGAAGATCTTCCTCACCGTCGGCGTGCTGATCGCCGTCTTCGGTATGCGGCTGGTCTTCCCGCTGCTGGTGGTCGGCCTCACCGCGCACCTCAACCCCGCGACGGTCGTCGACCTCGCGCTCAACTCGGACAAGACGTTCAACGGCTCCACGTACGGCCAGTACCTGGAGGCGGCCAACCCGGCCATCGCGGCCTTCGGTGGCGTCTTCCTGCTGATGATCTTCCTCGACTTCATCTTCGAGGAGAAGGACTACAACTGGCTGGCCTGGATCGAGCGCCCGCTGGAGAAGGTCGGCAAGCTGGAGGCCTTCTCGTCGGTCGTCGCGCTGGTCGCGCTCCTGCTGGCGGCCAACTTCTTCGCCGAGGAGCACGCCGAGACGGTGCTGCTCGCCGGCATCCTGGGCCTGGTCACCTACCTCGTCGTGAACGGCCTGTCCTCGATCTTCGAGTCGGGCCTGGAGGAAGAGGAGGAGAAGGAGGCGGAGGCCGAGAAGTCCGGGAAGTCCATCATCCAGGTGGGCGGCAAGGCCGCGTTCTTCCTCTTCCTCTACCTGGAGGTCCTGGACGCCTCGTTCTCCTTCGACGGTGTGGTCGGCGCGTTCGCCATCTCCAGTGACATCTTCATGATCACGCTTGGCCTCGGTATCGGCGCCATGTACATCCGTTCGCTGACCGTCTTCCTGGTCCGCAAGGGCACCCTGGACGACTACGTCTACCTGGAGCACGGCGCGCACTACGCGATCGGCGCGCTCTCGGCGATCCTGCTGGTCGGCATCAAGTACCACATCCCGGAGATCGTCACCGGCCTGATCGGTGTCGCCTTCATCGGTCTGGCGCTCGGCTCGTCGGTCCTGCGCAACCGCCGCGAGGCCGCCGAGGGCGGAGACGGTGGCGAGGAGCGGGAACTGGTGAGCGCCGGCAAGTAGCGGCCCTTCCGCCTTCCCCGGCAAGCACAACGGCCGCCCCCACATCCCCGGGGGCGGCCGTTGCGCGTTCTCGCGTCTGCGGAGTACGCGGAGTACTCGGTGGTTGAGCAGGGCGGGTCCGGGCCCGGCTCAGGCTCGCTGCGGGCTCGGGCCCGGACCAGACCCGGTACCGGCGCTCAGCCGAGCTGCTGCTCGATGGCGCGCAGCTTGCGCTCCAGGGAGTCCAGCTTGGGCATCGACAGGGTGTCGTCGTCGGCCGTCAGGTCGATGGTCGAGCTGCGGTAGGACGAGGAGGAACCGGTGTAGGAGGAGTCGGCGGAGCCGGCCGAGGACGAACCGACGGCGGCGCGGGGCCGGCGGCCGGCGTCCAGGGCGCTCATGGACGCGGGCTCCAGCGACGAGGCGCCGGTCTGGGAGGTGCTGTCGGCGTCAGCGGCTAGGGCAGGCTCCGTAGCGCTCGGGCCGTCTCCGGCAGCGGTGAGCGCGGGCACCTGACGGCCGCCACGGGCCCGGGCGAGCATGCCGCCCTGGCGCGAGATGGCCTTGAGCTCGGCGCGCTCGCGCCGGTCGGCGCTCCGGGCGCGCAGCTTGGCGTCCATCTTCGCCTGGCGCTCCTCGCGCACCTCCTCGACCGCCTCGTCCAGGCTGCGGACGTTCTCCAGCAGCATCAGCGACCAGGCGGCGTAGGTCTCGCGGGGAGCCCGCATCCAGCGGACGATGCGGATCTGCGGCAGCGGGCGCGGGACGAGGCCCTGCTCGCGGAGGGCGGCCTTACGGGTCTGCTTCAGCGCCCGGTCGAACAGGATCGCGGCCGAGATCGACATACCGGAGAAGAACTCCGGGGCGCCGTCGTGCGACATGCCACGCGGGGCGTGCACCCAGTTGAACCAGGCCGAGGCGATCGCGAACACCCAGACCAGCAGGCGCGAGCCGAGGGCCGCGTCACCGTGGCTGGCCTCGCGCACGGCGAGCACCGAGCAGAACATCGCGGCGCCGTCCAGACCGAACGGGACGAGGTACTCCCAGCCGTTGGAGAGGCCCAGGTTCTCCTTGCCGAAGCCCACCAGACCGTGGAACGACAGTGCGGCCGCGACGCCGGCGCAGCAGAACAGCAGGACGTAGGAGGAGATCCCGTAGATCATCTCCTTGCGGCGGCGGCGGTCCTCGCTGCGCTCCCAGGAGTCACCCGACTCCTCGGCCTTGGTGTTCTTGAAGCGCAGGGTCGCCACCAGGATGGCGGTGAACAGCAGGGCTGCGCCGCCGACGACGGTCCAGACCAGCTGTATGGAGGTCAGGTTCATTGCGGGTCGGGCCTCGGGTTTCCGCAGGGGACAGGTCACAGTGCGACACAGGCGGTCAGGTTCGTGAAGAGGAACCGCGCCTGACGGTGCGTCGTCGCCGTCGGGCGAGCCCGCCGCGCCGGGGCGGGAGCGGACGGGACACCTGTGCGGCTAGACGATATCGCGTCCGAAGGGGCGGCATGTTACGGGAGGGGGGCTTGGCCCCGCCAATCGACCCGCCGGTGGCTCGAGATGGCCGCCCCGACGGCATCCCGGGAACGTGGATGGGTAGGGGAGTCGGGGTACCCGGCGGCCGGGCTGATGCCCGATCATGGAGCGGCGGACCGTCAGATCGACTGGCGGACCTTGGGAGGACGGGAATGGCCTCGATCTGGGAGTACCTGCGCGGGGAGCGGAACACTTTCGACCCGGGCGGGCAGCACAAGATCACGCTCACCAAGTCGACCCCGCACCACGCGATCACCGGGGCCGCCGCCACCACCGGCTACCTGTACGTCAATCTGCACTGGACCACGCGGATAGCGGCTTCGGGGCCGAGCGCCAGGGACATGGTCAAGCGCTGGTTCAGCCCGCGCATCCTCAGCCCGATGGAGCCGGACTCCCAGGCGGGCGGGCAGGTCAACGTCGACCTCGACCTGGCCTGCATGTACGAACTGGCCGACGGCAGCCGGGGAGTGGTGCAGCCGCTCGGTGGCTTCTTCGGGGACCTGCAGCACCCGCCGTACATCAAGCTCAGCGGCGACGACCAGTACGGGGCGCCGTCCGGCGAGACGATGTACGTCAACCTGGAGAAGAAGGACCAGTTCAAGCGGCTGCTCATCTTCGTCTACATCTACGACGGCACGCCCGCCTTCGAACAGGCCAACGCGGTCGTGACGATCGTGCCGCAGACCGGGCCGCGGATCGAGATCAAGCTGGAGGAGCGGGCGGCGGCCGCGCGGTCCTGTGCGGTGGTGCTGATCGAGAACGTCGGGGACAACCAGCTGACGGTGCGTCGCGAGGTGCGTTACGTGAACGGCTTCCAGGCGGACATCGACCGGCTGTACGGCTTCGGGATGCAGTGGCAGCGCGGCTACAAGGGCGGGGCGGGGGCGGAGTAGCGGCGGGTGGGGACGGGAGCCCCTGTCCGGCCGGACAGGGGTTTCGACAGACCCTAACGGGGCTGGAACTGCGGGCCCTGCGGCGGCAGCGCGAACTCCTCCCCGGCGGCCGGGGGCCGGGCGGGCGAGGGCTGCTGCGGTGGCTGGTGCTGGGGCGGCTGGGGCTGTGCGGTGCTGTTCGGCGGGTAGCCGTAGCCGTCGGCCTGCTGCTGCGGTGGGTAGCCGTAGCCGGGCGAGGAATGCTGCTGGGAGGTCTGCGGGGGCTGCTGGGGGTACCCGTAGCCGCCGCGCTGGTGCTGCGGCTGCTGCTGGGGCGACTGCTGGGGGTAGCCGTACCCGGGCTGTTGCGTCGGGGGCGCCGGAGGGACGGGCGGGGTGCTCGGCGGCACGGTGGGCGGCGCCGGCGGCGGTGGGGGAGGGGGGACCGGTGCGGCGGTGACCGGTGCGACGGTGGGCGGCTGCGGCACCGGCGGCGTCAGGGTGTAGGTGCCGGGCTCGGCCCGCGAGGCCGGGTGCGGGTCCGGCAGGACACCGCGCGGGTCCGGGGCCGGGTCGGTGGTGGTGCGGGCGGTGGCGGCGTGCGCGGTCGGGTCGGCGGCCGTGCCCTGGGCGTCGCCCGCCTCGTCGTCGACGGTGATGCCGAAGTCGGTGGCCAGCCCGATCAGCCCGGAGGCGTAGCCCTGGCCGACCGCCCGGAACTTCCAGGCCCCGGCCCTGCGGTAGAGCTCGCCCGCGACCAGCGCGGTGACATCGTCGGCCTCGGGCATCGGGAACTCGGCGAGCGCGGGCGCGCCCTCGCCGGTGGCGGCGTCGAAGAGCAGCACGCGCAGCCCCGCCACCGCGCGGAACGAGCCGCCCTCGGAGGAGCCGGCCAGCACCACCCGGTCCACCTCGGCCGGCAGCTTGCCGAGCTCGACCTCCACGGTGTCGGTGATCTCGGCGCCCCCGCCGGTCTGCTGCTTCGGCAGGTGGCGCACCAGGCCGGAGGGGTGGCGCGGCTGGTTGTAGAAGACGAAGTCGGCATCGGAACGGACCCTGCCGTCGGGGCCCAGCAGCAGCGCGGACGCGTCCACGTCCGGTGCGCCGGACGTGGCGCTCCAGCGCAGCACGGCGCGGACCGCGGCCACCGGCAGTGCGATGTTGGCGCCCTTGGCCATCACGTGCGTCATAGCCGACCATCCTGCCTGTTCGCCACCCCTTCGGACAACGTGACCGAAGGAGGCGGAATGGTAGGGGACTTTGCCAACGCTTGCGCTTTGTGAAGTGGAGGGTAACCTTCCGAGAATTCGATGTTTCGGAACCGTATTCGACCGGAAGCCGTCCGTACGATGGGCGGCGGGAAGCCCCCGGGGGGTTCGGCGGGGGGTAATCAGCAGCGCGTGCCCGGGAACCACCGCGCCCGGTGGGCCGGTTAACCATGGTGTTGCCCCGCACCCGGAACGGGGCCCGACGGCCCGCACTCCGACCCCCGCACCCGAACACCTCGCTCCCCCGCCCGGACCGGCGGTCGCACACCCCTGAGGAGAGCACCATGCGCCATTTCGGCCACCTCGCCGACGACGTACGCGGCCGGCTCTTCCTCGAACAGCCCCGGTCCTTCTCCGCGGGGAGCGGGGCGGCCGTGCTCGCCACCGCCCTCGGCGCGACCCTCTACAGCCCCGCCACCAGGCCCACGCTGCGCTCCGACATCCGCAGGCAGGCCGCCCGGGGCGTGGTCTCGATGGTGCTCTGCCTGGAGGACGCGATCGCCGACCACGAGGTGACCGCCGCCGAGGCCAATCTGGTCGCGCAGCTCGGCGAGCTCCTCGGAGAGGTGTCCGGAGAGGCCTCCGGAAAGGCGTCCGGGGAACTCCCCGGAGGGGGCTCGGGGGAGCTCTCGGGCGGGTTCTCCGAAAAGGGTGCGGGCGGGGGCGAGGGCGCGGTTTTCGGGGGAGATTCCGGGGAGGTCTCCACGGATTGCACACATGACCTCCCGTTGCTCTTCATCAGAGTTCGCACGGCCTCCCAGATCACCGACCTCGCCGATCGACTCGGCCCGGCCGTCGGGCTGCTCACCGGGTTCGTCCTGCCGAAGTTCACCGAGGAGAGCGGCGGCGACTTCCTGGAGGCGCTGACCGCCGCCGAGACCGCCACCGGCCGGCGGCTGTTCGCCATGCCCGTCCTGGAGTCACCCGAGCTGGCCCACCTGGAGACCCGCCGCGAGCAGCTGTTCGGCATCGCCCGCCTGCTCGACAAGTACCGCGAGCGCGTCCTCGCCGTCCGCCTCGGCGTCACCGACCTGTGCTCCGCGTACGGGCTGCGCCGCTCGCCGGACCTCACCGCGTACGACGTCTCGCTGGTCGCGGCGGTGATCGGGGACGTGGTGAACGTGCTCGGCCGGGCCGACGGCACCGGGTTCACCGTCACCGGGCCGGTCTGGGAGTACTTCCCGGTCCAGGAGCGGATGTTCAAGCCGCAGCTGCGCCGCACCCCGTTCGCCGAGGCCGAGCCCTCCGGGGAGGCCGTGCGCCAGCGGATCATCGAGCACGACCTGGACGGGCTGATCCGCGAGATCGAACTCGACCGGGCCAACGGCCTGCTGGGCAAGACCTGCATCCACCCCAGCCACGTCCCCGCCGTGCACGCGCTCTCGGTGGTCACGCACGAGGAGTACTGCGACGCGCGGGACATCCTCGACCAGGAGCGCGGCGGGGGCGGGGTGCTGCGCTCGGCGTACACCAACAAGATGAACGAGGCCAAGCCGCACCGGGCCTGGGCGGAGCGGGTGTTGCTGCGGGCCGAGGTGTTCGGGGTGGCCCGGGAGGACGTCAGCTTCGCCGAACTGCTCTCGGCCTGCCTCTGTGGCTGAGGCCGGGCGCTGATCGGCGGCGGGGGCCGGCCGGTATCCAAGGACAATCGCACCACCGAAAGCACCGAAAGCAGGGCCAGTAGTGACAGCACAGCACGTGTGGACCGGACGTTGGGTCGCCGACCGGGTCGGCGTCGGCCTGACCGGCTCCGACCGGCTCCCCGAACTGGTCGGCCTGGCCCTGCGGGAGAACAGGAAACGCGCCCACCTGCTGGTCTCCACCGTGCTCGGCAAGCACGTCCCGCAGCGGCCCTCCGTGGTCCACGGCGCCGGCCTGGACCTCGGCCGCCGGGTGCGCGAACTGCTGGGCGGGGAGACGGCCGCGCGTGCCGTCGTCCTCGGCTACGCCGAGACCGCCACCGGCCTCGGCCACAGTGTCGCCGACGGCCTGGACGCCCCGTACCTGCACTCCACCCGTCGCCCGGTGGCGGGCGTGGAGCCGGTCGGCGGCTTCGAGGAGGAGCACTCGCACGCCACCTCCCACCTGCTGCTGCCCGCAGACCCCCGGCTGCTCGCCGGGAACGGCCCGCTGGTCCTCGTCGACGACGAGTTCTCGACCGGCAACACCGTGCTCAACACCATCCGCGAACTGCACGCCCGCCACCCGCGCGAGCACTACGTCGTCGTCGCGCTGGTCGACCTGCGCGGCGAGGCCGACCAGCGGCGGCTCGCCGAAACCGCCGCCGAACTCGGCACCCGGATTGACCTGGTGGCCGCCGCCGGGGGAGGCGTCGACCTGCCCGCCGACATCCTGACGCGCGCCGAGCGGCTGATCGCCGAGGTCGGTCCGGCCCCCGCGCCGCCCCCGGCCACGCCCGCCCCGCTCGTCCGGATCGCCCTCGACTGGCCCGCCGGTCTGCCGGACGGCGGCCGGCACGGCTTCACCACCGCGCACCGCGCCCACCTGGACGCCGTGCTGCCGAGGCTGGCCGGGCAGCTGGCCGACGGGCTCGACGGGTTCGACAGGCTCGACGGGCTCGACAATGGCCGGGAGAACGGCCGGGTGCTCGTGCTCGGCTTCGAGGAGCTGATGTACGCCCCGCTGCGACTGGCCGGCGCGCTCGAGGACCGGCTCGGTGAGGAGCGGGTCCGCTACTCCACCACCACCCGCTCGCCCGTCCTCGCGGTGGACGACCCCGGCTACGCCATCCGCACCCGGCTGGCCTTCCCCGCCCACGACGACCCGCGCGACGACTCCCCGCGCGAGCGCTTCGCCTACAACGTCGCCCCCGGCGCCGACCCCGCCCGCCGCTTCGACGCGATCGTGCTGGTGGTGGACGACGTCGCCGACACGCCCGCCCTGTACGAGGGCGAGCGGGCGCTGCTGACCCAGCTGCGGCAGGTCACCGACCGGGTGGTGCTCGCCGTGCTGCCGTCCCACCGGCCGGGCGGTCCCGGGGCCACGGACCCCGGGCCGGTGGGCCGGGCCGTCGACCCGGCGCTGCCGCGTCCGCTGTACGGCCCCGCGTTCTCGTCCTACCGCCCCGACGAGGTGGCCTGGCTGCTCAAGGACCTCTCCGACGTCCCGCTGGAGGCCCCCACCGAGGAGCGCGAGGAGGCCGTGCAGAACGGCGGCGCGCACTACGCCGAGTCACTGCCGGTCGAGTACCAGCCCAGCCCCGAGTACCAGGAGCTGTTCCACCAGGCCCTGCGGGTCTCCGCCCGGCGGATCGCGCTGGCCGTCGGCACCGTCGCCGAGACCCTGCTGCGCGAGCGCGGCCGCGGCCTGGTGCTCGCCTCGCTGGCCCGGGCCGGCACGCCCGTCGGCATCCTGATCCGCCGCTGGTACGCCTTCGCGCACGGTCTGGACACCCCGCACTACGCCGTCTCGATCATTCGCGGCCGGGGCATCGACCCCGTCGCCGTGCGCTACCTGGACGCCCACCACCACGCCCCCGACGTGGTGTTCCTCGACGGCTGGACCGGCAAGGGCGCGATCACCCGCGAACTCGCCGACGCCCTCGCCGGCACCGCGTTCAACCCCGGCCTGGCCGTCCTCGCCGACCCCGGCCGCTGCGTGCGCACCTACGGCACCCGGGACGACTTCCTCATCCCCTCCGCCTGCCTCAACTCGACCGTCTCCGGCCTGGTTTCGCGCACCGTGCTGCGCGGCGACCTCATCGGCCCCGACGACTTCCACGGAGCCAAGCACTACACCGAGCTGGCCGGCGGCGACGTCTCCGGGGCCTTCCTCGACACCGTCGCCGACCACTTCGCCGACGTCCGGGCGGAGGCCGTCGCGGCCGCGGACCTCCTGGTCGCCGAGGGCCGCCTCGGCACGGGGGACCGCGACCCCGACTGGGCCGGCTGGGCCGCCGTCGAGCGGATCAGCGCCGAGTACGGCATCGACAACGTCAACCTGGTCAAGCCGGGCGTCGGCGAGACCACCCGGGTCATGCTGCGCCGTGTCCCCTGGCGGGTCCTGGCCCGCCGCGGCAGCGGAGCCGACCTGGACCACGTCCGCCTGCTCGCCGCGCAGCGCGGCGTCCCGGTGGAGGAGGTCGACGATCTGCCGTACTCCTGCGTCGGCCTCATCCACCCCCGTTACAGTCGTGGAGCGACCGGTGCCGCCGGCACAGCCGTTCTGGTGAAGGAGTCCTGAGCCCGATGAGCCGTTTCCTGGTCGCCAGCGACCTCGACCGCACCCTGATCTACTCCAACCGCGCCCTCGCCCTGGACGTGCCCGACCGGCTCGCCCCGCGACTGCTCTCGGTGGAGGTGCACGACGGCAAGGCGCTCTCGTTCATGACCGAGCAGGCCGCCGAGCTGCTGGCCGAACTCGCCCGGGAGGCCGTCCTCGTCCCCGCCACCACCCGGACCAGGACGCAGTACGAACGCGTCAACCTGCCCGGCCCGACGCCAGGTTGGGTGCCGGCCTACGCGATCTGCAGCAACGGCGGCCAGCTGATCGTCGACGGCGTACCGGACGAGGACTGGCGCGCCGAGGTGGCCGGCCGGCTGGCCACCGCGTCGGTGCCGCTCGCCGAGGTCGTCGAGCACCTGGCGCTCTGCGCGGACCCGGAGTGGACGCACAAGCGCCGGGTCGCCGACGAGCTCTTCGCCTACCTGGTCGTCGAGCGCGCCGAGCTGCCGGCCGGCTGGCTCGACGAACTCACCGGCTGGTGCGCCGAACGCGGCTGGACGGTCTCGCTCCAGGGCCGCAAGGTGTACGCCGTCCCGGCGCCGCTGAGCAAGAGCGCGGCGCTCGCGGAGGTCGAGCGGCGGCTCGGTGGGGCGGTCGTGCTGGCGGCCGGCGACTCGCTGCTCGACGCGGACCTGCTGCTCGCCGCCGACGCCGCCTGGCGCCCCGGGCACGGCGAGCTCGCCGACAGCGGCTGGACGGCCCCCGGCGTCACCGCGCTCGACCAGGTCGGGGTGGCCGCCGGGGAGGAGATCGTCCGTCAGTTCCTGGGCCGGGTGCGGGGCGAGGTCGAGGCGGTGGCGGTCGGGTAGGCGGGGCCGGCTGTTCGGTGCCGGATGCTCGTGGCTGGGGGTGCCCGGCGTGGCTAGCCGCAGCAGCCGCCGCCGCAGCAGCCGCCCCCGCCACCGGACGGCGCCTGCTGTGGGGCGCCGCCGGAGGCCGCGCCGGTGACGGCGACGGTCGACAGCAGTTTCACGGTGTCCTCGTGCCCCTGCGGGCAGACCGCCGGGTCGTTGGCCTGCGCCATCGCGCGGCGGAGTTCGAAGGTGGCGCCGCAGGAGCGGCAGCGGAAGTCGTAGCGTGGCATACCGGCAGCGTACCCAGCCCGCCGTCGGATGAGCCGTCCGAGGGGCGCGGATCCCGGCACGGCTCTCCGGCAGCCCCTCCGACGTCTTCTACGGTTCTCCGGTCGGGCTACCGCTGGCTGCCCAGGTCGCCCCGGATCAGCTCCACCACCCGCGCCGCCGACTCCCGCACCGCCGCGAGCTCGGTCAGGAAGTGCCAGTAGTCGGGGTGCCGCCCGGCCGCCTCCAGCGTGGCCACCGCTCGGTCCAGCCGCCCCACCGCGGCGTCCAGTGGACCGGCGTGCCGGGGGTCCGGAGCCTGCCGGCCCGCCATCGCGAGCCGCTGGGCGTCGCGGAGGGCGAACCTGGTCCGCTCGATCTCGCGGTTCGGGTCGTGCTGCACCTCGTTCAGCTGCCGCAGCCGCTCGTTGACGGCGACCACCGAGCCGTCCGCCGTGTCCAGCAGGGCGCGCACCGTACCGATCGCGCCCGTCGCGTCCGCCCAGCGCTGCTCATCGCGCGCCCGCGCCGCCTCCGCGAGCTTCTGCTCGGCCGCGCGCCCCGTCTCCGCCACCTGGTCCGGCACCCGCTGGAGGTCCTGCCAGCACGCCGTGCTGAACCGCCGGCGCAACTCGCTCAGCGCCGGCTCGACCGTGGCCGCCTTGGTCTCCAGCGCCTGGATCCGGGTCCGCAGACTGGCCACCCGCCGGTCGATCTCCCGTGCCCGCTCCGGCAACTGCCCCGCGTCCGCCGCGATCGCGTCCGCGCGCTCCTGCACGTTCTCGGCGCGCTGCAGCGTCGCCGCCACCCCGTGCCGGGCCGCGCCCTCGTTCAGCCGCCCCAGCTCCGGCGCCAGCTCCGCCAGCCGCGTCGCCAGATCGTCCGCCCGCAGCCCGGCCCCGCGCACCGCCTCCAGCGCGCTGGTCGCGGCGAGCAGTGAACGCTTCGCCTGCTCCACCGCCGGGGTCACCCGCATCAGCTGCGACTCGGCGTGCTGCAGCACCGGCTGCAGCCGCTCCAGGAAGGCGTTCAGCTCCGCCTGCGCCGAGCCCAGCTGCCCCTTCACGTCCTCCAGCTGGTGCCGCGCCCGGGCCGCCGCACCCGCCTCCAGCTCCTCCGCGTCCAGATCGTGCGCGTCCAGCGCCGCCAGGTAGTTCACGGTCACCTGGTCGATCCGGCCGGAGATCGCCTCGAAGTCCGCCGTCGCCCGTCGCGCCGTCGCACCGTCCTCCGCCGCGCGCACCGTCTCCACCGCCAGCCGCACGTCGCGCTGCGTCGAGTCCAGCTCGTAGAACGCCTGTTGCGCCGCGTCCCGGGCCGCCTTGGCGTCCGCCCGCATGCTCTCGCCGCCGCGCCGCCCCCACCAGCCGCCGCCGGCCCCGAACGACGCCGCCCCGGCAGCCCCCAGCGCACCCGCGACCACCAACGGCAGCACCAGCGCCTCGACCGCCGCACTCCCCAGCCGCCGCCCTCGCCCGCTCCCGCCGGCCACTCTCACTGCGCGCTCCCTGCTCCGACCGCTGATCCGCCACCCATTCTTCCCGATCACCCCACCCCACCGGCACCCCACCCGTCCCACTCCCCGACCACCTGCACGACACCACCCCCCGGACCAGGTACCCTAGGCAGTCGTCGTGCCCCCACCAGGCCGCGACAGGGGGCGCGTAGCTCAGTGGTAGAGCGCTGCTCTTACAAAGCAGATGTCGGCGGTTCGAAACCGTCCGCGCCCACCAGTCCTTGGGGCCAGTTCAAGAGGAATGATCCTCCCGAACTGGCCCTTGATCCTTGCGGTCGACGTTCACGATCTTGTCGCCGACCCACACAGGGGCGCCGGGGCGGCGCTTTGAGTTGCTCGCCCCCCAGACCGCGGAGCGTGCAGGAGTCGCCGAGGTGCTGCCGGGATACCTTGGCAGCCAGGCGGACGAGCAACTACGAATTCAAGGACGCGTGTTGCGCGCCAGGGCGCCAGCCTTGCTGCTCGCCTCGCACCCCGTCTTCGCCCGGGGGCGGGTGGCGGCCGGTCGCGCCAAGCGCCGGACCGGAAGGGATGGGTACAGGCCTCTACCGGCTGTGGCTGGCGACGGGTGGCCTTACGGTCTTACCCACATCCCTGTCCGGGACCCGCGTTGAGCAAGAACGGGGGCAACTCGGTCAGATCGCGGGCAAGCGAGGAGCCTGCCCGATTCGCGGGGCAGTTCGCGGTCCCCGATCATGCTTGGTCCCAGACCAGGCAAGGCGCCGGCTAAAATCGCTCCCCCGCCCTTGAATCGGAGTAGGGATCTAGATATTTACGCGATTTACTTGGGGAATTCCCTGGGCCTCTGGAACGAGAGCCTCAAGTTCCGAGCTGACCAAGATCTTCCGCTTTTTGAGCGAGCTGATGAATTGAGTTGAATTGTGTCGAAGAATTACCCCAAGGACCTTGTCGATAGGCGTCAAGGAGAAGGCGGAAATTAGATCCGTGTTGGATTCAGCAAGGTCGATCCACTGGCTCACGGTGAGGCCAGAAATTTTGAGAAGGCCTTCGACTGTGATTGCGAACCTGCGAAGATCTGTTGGTAGCTGACCTTCACTCCAAATTTCCTGCGCTGCAGCGATGATCTGATTGCGCGAGTCGAATAGTGGGTATGAAGGGTCCTCATTAACCTTTGCAAGGTCAGCTAGGTTTGCCAAGACATCGTCAACTATCTCAAGGAGCCCGCGAAGCCTGCTATCTAGGCGATGTTCTCGCCATGAGAAGCGTGCACCCTTGTAGATTACGTCGTGTGTTGACTCCTGCAGGGCATGCTGGATATAGGTTGTGAACTGCAGTTCAACCTTTATATTGCCGAGCTCGGGGCGTCGCTCAGAATAATCCTCGGGAAATCCGACGATAAGGTGAGGTTGTTGGTATCTGAAGTCTTCCGGTTTGCCGGCCTCTGTATTCTTTTCCTCCCTAACTGGGAATGTCTTTCGGCACCTGTCGATGGCGTTAGAGACCTGATCTGGATGAAGGAATACCGCGCGGGCGGCAATAAGGTCGTCCAGGTCTCGAAGCTGTGACGATTCACCCTTCTGAAGCTTCTCATATACGGAAGCAGCAGCCTTTACCCGGACCTGAATAACCACCGGACTTAGGTCTGATAGCTCCGCTTCCAGGCGGGAGAGGAAGTATTTCCTGCCTACTTCAAGCTCTGAGGCGATATTGTCGTAGAGGCCTCGAAATGATGCCGGTATTGTCGTCGACATTGCTACCTCTGCAAAGCTTCGATGAGGTAGCTCGAGCGCAATTCTCGGTTCGACTTCTTGTTTGACCCTTGAACTGCTGCGACGCGATAAGAATTCGATCGCCTAGTCTCCTGGGCCTCGACCTCTGCGGCGAACTCGCTTAGGCGGGTAGCTGCCAACTTCACATCGGGCAGATTTCCATCCCGGTGCATCGTCGTTACTGCAGCCCAGAGGGAGTAGAAGTCTGCTACGTTTGAAAACCGGGTTTGCTTAAGCGGAAAAATATCATCAAGACTCTTCAGGTAATCCTGAACCGAGAAGAATCGAACGTCTGCATCGCGCTCGTCTTTAATCTCTCGGTCGTATCCGGCGTAGATTTCGTCAAGGTAATCTTTGCCCTCTTGGATTCCATCCAAGGAAACTACATACAGCTCCGATACATACTCGACATCCTGCATTCTGCGAATTCGAGCTGGCGTAACAAGGCCGACCTGAACCCAGAAGGGGTGTTCGGCGAGTTGCTCAACCTTTTTGATGAACTCGCCTTCAAACTTGGCGTGTCTCAACTCTTGCTTGTTTAGGCGAGCGACGTTCCGGTTGAGCCTATCGAAAGCCTGGTTGAGTTCACCCGGGGAGGCGTTCTTGATCTGCTCGACCGTGAATATGTATTCCAGGATCTGAAGCTTTACCGGTTGGGGGAGTTCTGAAAAATACATCCCGCCCAGGCCGATGTCGTCGAGAGTGTCAGGCGTTGCGAATTCATCTCTCTGAAACTCGAACAGCGCCGAAAGTCGCTGCTTGCCGTCGATAACTCGATACAAGGTTGGCTTGTCCACAAAGACGTCAACCTGTAGAAATATGGTCGGCGCCGGGTAATTGCGAATAAGTGAATCGATGAAGAATTGTTTGAAGGAGAGGTTCCAGACGCTTCGCCGCTGGTATGGAGGGTCGAGGTCGAGGCGACCTGCCGAGTGCAGGTCAAGAAACCATCCTGCAGACTGCATGCCCGTGCTACGCGTCAGGCTGTGCTGTGTCGTCATGGCACTATCTCTCACAGTTATATGATCAACATTGAGGTCTGGGTAGTCTAGGCCCTTCTGGCCATGAACCACATCCCAAGCGAGAAATTTGGCACGCTGATCGCCAAGTTGTGGGTGGCGAAGCCTGCAGGGCGGAGTCCGGTGCTGGCTCTCGTGTGGTCACAGGGCGTCCTCTATGGTTGCTAGATCGAGCCGTACGTGGCGGTGAGTCGTCGCCGGCGGCGAGGAGACGGCGCAGTGGGCGTGGGCCGCCCGCAGGTTAGGGCAGGTACGCCGACAGTTGCTGTGTAAAGGGGTTCCCCTGCTCCACCCCGGGAGAATGTGGTCGCAACTCCGCAGCTAGCGTGCAAGTCTGACGTGCAGTCGATGTCACCGTCGCCGTGGTAATCCTTCGTATCCCGCTCCTGCGTAGCATCGGGTTCTCACCGACCTGGCGGTCTTCTTCGCTCTGGTGATGGATGGCAGCAGTGCAACAGCGAGTAGCCGAAGCGTGCTTGTAGGTCGGAGCCGCGTTCTCCTTCTCGGAGTGGCAGGTGACCAGGGTGGCGTCGATGTCCAGGACCAGGCCTGGCAGTTCACGTCCGCCGGCGTGGGCGACAGGGATGCCGTCGCGGGTCTCGCCGGCTTGCAGCCAGGCGGTCTTGCGGGCGGCGGCGCGGCCCGCGCGCAGCGCTGCGAGTGCGGCAAGGTCGATGCCAGCCAGTAGTCGCCAGGCGGTCGGGGTGGAGGCAACCGGTCCGAAGACTTCGGGCTGGTCACGTAGGAGGGGCAGGTCGGCGATCGCTTCGCCGCCGTCGGCGAGCATCACCGCCAGATCGGCGGCGATCCGGCCCGGTTCGTGGCCGGTGCCGCGCGGACGAAGCCGACGCAGGGCGTCGTTGAAGGCCTATGTGAGGCCGGTGGCATCGGCGAGGTCGGCCAGCAGGCGCGACCTGGCGTGGCTGCCGACCCCGCGCCCGTTGGTGGAGACGATGAGCCGGGGACGTGACCCGGTAGTGTGCACGTAGAAAGTGCCTTCCTGCTGGGCTGACGGAGACCTTAGACAGGCCTCATCGTCCCAGTTCAGAAGGCACTTTCGCGTTCCTGGCCATGATCCGGACAGGGGTCCAAGTGAAACGCGCAGGTTAGGGCTGGGCGGCGGGACGTGGCCGCGGGCGTCGAGGGGCGGGCGTAAGTGGGTCCTATCAAGCGGGTGTTGGCGGCTTGAAACCGTCCGAGCCCACCTCAACCGGCCCCCCAGCCGCCACCGTGAAGGATCCGTCCGACGGTGGATCCTCAAGACCTGACTCTCTGCCGTCTCCAAAAATCGGGCCGCGATGTCGTACTCGCTTGCGAAACTGGTGTCATGGCTAAGGTCTTTGGGCACATTGAAGGTCACCCGGTGGGGTCTCACTACCAGCGGCGGAGGGAGCTCAGCGAGGCTGGAGTGCACGCGCCGCTGATGAGCGGCATTCACGGCAACTCGTCGGAAGGGGCAGACTCAATCGTCGTATCGGGTGGCTACCGAGACGATGAAGATTACGGCGATGTGATCATTTATACCGGGCATGGCGGCCAAGAGAACAAGCGTCAGGTCCGTGATCAGAATATCGATGATCCTGGCAATGCCGGTCTAGTTCGGAGTGAACTTGAAGGTAATCTGATCCGTGTCATTCGTGGCGCCAAGGGAGACCCCGAGTATTCGCCCGAGTCGGGTTTTCGTTACGATGGCCTCTTTCGGGTGGAATCACATCACAGCAAGCTTGGCGCGGACGGCTACCGCATTTGGCAGTTCCGGCTGGTTGCCGCAGATTCGGAGGGTCGTGATGAGGTTGAGGTCCAGCCGTTTCACGGCGACGAAGGCGTGCATGGGCCGGTGCCCAGGCAGTCCGTCACGATCCAGAGGACTGTCCGTAAGAGTGCCGTCACGCAACTGGTGAAACGGCTACACAAGGGGCACTGTCAGATGTGTAGCCAGATCCTTCAGGTGCCGGGCGGCTCCTTCTATAGTGAGGGCGCGCACATTCAGGCAATCGGCCACCCTTATCATGGTCCGGATGTCCCGGAGAACATCCTTTGTCTCTGCCCTAACTGCCATGTTCTTTTCGACTACGGGGCGCGATATCTCACCGACGACCTTCGAATTGTCGACGGGCTCACGCATCAGGAGATAGGGGCTCTCCGGACTCATCAGAAGCATCGAATCGACGCTCGATTCGTTCGCCATCACCGTGGCCGCTGGGTCGCGGTTGACTGATCCATAGCTGCTGCGTCGGAGGTTCGAAGCCGGCCTGAGCATGGACGGGGGCCCTCGGCCGGGCGGGTGGTGGAGGTGCGGGGGGTGGTGGAGGTGCGGGGGGTGGTGGGGTGGGTGATCATCGGGTGGGGGAGGTGGTCGAGGGAGTGGCGCCGATGGGTGAGCAGGAGGCGAGTCGGGCGGAGCTGTCCGCGCGGCTCAACTGGCTGCGGGCGGCGGTGCTCGGGGCGAACGACGGGGTGGTCTCCACGGCGGGCATCGTGACGGGTGTCGCGGGTGCGGCGGAGTCGCGGACGGCGTTGCTGGCGGCGGGTGTGGCGGGGCTGCTGGCGGGGGCGATGTCGATGGCGGCCGGGGAGTACGTCTCGGTCAGCACCCAACGGGACACCGAGCAGGCCGCGTTGGCGCAGGAGCGGCGCGAGCTGGCGGAGGACCCGCAGGGCGAGCTGGACGAGCTGACCGACTTCTTCCGCGGCGCCGGCCTGGCGGACGGCCTGGCCAGGGAGGTGGCCGTGGCGCTCACCGAGCGGGACGCGCTGGCCGCGCACGCGCACACCGAGCTGGGCATCGATCCGAAGGCGCTCACCAACCCCTGGCAGGCGGCGGTCGCCAGTGCCGCCGCGTTCACCCTCGGCGCGCTGGTGCCGCTGCTCGCGGTGCTGCTGCCGCCGGATTCCCTGCGGCTGGTGGTGACGGTGGCGGCCGTCCTGGTGGCGCTGACGCTGTCGGGCTGGGTGAGCGCCCGCCTCGGTGGGGCCGGGCCCGGGCGGGCGGTGCTGCGGAACATCGTGGGCGGCGTGCTGGCGATGGCGGTCACGTACAGCGGCGGTGTGCTGCTCGACCACTTCACCGGGTAACCGGGCGGGTTGTCCCGACAGGCGGGGGCTTGCCGCCTGTGTTTGTGTGGGGCCAAACCGCTTGGGAGAGGTGATCCACCGTGACGATGCCCCCGTTCGGATCGAACGATCCGTTCTCCGATCTGCTCAGCCGGTTCTTCGGAATGAGCCCGATGGCGTCCCCGCCCGCCGTGCAACGGGTGCCGATCGGCCGGCTGCTGAGCGAGTCCTCACAGGAACTGCTGGCGCTGGCCGCGCAGCGTGCGGTGGAGGACGGTGGCAGCGACCTCGACACCGCGCACCTGGCCTGGGCCGCCACCCGGGTGGACCCGTCGCGCCGGATGCTGGAGCGGGCCGGGATCGACCCGGACCGGCTCGCGGACGACCTGGCCAAGGCGCTGCCCTCCGGGGACACGACGGCCGCGCCGGAAGGGCGGCCCTCGCTGACCCCGGCCGCCAAGCGCGCGCTGCTGGCCGCGCACGCCCGTTCGCAGGCGGCCGGTGCCTCCTACATCGGGCCGGAGCACATTCTCGGCGCGCTGCTGGGAGAGGAGCGCTCGGGCGCCGGTGCGGCCCTGCGCAACGCCGCGCCCTCGCAGGAGGCGCTGCGCACGGTCCTGGACGGGCGTGGCGTGGGCGGTGAGCGCAGCAGCACGGGCGCGCACCCCAGCCAGACGCCCACCCTGGACGAGTACGGCCGTGATCTGACCGAGGAGGCCCGTGCCGGCCGGCTGGACCCGGTGGTCGGGCGGGCCGAGGAGATCGAGCAGACCGTCGAGATCCTCTCCCGCCGGACCAAGAACAACCCGGTGCTGATCGGTGAGCCGGGCGTCGGCAAGACCGCGATCGTCGAGGGCCTGGCGCAGCGGATCGTCTCCGGGGACGTGCCGCAGAACCTCGAGGAGAAGCGGGTGGTCGCCCTGGACCTGACCGCGCTGGTGGCCGGCTCCAAGTACCGCGGCGAGTTCGAGGAACGGCTGAAGGCCGTGATCGACGAGGTCACGGAGGCCGAGAAGAGCGTGATCCTCTTCCTGGACGAGCTGCACACGGTGGTCGGCGCGGGCGCCGGCGGCGAGGGTTCGATGGACGCCGGCAACATCCTCAAACCGGCCCTGGCCCGGGGCGAGTTGAGCGTGGTCGGCGCCACCACCCTGGACGAGTACCGCAAGCACGTGGAGAAGGATGCCGCGCTGGAGCGCCGCTTCCAGCCGGTGCTGGTGCCCGAGCCGAGTGTCGAGGAGACGATCGAGATCCTGCACGGGCTGCGCGACGCGTACGAGGCGCACCACCAGGTGCGGTTCACCGACGAGGCGCTGGACGCGGCCGCCGCCCTCTCCGACCGGTACGTCAGCGACCGCTTCCTGCCCGACAAGGCCATCGACCTGCTCGACCAGGCCGGCGCCCGGGTCCGGCTGCGCAGCCTGAGCGGCGCGACGGAGGCGGCGCCGGTGCAGGACCGGATCACCAAGCTCCGGCGGGAGCTGGAGGAGGCCATCGCGGACGAGGAGTTCGTGCGGGCCGCCAACCTCAAGACCGAGCTGCGCCAGACCGAGGACGAGCTGGCCGCGATGGCGGAGTCGCGCGAGGAGGTCGTCGAGGTCACCGCGGACGACATCGCGCAGGTGCTCTCCCGGCGGACCGGCATCCCGGTCGCCGAGCTGAACGCCACCGAGCGGGAGCGGCTGCTGAAGCTTGAGGAGCACCTGCACCAGAAGGTGATCGGCCAGGACCAGGCGGTGACCGCGGTCTCCCAGGCGGTCCGGCGCGGCCGGGCCGGGATGGGCGACCCGGAGCGGCCGACCGGCAGCTTCCTCTTCCTCGGGCCGACCGGTGTGGGCAAGACCGAGCTGGCGAAGGCGCTGGCCGAGCTGCTGTTCGGCGACCCGGACCGGATGGTCCGTTTCGACATGAGCGAGTTCCAGGAGAAGCACACCGTCTCCCGGCTGGTCGGCTCCCCGCCCGGGTACGTCGGCTACGAGGAGGCGGGGCAGCTCACCGAGGCGGTCCGCCGCAAGCCGTACTGCGTGCTGCTCTTCGACGAGGTGGAGAAGGCCCACCCGGACGTCTTCAACCTGCTGCTCCAGGTGCTGGACGACGGACGGCTGACGGACGCCCAGGGGCGTACGGTCGACTTCCGCAACACCGTGGTCATCATGACCAGCAACATCGGCTCGCAGCGGATCCTCGACCACTCGGGCAACGTCGACGAGATCAGGGACGAGCTGATGCGCGACCTGCGCTCGCAGTTCCGCCCGGAATTCCTCAACCGGATCGACGAGGTGATCGTCTTCCATGCGCTCACCCGGAAGGACCTGCTCTCCGTGGTCGACCTGCTGCTGGAGCGCAGCCGGCGCCGGCTGAAGGCGCAGGACGTGCGGCTGGAGGTCACCGAGCAGGCCAAGGAGTGGCTGGTGAACCGGGGTTACCAGCCGGAGTTCGGGGCGCGGCCGCTGCGCCGGACCATCCAGTCGGAGCTGGACAACCGGGTCTCCAACCTGCTGCTGGAGGGCACCGTGCAGGAGGGCGACACGCTGATCGCCGAGGTGAGCGACGGCGAGCTGGTGGTCACGCTGGCCCGGCCGGAGGCCTCGGCGACCTTCGAGGAGGCGGAGGCCAAGGCGCAGGCCGGGCCGGAGTGACCCACACCTGATTCCGCGCCCGCCGCGCCCGCCGCGCCCGCACCGGGCGCGGCGGGAAGCGGCTCAGTCGGCCTCGGGGAACACCTGGCGCAGCAGCGGGTCCGGCAGACCGCGGCGGCGCCACTCCCGCGGGTAGCCGAGCGACACCTCCTCGAAGCGGACGCCGTCGTAGCTGGTCACCCGCGGGATGTGCAGATGGCCGTAGATCATCGCGGCGGTGTTGAAGCGGCGGTGCCAGTCGGCCGTCAGCTCGGTGCCGCACCACTGGGCGAACTCCGGGTACCAGAGGATCTCGGTGGGGTGGCGGACCAGCGGGTAGTGGTTGACCAGCACCAGCGGCAGCTCCGGGTCGCAGGCCGCCAGCCGCTGCTCGGTGAGCCGGACGCGCTCGCGGCACCAGGAGTCGCGGTCGGGGAACGGGTCGGGGTGGAGCATCCGCTCGTCCGCGCAGACCACGCCGCTGGTGTAGGCGGCCTCCAGGGACTCCTCCTTGGTGGTCGTGCCGGGCGCGCGGAAGGAGTAGTCGTACAGCAGGAACAGGGGGGCGACGGTGACCGGCCCGCCGGCGCCCCGCCAGACCGGGTACGGGTCCTCGGGGGTCACCACGCCCAGGCTGCGGCAGAGTTCCACCAGGTGCTCGTAGCGGGCCACACCGCGCAGCTGCACCGGGTCGTCGGGGTGGGTCCACAGTTCGTGGTTGCCGGGGGCCCACACCACGCGGGCGAAGCGTTCGGCGAGCAGGCCCAGGGTCCACTCGATCGAGGTGGTGAGCTCGGCGACATCGCCGGCGACGATCAGCCAGTCGTCGGGGGAGGAGGGTTGCAGCTTCTCCACCAGGTCGTGGTTCTCCTGGTAGGAGACGTGCAGATCGCTCACGGCGAGCAGGCGGCCGGCGCCGGCCGCGCCCTGCCGCGCTCCTCCCGTCGGCTCCGACTGTGCGTCACTTCGGTACTCGGTCGTCACTCCAGCCCCCATACGGTCACTCGGCCGATCCCGCCACAGTACGGTGGCCGACCGGCTTTGCGCGGCAGGTTGGCTGGATCAGTCGTTCGATCGGCTTGACCGGTTCGACGTCTCTTCGGCGCTTCTTCAGTCGTTCTCCAGTGGCCGTCGCGCGAGCGGGCCGGGGCGGTGTGGCGGGTGCGCGGGGTGGGCCACCGGTGCGGCGCAGCGCGGTCACCGGCCTGAGGTAGGACTCGATCGCCTTTGCTGGAACGGAAGTTGACGGACGGGACGGCTGGCGGGGGCGGGCGTGCGCGGCGCCGGTAGGATCCCGCCCTTCCCCTGGCCTCGGCGTTGTGGCGGGACTCTTGACAACACGTCATGTCCGCGCCAGCTTTGGTGCACCCCCACAACGAGAGGTCTCTCATGAAGAAGCCGCTCACTGGCATACTCACCGCACTCCTGTTCGCCGGGGCCACCGCCCTCGCCGGAGCGGCCCCCGCCGCCGCGAGCGCCCCGGCCCCGGTCGGCGCCACGGCCGCCACCGTCACCGAAGCCGCGGTCGAGGCCGTGGCCGCGCAGGGGCAGCAGGCGCAGGCCGCCGCCGCCGTCAACTTCGCCGGGACGGTGGCGCTCAGCAACTGTTCCGGTTCCCTGGTCCGGCTGCCTGGCTCGGCCGCGAACGACCCGGCGCTCGTCCTGTCCAACGGCCACTGCCTGGAGTCCGGTATGCCCGGCCCCGGCCAGGTCGTCGTGAACAAGGCCTCCAGCCGCACCTTCTCGCTGCTCAGCTCCACCGGCGGCAGCCTCGCCACGCTCCGCGCGACCAAGGTGGTCTACGGCACCATGACCGACACCGATGTGTCGATCTACCAGCTGAACACCACCTATGCGTCGATCCAGTCGCAGTACGGGATCGCCCCGCTGACCATCTCCGCCGGCCACCCCGCGCAGGGCGCCTCGATCAAGGTCGTCTCCGGGTACTGGAAGAAGATCTACTCCTGCTCGATCGACGGCTTCGCCTACCGGCTGAAGGAGGGCGGCTGGACCTTCAAGGACTCGGTCCGCTACACCTCCAGCTGCAACACCATCGGCGGCACCTCCGGCTCGCCCGTGGTCGACGCCGGCACCGGCCAGGTCGTGGCCGTCAACAACACGGGCAACGAGGACGGTCAGTACTGCACCGTCAACAACCCGTGCGAGGTGGACCAGAACGGTTCGGTGACGGTCCGGCAGGGAATCAACTACGCCCAGCAGACCTACGGCATCCCGGCCTGCTTCGCGTCCGGCAACCGCCTCGACCTCACCCTCCCCGGCTGCACCCTGCCGCGCCCCTGACCAGGACTCCCTTCCCGATGGGCCATCCGCTACCGGCGGATGGCCCATTCGGCCGTCTACCGGACGGCCATCGCTCGACCTGTCGAAGAGTGACGAACAGTTCCGTTGACCCAATGGAGAGTTGATGTCCACCACGCTCAGAAGGCTGCTGGTCGCCGTCCTGCTGATACCCCTGCTCGCCCTCGGTCTGGCGTCGCCCGCGCTCGCGCGGAGCACGGGAGCCCCGGACGTCCCCGCCGTGGACGCCCCCGCGGCGGACGCCGTCGGCTCGGCCACCGCCGACAACCCCTCCGCCGACATCAAGGACCGCCTGGCGGCGATCCCCGGGATGACCGTCACGGAGGAGAAGCCCACCACCACCGGCCACCGCTACTTCCTGCTCACCTACACCCAGCCGATCGACCACTTCCGGCCCTGGCTGGGCACCTTCCAGCAGCGGCTCAGCGTGCTGCACCGCGGTGACGACCGCCCGACCGTCTTCTACACCAACGGGTACACCCTCGGGACCAACCCCTCGCGCACCGAGCCGACCCGGCTGACCGACGGCAACCAGGTCTCCATCGAGTACCGCTACTTCACGCCGTCCCGCCCGGAGCCCGCCGACTGGACCAAGGCCGGGATCCGGCAGGCCGCGGCCGACTCGCACCGGATCATCACCGCGCTGAAGCGGATCTACCACCGCGACTGGCTCTCCACCGGGGCCAGCAAGGGCGGCATGTCCTCCGTCTACCACCGCCGCTTCTACCCGGACGACGTGACGGCCACGATCGCGTACGTCGCCCCGAACGACGTCGACAACCGCGAGGACTCCGCCTACTCCGCGTTCTTCCGCAACGTCGGGACCCCGGAGTGCCGCGCCGCGCTCAACGCCGCCCAGCGCGAACTCCTGGTCCGCCGCGACCGGCTGGAGGCCCGCTACGTGGCCGACAACGCCGCCGCCGGCTCCACCTTCACCACCGTCGGCAGCGCCGACCGGGCCTACGAGGCGGGCGTGCTCGACGTCGTCTGGGCGTTCTGGCAGTACAGCACCGAGGCGGACTGCGCGACCGTCCCGGCGGCGGCCACCGCGACCGACGACCAGCTGTACGCCTGGTTCGACGCCCAGTCCGGCATCACCGGCAACAGCGACCAGTCGCTCGCCAAGTACACCGCGTACTACTACCAGGCGGGCACCGAGCTGGGCTCGCCCGGCTTCGACGTCCCGCACCTCAAGGGCGTGCAGCACTACGACTTCAAGGAGCTGTACTCGCCGCGCAGTTACGTGCCGAAGAACATCCCGATGCGCTTCGACCCGTCCGCGATGTCTGACATCGACCGCTGGGTGAAGCGCTCCGCCGAGCGGATCATCTTCGTCTACGGGCAGAACGACCCGTGGGGCGCCGAGCCGTTCCACCTCGGCCGGGGCAGCGAGGACAGTTACGTCTACACCGTGCCCGGCGGCAACCACGGCTCCAACATCGGCAAGCTGACGGCCGACGACTCGGCGGCGGCCACCGCCAAGGTGCTGGAGTGGGCCGGGCTGGCCGACCCGGCCACCGCCCGCTCCCTCGCCCAGAGCCACCGGATCCCGCCGTTCGGTGAGCTGGACGCGGAGGGTCTGAAGCTGGAGCGTCACCGCCCGTAGCGGGACGGCGCACACGAAGGGGTCACCCGTCGGCACCGGGCCGGCGGGCGGCCCCTTCCCGTGGGCGCGCGGGGTGGAGCGTACGCGGGCGCACAGGGCGCCACCCCTCCCCGAAGCGGTGAATCAGTGCTTCAATACTTCTATGGCCTACCGTCGCACGCCCGCCGTACAAGCCCGCCTGGACGCCCAGCGCGAGGCCGTACTGCAGGCCGCCGTCGGGCTGCTCGCCGAGCGCGGCTACGGCGGCTGCTCGATGGCCGCCGTGGCGGACCGCACCGGGATCGCCACCGGGAGCCTGTACCAGCACTTTGCCGGCAAGGCCGAGCTGTCCGTCGAACTGTTCCGTCGGGTGGTCACCCGCGAGATCGCCGCCGTCACCGCCGCCGTCGCCTGCCGGGAGACCCCGCGACAGCGGATCGCCGCCGTGGTCGAGACCTTCGCGACCCGCGCCCTGCGCGCGCCCGTACTCGCCTACGCGCTGCTGGTCGAGCCGGCCGACGCCGTCGTGGACGCCGAACGGCTGGTGTTCCGGCGGGCCTTCCGCGACGTGATCGCCACCGAGATCGCCGCCGCCGTGGCGGCCGGCCAACTGCCCCGCCAGGAGCCGGAGCTGACCGCCGCCGCGCTGGTCGGCGCGGTCGCCGAGGCACTGGCCGGCCCACTCGCGGCAGCCCCTGAAGCCGCTGCCCCCGCAGCCGCTGAAGCCGCCACCCCCGAAGCCGCCACCTCCGGCACCGTGCCCGAGGTGGTCCCGGCCCTGGTCTCCTTCACCCTGCGTGCCCTGGGAGGACGCGATGACAGCGACGCATGAGGTCACCAACCAGGTGCCCCTGCCGTACGGACACGACACCGCCGCCGACCCGTCCCTGCTCGCCGCCCTGCACCGGGCCGGCGCCGGCTGGGCCGAACCCGAACTGCGCGAACTCGGCCGCCTGGCCGGCTCCGAGCAGGCCGCCGAGTGGGGCCGGCTGGCCAACGAGAACCCGCCCGTGCTGCGTACCCACGACCGCTTCGGCCACCGGATCGACGAGGTCGAGTTCCACCCGGCCTGGCACGAGCTGATGCGCACCGCCGTCGGCCACGGTCTGCACGCCGCCCCCTGGCGCGACGAACGGCCGGGCGCGCACACCGCCCGGGCCGCCAAGTTCTTCGTCTGGAGCCAGGTCGAGGCCGGCCACACCTGCCCGATCTCGATGACCTACGCCTCGGTGCCGGCCCTGCGCGCGAACCCGGCCCTGGCAGGCGAGTTGGAGCCGTTGCTGGCCGCCACCGAGTACGACTTCGGGCTGCGCGAGCCGCACGGCAAGCGCGGCCTGATCGCCGGCATGTCGATGACGGAGAAGCAGGGCGGCTCGGACGTCCGCACCAACACCACCACCGCCACCCCGTACGCCGACGGCACCTACCGGCTCACCGGCCACAAGTGGTTCACCTCCGCCCCGATGTCGGACCTCTTCCTGACGCTGGCCCAGGCGCCGGGCGGTCTCAGCTGCTTCATGCTGCCGCGGGTGCTCCCGGACGGCGGACGCAACCTCCTGCTCCTCCAGCGGCTCAAGGACAAGCTGGGCAACAAGTCCAACGCCTCCGCCGAGATCGAGTACGACGGCGCGGTCGGCCTGCTGGTCGGTGAGGAGGGCCGGGGTGTGCGGACCATCATCGAGATGGTCAACATGACCAGGCTCGACTGCACCATCGGCGCCGCTTCCGGCATGCGCCTCGGCGCCACCCGGGCGGTCCAGCACGCCCTCCACCGGCGGGCGTTCGGCAAGGAGCTGATCGACCAGCCGCTGATGCGCAATGTGCTCGCCGACCTGGTCGTCGAGTCCGAGGCGGCCACCACCGTCGCGATGCGCCTTGCCCAGTCCACCGACCGGGCCCTCGCCGGGGACGAAACCGAGTCGCTGGTAAGGCGGTTGGGGCTGGCCGTCGCCAAGTACTGGGTCTGCAAGCGCGGTCCGGCGCACGCCGCCGAGGCGCTGGAGTGCCTCGGCGGCAACGGCTACGTCGAGGAGTCCGGTATGCCCCGGCTCTACCGGGAGGCGCCGCTGGTCTCGATCTGGGAGGGCTCCGGCAACGTCGCCGCCCTGGACGCGCTGCGGGCCATGGCCAAGCACCCGGAGACGGTCGAGGCCTTCTTCGGCGAACTGGACGCGGCCGCCGGTGCGGACCGCCGGCTCGACGCGGCCGTCGCCGGACTCCGCAAGCAGCTCGGGGACACGGCGGACCTGGAGTACCGGACGCGCCGGCTGGTCGAGTCGATGGCGCTGGCCTTCCAGGGCGCGCTGCTGGTCCGCCACGGCAGTCCGGAGGTGGCCGACGCGTTCTGCGCCTCCCGCCTCGGCGGTGACCACGGCGCCGCCTTCGGCACCCTGCCCGCCGGCCTCGCGGTCGGGACGATCATCGACCGCGCCCGTCCGGTACCCGCGTGAGCGCCGCCACCGCCGGGCGGCCGGAAGGCCCCGGCGGGCGGCGCGCGGAGGCGGCCGAGGTCCGCGCCTTCTGGCAGGGCCTCGGCCTGCCCGGCCTGATCGACGTCCACACCCACTTCATGCCGAAGAACGTCCTCGACAAGGTCTGGGCGTACTTCGACCGGGCCGGCCCGCTGGTGGACCGGCCCTGGCCGATCACCTACCGCGAGGACGAGGCCGAACGCGTCCAGCGGCTGCGGGACTTCGGCGTCCGGGCGTTCACCTCGATGCTCTACCCGCACAAGCCGGGCATGGCCGGCTGGCTCAACGCCTGGGCCGCCGACTTCGCCGCCCGCACCCCGGACTGCCTGCACACCGCGACCTTCTTCCCCGAGCCCGGCGCGCCCGGCTATGTGGCACGGGCCCTGGCGGACGGGGCCCGGGTGTTCAAGGCGCACCTCCAGGTCGGCGGGTACGACCCGGCGGACCGGCTGCTCGACGAGGTCTGGGGCCTGCTCGCCGAGACCGGCACCCCCGTGGTCACCCACTGCGGCTCCGGTCCCGTCCCCGGCAAGTACACCGGCCCCGGTCCGGTCGGCCGGGTGCTCGCCCGCCACCCCCGGCTCAACCTGGTGGTCGCCCACCTGGGCATGCCCGAGTACACCGACTTCCTCGACCTCGTCGAGCGCCACCCCGGCGCCCGCCTCGACACCACCATCGCGTTCACCGACTTCGCCGAGCGCGACACCCCGTTCCCGGTCGCCGAACTGCCGCGCCTGCGGGGCCTGCGGGAGCAGGTCCTGCTCGGCAGCGACTTCCCCAACATTCCGTACCGGTACGTTCACCAGCTGGACGCGCTGGCCCGGCCGGGCCTGGGGGAGGAGTGGCTGCGGGCCGTCTGCCACGACAACGCCGCCCGGCTGTTCGGCCTGGCGGACGCCGGAGGCCCGGCCCACCCGGCCCGCCCCGGGGGCCGGGCGGCGCCCGAGGGGGGCGTACCGCTTCGGCGCACCGGGCCGTACGCCTGAGCCGGTGGGCCATGACCTCGGAGGTGCATGACCTCGGAGGTAATCGACGGCCGGCGGCCGGCCGGGCAGGGTGGGGAGCACCCGGTGCCGAACGCGGCGCCGGGCCCCGGCCCCCTGCCCCGACTCCTCCCGGAGGTTGATCCGCCATGTCCGCGAACACCCTGCCCGGCGGCCGTACCGCCCTCACCCCCGTCGACGCCCCGTGGAAGGCCCTGCGCGGCTTCCTGGCCCTGGACGCGGTGGTCAGCGGCGGCAACGGCCTCGCCTATCTGGCCTTTCCCGGACAGCTCGGTGACCTGCTCGGCGCAGGCCGCGCCACCCTGCTCGGCCTCGGCGCCGTCCTGGCGGTGTTCGGTGCCGCGGTCGGCGTCCTGGCCGCCCGCCGGCGACCGCCGCGGCTCGGCGTGCTGGCGGTGATCGACATCAACCTGGCCTGGGTGGTGCTCAGCCTGGTGGCGATGGCGGCCTGGCTGGAGCCGACCACCACCGGGCTGGTCTGGATCCCGCTGCAGGCCGCCGTCGTGGCCCTGTTCGGAGCCCTGCAGTTCACCGCCCTGCGCCGGACCGGTGCGCTCTCCCGCTGACCAGGCCGCGCTACGCCCGGGGCACCGCTTCCCGGGGCGCCGCCTCCCGGAGCACCGCCGCGGTCTGCGCGTCGGCCGGCAGGAAGGTCTCCATGGCCAGCTCGGAGACGGTCACGTCCATCGGGGTGTTGAAAGTCGCGACGGTGGAGAGGAACGACAGCACCCGCCCCCGGTACGCCACCCGCAGCGGCAGCGCGAACGGGAAGAGCTCGGCGATGTCCTCGTCGGTGTCGTCCAGCAGCCGGTTCGCGGGCTCGGGGTAGGCGCTGACCTCCTCGTACAGCGCCCGCAGCGGCGCCGAGCGGACCAGCTCGATCTGGCGTTCCATCCGTTCCAGCAGGTGCCGCCGCCACTGCCGCAGGTTGGCGATCCGCGGTGCCAGCCCCTCGGGGTGCAGGGTGATCCGCATCGCGTTGAGCGGCGGTGCCAGCAGCCGGGGGGCGACCCCGTCGAGCAGGACGCCGAGCGAGCGGTTGACCGCCAGCACCCGGAAGACGCCGTCGACGACCAGGGCGGGGTACGGGTCGTGTGCGGCCAGCAGCCGCTCCATACCGCCGCGCAGGGCGTCCATCGCCGGGTCGTCGAGCGGGGTCTCCGGGTAGTGCGGGGCGTAACCGGCCGCCAGCAGCAGCGTGTTGCGCTCCCGTACCGGGACGTCCAGGTGCTCGGCGAGCCGCAGCACCATCTCCTGGCTGGGCCGGGACCGGCCGGTCTCGATGAAGCTGATGTGCCGGGCCGAGGAGTCGGCCCGCAGGGCCAGTCGCAGCTGGCTGAGCTGCCGCCGCTCGCGCCAGCCGCGCAGCAGCGCCCCCACGCCCGTACCGGTTCCGGTCTCCGCCGTCGTCATGCCAGGACGGTACTACCGGGAGACCGGACCGCAGTGGCCGAACCGTGGCGTTCTCAGACGCCCGTGGTCGAGCCCGGCCGGATGATCATCAGGACCACGACCACCGCCCAGAGCAGGTTGAACACCCCGGCCGTCATCGGCAGCAGGCGCAGCCCCTGCACGGCCTTGCCGTGTTCCGGGTCCTCGGCGCCGAGGTCGAGCGCGTCCACCGCCGCCTGCTGTGCGGGCAGCACGAACAGCAGCAGCGAGAGCGCGGCGAGGGCCGTGAGCACCATCGAGACGATCATCCAGGACTGCCCGAGCACGTCCATCACCTGGGCGACGCCGATGCCCATCACCGGGACGGCGATCCCCAGCAGCGCGTAGACCTGGGTGATCCGGTGCAGTACCCGCAGCACGCCCGCGTCGGCCGCCCCGTCGGGCCCGCCGGCGAGCGCGGCCCTGGCCCGGCGGGGGAACATGCTGACGGCCACCGCGACCGGGCCTATGAACAGCACCGAGGCGAGGACGTGCAGGCTCAGCAGGAACTTGGCCATGGCGGGGACACCCTTAATCCGACGTCGGGCTGCGCGACGGGCACACCCGGCGCGGGCAGCCGGGGCGTCCGGTTCCGAAGCCCTGAGCACGCACGCTAACACCGCTTATCCGGGGCCCCGCCGGTCGGGTGGCCGTCCTTCGCGGGCTGTTCAGCGGGCTGTCGGCGGCGTCAGCGCGACCACCCGCGGCGCGACGGTGCTCACGGCCGAGACGGCCGCGCCGCCCAGGTCCTCGTCGGCCCAGTCGAGCAGGTGGAGGTCCTGGTAGCGGCTGCGCAGCGGCGCACCCGGAGGGACGTCGAGCGGCAGGGCGGAGAGGTCGACGGCGGCGAGGGTGTCCAGGCTGGTCCGGCCGAGTTTGATCAGCGACTCCTTCCGTACCCAGAGCCGCAGGAACGCCCGATCCGGCTCCGGGTGCGCCTCGACCAGGCGCAACTCTGCCGGGGCGAGTACCCGTTGGGCGACCGGGAGAAGCGATCCGCCGCGCGTCGACAGCTCGACGTCGACGCCGACCGGCTGATGTCCGGCGGCGGCCGCGACCACGCCCTTGGTGTGCGAGAGGCTCACCTCCACGCCCGGGTGGTCCGGCAGGTACGGCTTGCCGTGGTCGCCCTTCCCGCAGTCCGGGCAGTTCTGGGCCAGGGTCAGCCCGGCGGCCGGGACGCCGAGCAGCCGGGCGGCGCAGAGCCGGACGAGGATGTGCGCGGCGGTGAAGTCCACCCGTCCCGACTCGTGCCGGAAGCGCGCGGCGCGTTCGAGCTCGACGGCGGTGAGCAGGTGCTCGCCGGCCTCGGGGTGCCGCAGGACGTCGGCGCTGGCCGCGACGGCGGCGAGCGGGGCGTTCTGGTCCAGGTCCTCGGAAGTCATGCTTCCCAACCTAGCGGGGTCGGCGAAAGGACGGGGCCGCTGCGCCGGCCGGATGATTTCCATATCACGCCTGATGGTCTGTAGGGTATAGATAGTCCGATTTGGGGTTGGATGTCCCGGATCGGCCGGGATTACCCGGTGATCGGACGAAAACGTGGCAGGAGTTGTGAGGCCTGCCCTTTTCCATGTGCGGAGGAATGTGTCGATGGGTCAGGGCACCGGTACGCCGGATCACAGAACGACCGCCGTGAAAAGTCCGCCGACGGCCCGCAGGCGTCGGGCCGTTCGGGTGGCGGTGGCCACCACGCTCGCCGTGCTGCCGATGGCCGCGGTGCTGACGGTCGGTTCGGCCGCCCCGCTGGCGCCGCCGCTGGGCGCCTGCACCGGGCCCGACTGCCCGGCCACCTGGCCGCCGCCGAACAACGGCGACTTCACCGGCCGGGACTCCACGATCAACATCTTCACCGGTGGCAACTACACCGTGAACGGCCGCGCCGCCGAGGCCGAGGGCAAGATCGTCACCCTGGGGAACCTGACCGTCGACAAGAGCCAGGGCGGCGGCGCCTTCAACATGGGCGTCGTGGGCGTCGGCTCGCGCGTCGTGCCGCCCAACGGCAGCGACTTCGTCACCGTCGGCGGCAACGTCGACGTGGTCACCGGCAACCAGATCCTGATCGGTGGCAGCGACTCCACCGGCCCGGCGTTCGGCAACCTCCGCTACGCCGGCACGCTCTCCGGGATCGTCAACATCGACCCCACCGGTCAGGCGATCAAGGACCCGAACGCCGCCGCGCCCTACCAGGCGGTGCTCTCCCAGATCGAGGAGGCCTCCACCTGCGCGGGCCAGGCCACCGCGACCGGCACGGTCGCGGTCACCAACAGCGAGGCGACCTTCACCGGTGACGGGACCAGCATGCGGCAGGTCTTCAACGTCACCGGAAACCTGGGCACGGCCACCCAGCAGATCGGGCTGGTCTTCAACAACATCCCGGCCGGCGCCACCGTCGTCGTCAACATGCTGTCGGACAACGCCATCATCAACACCTACACCGGTACCGGTCTGCCGGGCGACCCGACCACCGACATGCGCTCCAAGCTGATGTGGAACTTCCCCACCTCCACCAACGCGCAGATCCTGGGGAGCGCGCAGTTCCAGGGCTCGGTCATGGCGGGCAACGTGGGCGGCACGACCACGATCGCCACCCCCGGTCTCAACGGGCGGGTGTACCTGGCGGGCAACCTGATCCAGACCGGCAGCGGCGGCTACGAGATCCACAGCTACCCGTTCGACGGGGACCTGCCGGACTGCACGACGTCGCCGAGCGCGTCGCCGACCTCGCCGTCGTCCTCCCCGACGTCGCCGAGCGCGTCCCCCACCTCGCCGTCGTCCTCCCCGACGTCGCCCAGTTCGTCGCCGACCTCGCCGTCGTCCTCCCCGACCTCGCCGAGCGCGTCACCCACCTCGCCCAGCGCGTCCCACAGCCCGTCCCACAGCCCGTCCCCGACCTCGTCGAGCCCCGCGCCGACCAGCCACCACCCGAGCGGCCACCACTCGAACAGCCACCACCCCGGTGGTGGCGGTGAGCTTCCGTCGACCGGAGCGGGCAACGCGCCGGTCGTCTTCGGCCTGGCCGGTGTCGGCCTGCTGGGCCTCGGCGGTCTGGCCGTCCTGGCCGCCCGTCGCCGCGGACGCCACAGCTAGGGCTTGTCCGGCGGCTCGACAGTACTGAACGACGGTCAGGCGGCCCGGTTCCCGAACCGGGCCGCCTGACCGTCGTCGTATCCGGCCGGGCCCGGCGCTCAGCATCCCCGCGGGCGCCGGTCGGCCGGTGCCGGGGTGATGCCGGCGGCGCGGGACAGTGTGCGCAGCGCCTCGGCGGAGGGGGATCCGGGGGCGGCCGTGTAGACGAGTACGACCTCGTCGGGGCTGTCGGTCAGCTGGAGGGTCTCCCAGGAGAGCTCCAGCCGGCCGAACGGCGGGCAGATCAGACGGACGGTCGAGTGCGTGGTTTCGAGGACGAGCTGTTCGGACCAGAGCCGGCGGAAGTCCTCGCTCCGGGCGGTCAGCTGCCGGATCTCGTCGGCGAGGGCCGGGTCATGCGGCCGCTTTCCGGTCTCGGTCCGCAGGTAGGAGACGGCTTCGCGGGCCTTCGCCTCCCAGTCGGCGTAGAGGCGTCGGGCGCGGGGGTGGGTGAAGACCAGCCGCCCGACGGTCCGCTGCCCGGCGGGGATCCGGGAGAAGTCGGCGAAGACCGCGGCCGCCAGCCGGTTCCAGGCCAGTACGGTGCCGCCCGGGCCGACCAGGTAGGCGGGTGTGTCGATCATCGAGTCGAGGACGTGCTGCACACTGGGCCGGACGCCGGCGCGGCTCGTCTTCTCGTGTCCGGCGGGCGGCCGCGCGAGGCTGTGCAGGTACCGGCGTTCGCCCGGACTCAGCCGGAGGGCGTCGGCGACGGCGTCGAGGACGGCGTCCGACACCTGTGAGGCGTGGCCGCGTTCGAGCCGGATGTAGTGCTCCAGGCTGACGGCCGCCAGTTCGGCTACCTCCTCGCGGCGCAGCCCGGCGACTCTCCTCGGCCCGTGGCCGGACAACCCGACGTCGTCGGGCCGCAGCCGGGCCCGGCGGGAGAGCAGGAAGTCACGGAGAGCGCCGGAGGGGTCCACGTCAACGATTGTTCATCGTGGTGTCGCGCGATCACCAGGGGTCGGTCGAGCCTGTCGGCCCGCGGCATGGATTCGCCGGGTCGGCAAGGGCGCGGCATGACCTCCCGCTCTCGGTCCGGACGGGTGATCCTCGGTCCGTCGCCCCTCACCGGAGGGGCCGCTTCACCGCTTGTCGGCGCCGATCGATCCGGCGCCGGCCCATGGAGAGGGACCGTCTGTGGCTCGTACCACCACCCGCACCCGCAAGCACCGGGCGGCCGTCGCGGCCGGCGTCCTCGTCGCGCTGATCGGGATCGGCGCCGGCACGGCGGGCAGCGCCGCCGCCTACTACAACCCGAAGGCGGTGTGCGACATGCAGAGCATGCCGTCGAGGCCCAAGCCCGTGTGTTGACGGACCGCTGAGTTCCCTGCGCCCCGCCGGAGCCGCCTTCTGCCCGGCGGGGCGAGGACCCATACCCCGCGACGACGGGACGCCGGTCCTCGCGGCAGGTACCCGAGGGGCGCCGAGGCTCCGGCTCAGCGCTCGTCGAAGAACCGCTCCACGGTGCCGCGCCGGGCGGCGACGGCGGCCAGCGGCTCGCCGACCACCCGTCCGGCCAGCTCGACCGCCAGCTCGCCGACCTCCGCCTGGAGCGAGACCGCCGCGAGCGCCTGGTCCACGGAGATCCGGGCGCCCGCCTCCGCGACCAGCCGGTCGCGCTCGCGGATGCCCTTCTCGCGGGCCGCCGCGATGATCGCCGCACCTTGCCCGGTGGCCTCCTGGCGGATCCGCGCGGCCTCGTGCCGGGCGTCCGCCAGCTCCTGCCGGCAGGTGTCCAGGGTCCGCTCGGCCTCGGCCCGGATGGCCTCGGCCCGCTCCGTGCGCCCCTCGATGGCATCCCGCCGCTCGGCCAGCACCCGTTCCGCCCGCGGTAGCAGCAGCCTGCCCAGCAGCCAGAACAGCAGGAAGAAGCAGACCAGACCGACGATCAGCTCGGCAGGTCCGGGCATCAGCGGGCCGAGTTCCAGGTCCATGCGTCCCTCCCACAGTATGATGACCAGTCAAATATCAGCCTGCCCAGGTTCACCGCCGCCGAACCCCGGCCGGAGTCGCACCAGCCCCGCCCACGCGCGGCAGGCCACCGGCCCGGCCGGGCCCAGGGTGCGGGCGGCGAGGGTGATCCCGCCCTCAGGTGACCTCGCCGCGCCGGCCGAACCGCTCCTGCCGCCACTCGCCGGACTCCAGTACCCCGGCCAGGTGCCGGGCCGCGTCCCAGACGTCCGTGTACGTGAGATAGAGCGGGGTGAAGCCGAAGCGCATCAGGTCCGGGGCGCGGAAGTCCCCGATCACCCCGCGTGCGATCAGCGCCTGCACCACCGGGTAGCCGTCGGCGTGCCGGAGGGCGATCTGGCTGCCGCGCCGGGCGTGCTCGCGCGGGGTGGCCACCTCGATCCCGTCCAGCCCCTCCACCAGGGCGACGAACAGATCGGTCAGCGCCAGGCTCTTCGCCCGCACCGCGCCCAGGTCGGCGCGCTCCCAGACGTCCAGGCTCGCCTCCAGCGCGGCCTGGCCGAGCAGCGAGGGCGAGCTGGTCAGGAACCGCCCGATGCCCGCCCTGGCGTCGTACCCGGGCTCGAAGGCGAACGGGCGGGCGTGCCCGAACCAGCCGCTCAACGGCTGGGCGGCGGCGGCCTGGTGCCGCCGCGCCACGTACAGGAAGGCGGGCGAGCCGGGGCCGCCGTTCAGGTACTTGTAGGTGCAGCCGACCGCGAAGTCCGCGCCGCCGGCGCCGAGTTCGACCGGCAGTGCGCCCACCGAGTGGCAGACGTCCCAGATCATCAGGGCGCCCGCGGCCCGCACCCGGGCGGTGATCCCGGGCAGGTCCAGCAACTCGCCGGTCCGGTAGTCCACATGGGAGAGGACGACGGCGGCGACCTCGCCGTCCAGGTGCCGGTCCAGTTCCTCCGGCGCGACCAGCACGCTGCGGGCGCCCTCGACCAGGCCGGTCACGCCCTCGGCGATGTACAGGTCGGTCGGGAAGGCCGCGCCGTCGCCGAGCACGGTGCGGCGGCCGGGGCGCAGCCGCAGCGCCGCCGCGAGCACCTTGAACAGGTTCACCGAGGTGGTGTCGCAGACCACCACCTCGTCCGGTTCGGCCCCGACCAGCGGCGCGATCCGCCGGCCCAGCCGGTACGGCTGCTCGAACCAGCCCGCGTCGTTCCAGCTGCGGATCAGCTCCCGGCCCCACTCCTGCTCGACCACCCGCCGCACCCGCTCGGGGGTGCCGGCCGGCAGCGCGCCGAGCGAGTTGCCGTCCAGGTAGACGACGCCCTCGGGCAGGGCGAACTCCCGGCGGAAGCCCGCCAGCGGGTCGGCGGCGTCCAGCGCCGCGCACTCCTCGCGCGTGATCACGGCGGGTCCCTTTCTCTCCGGCTCCGTCAGCCCCGGCAGCACCGTCGGTTCCGTCGTCACAGCTCGTCCCGGACGGTCCACAGCTCCGGGAACACGTCCTGCTCGGCGGACCTGCGCAGCCAGGCGAGGCCGCTGGAGCCGCCCGAGCCCGGCTTGGCGCCCATCGAGCGCTTCACCGCCGCCAGGTGGCGCCGGCGCCAGCGGGTCACCCGCTCGGCGACGTCCAGCAGCGCCTCGGCGAGCGCCTTCAGGTCGGCGAACCCGGGCTCGGTGTAGACCCGCCGCCAGGCCGCCTCCACCGCAGGCTCGGCCCGGTACCGCTGCTCGGACGGTTCGGCGGGCCCGACCGGCAGCGCCAGGCCGCGCCGGGCGAGCAGCGCCAGCGCGTCGTCGTAGAGGCCGGGGGAGCGCAGCGCCGCGGTCAGTTCGGCGTGCGTCCCCGGCGCCTCGTCGTACATCCGCAGCAGGGCGGCGTTCTTGTTGCCCAGCAGGAACTCCAGGTGCAGGAAGGCCGAGGACTGGAAGCCCGAGGCCTCGCCGAACACCGGGCGGAAGGCGTTGAACTCCTGCGGGGTCATGGTCGCCAGCAGGTCCCAGGACTCCACCAGCACGTCCTGGACGTGGGTGCCGCGCCGCAGCGCGGCCAGCGCGGCCGGCAGGTCGTCCTCGCGCAGCGCCCGCTGGGCGAGCGTCCACTCGTGCCGCAGCAGGTCGAAGAGCAGTTCCATCACCTGGGTGGTGACGATGAACGACAGCTCGGCCGGCACCTCGCTGCGCGGGTGCTGCAGGCTGTGCAGCTCCTCCAGCCGTACGTAGCGGGCGTACGGGGTGCCTCGACCCGGCTCCCCGTCCCGACCGAACGACAGGTTGGGTGTTTCCACCGTGTCGTGCCCCATCGTGATCCCTCCTGGTGACCCGGACGCCGCCGGGGGCCCCATTGTGCGGCGGTCCCTGCCCGTTCTTGAATGGGCTTCGGGCACGGCAACCGCATCCGTGCTTATCGTTCAAGAGGTCTTTCCGTCGGTCCTCCTTACGATCGCAAAACAGCGGGATCCAGCCACTCGACCCACCCGCCGGGAGCCGCCATGGACGCCGTCGACCGCCGCCTGCTCGCCGAGCTGCAGGCCGATGCCCGGCTCTCCTACAACGAACTCTCCCGCCGGGTGAGCCTGTCCGCACCCGCCGTCGCCGAGCGGGTGCGCCGGCTGGAGGCCGACGGGGTGATCACCGGGTACCACGCCCACGTCGACCTCGCCCGGGCCGGGCTGCCGATCACCGCGCTGGTCCAGCTCCAGTGCTACGGCCCCCGCTGCGTGCTGCGCGATCCGGCGGTGGCCCGCTGGCCCGAGGTGCTCCAACTGCACCGGGTCACCGGCGGGGCCTGCTGCGTGCTGCTGGTCGCGGTGCCCGCGATGGCCGATTTCGAGGCGCTGATCGACCGCCTCGGCGGCTACGGCCAGCCGGCCAGCTCGATGATCCTCTCCAGCCCGGTGCCCTGGCGGCCGGTGGTCGCGCCGTAGAGTGCCGGGCCCGGACCGGGCACGCACGTGGTGGGACACGCTCCGGCAGCGGCCGGTAGGTTCATCGCCATGCCGATCAACCGTCACGTCCTCCTGATCCCCGGCAGCCTGCGCGCGGGCTCCACCAACGAGACCGTGCTGCGCACCGCCGCCGCAGTGGCGCCGGAGTCCGTCACCACGACGTACTACACCGGGCTGGCCGGACTGCCGCACTTCAACCCCGACCACGACACCGACCCGCTGCCGGAGCCGGTCGTCGAGCTGCGGGCCGCCATCGAGGCCGCCGACGCGCTGCTGATCTGTACCCCCGAGTACGCCGGCACGCTGCCGGGCTCGTTCAAGAACCTGCTGGACTGGACGGTCGGCGGGATCGAGATCTCGGACAAGCCGGTCGGCTGGATCAACGCCGCCGCACCGGGCCGGGGCCAGGGTGCCGAGGCCGCGCTGGGCACCGTGCTCCGCTACACCGGCGCCGCCCTCGTGGCGGACGCCTGCGTCCGGGTCCCGCTGGACCGCAAGGACGTCGGCCCGGACGGCCTGGCCGCCGACCCGCTGGTCCGGGCGCGGATCGGCGAGGTCCTGGAGCTGCTGGCCGCCGGCTGAGCCGGACCGCCGCGGCGCCCGCCGGGCGGGCTCAGTGCCCGTCGGGCAGGTGCAGGCCCAGGCCCGCCAGGCCGGTCAGGAACAGCTCCACGCCGACCGCCGCCAGCAGCAGGCCGAGCAGCCGGGAGAGCACCTCCAGCGAGGTGCGGTGGGTGCGCTGCATCAGCGGGGCGAGCAGCGCCACACAGACGTAGTTGATCACCACGACGGCGATGTACGCCCCGGCGACGGTGACGCGCCAGCCCCAGTCGTTCTTGGCGAGCGAGCCCACCAGCACCGCCGTCACCGCGAGCGGGCTCGCGATGTAGGGCAGCAGCAGCTCGCGGATGCCGTCCACCAGCGGGTTGGGCAGGTGCTCGGTGTCCTCGTCGCCGCCGCCGAGGTGGATGCCCAGGACCAGCGCGACGGCGTAGATGAAGAAGATCGCGCCGCCGGCCAGTTGCAGGGACTGGTCGGAGATGTGGAACAGCGAGGTGACGAAGTCCGCGCTGAAGGCGAGCAGCAGGCCGACGACGGCGGAGATGATCGTGCTCCAGGCGGCCAGCCTGCGCAGCTCCCCGGTGGTGCGGGTGGAGGCGAGCCGGGCGAAGGACAGCAGGACCTTGGGCGGACCGACGACGGCGAAGAAGGCGATGAAAGCGCTGCTCAGGTTGAAGACGAACATAGGGGCAAGCATGACCGGGGCGATTTACCGCAGATCGACCGCCACGCCTCCGGCGCGGAGTGTGTCGAGGATCGCGTCGAAGTAGCTCAGGGCGCGTTCGCCGAGGAAGACCGTGCCGGTCAGGTGGTTGCGGGCGATGCCGGCGTCCCGCCAGACCAGGGTGAACGGGGGCGTGGGGCCGAAGCCGCCGCGCAGGCAGTCGGCGAGCGCGTCGAGGTTCCCGCCGTAGTAGCCGCCGGGGCCGTTCAGGGCCGCCCCCAGGGCGGTGTAGAAGGCCTCGCGGTCGGTGATCGTGCCGCCGTCCAGCCGGTACTCGGGTTGCCGCCGGGTCATCGGGACTCCACTCCTCACTGCTTCGATATTCGCCCGGATGGCGGTCCCGAGTCGAGCCGGCTCGCCCTTTCGGCTGGGATGGAAGCCGGACCACCCTCCGCTGGAACGAGGATTCGACATGTGTCTGAACCGCAAGGATCTCGGTCTGCTGGCCCTGCGCGGCGCTGTGGGCGGGGTGCTGATCGCGCACGGCACCCAGAAACTGTTCGGCTGGTTCGGCGGCGCCGGCCTGGAGGGCACCGCCAAGGCGATGGAGCACATGGGCTTCCACCCGGGGCGGCAGAACGCCCTGGCGGCGGGCCTCGGCGAAGCGGGTGGCGGCGCGCTGCTGGTGGCCGGGCTGGCGACGCCGGCGGCCGGTGCGGTGGTGGCCGGCACCATGGCGGGGGCGGTGGCGGTGCACGCCCCGGCGGGCTTCTTCATGACGTCCGGCGGCTACGAGTACCCGGCGTTCCTCGGCGCGACCGGGCTGGCGCTGGGCGTGTCCGGTGCGGGGCGGTACTCGCTGGACCATCTGGCCGGGCACGTCCTCGACCGGCCGTGGATCGGCGCGGTGTCGTTCGTGGCGAGCGCGGCCTCGGCGTACTGCGTGGTGGCCCGCCGCCGGCACGTGGTGCGGCTGCGCGAGGAGCGGTCCGCCGTGGAGGCGGAGGAGGCGGCGCGCGAGGAGGGTTCGGGGCTGTCCTGAGGACCGGCCCCGCCTCCGTACGGCCACCCGGCCGGAGCGGGACGTCGGACCGGCCGACGTCCCGCTCCGGCCAGGGCCCGGGTCAGACCCGGACCGCGCCCGCGTACGGCATGCTGTCGAGCGGGACGACCTCGACGTTCTTGCCGGTACGGGGGGCGTGCAGCAGCTTGCCGTCGCCCGCGTAGATGCCCACGTGGTGGATGTCCGGGTAGTAGAACACCAGGTCACCGGGTTGCAGCTGGTCCCGGGAGATCTTGGTGCCGATCCGGTACTGGTCCTGTGAGGTGCGCGGGATCTTGATATTGGCCGCCGCGTACGCGGTGACGGTCAGTCCGGAGCAGTCGAAGCCGCTCGGGCCGACGCCACCCCGGACGTACGGCTTGCCGAGCTGGGCGTAGCCGAACGCCAGGATGTCCTTGGCCCGGCCGGCGGACGGGGCCGGCGGGGCGGACTGCGGGGTGCCGGAGGCGCCCTCGCCGTTGCTGCCCGGGGCGTCGGAACGGTTGGTGCCGCGGGAGGCGGCCTGCTGTGCGGCGGCGGCAGCCTGCTGGTTCTCGCGCAGGACCTTGGCCCGCTCGTCCGCCTTGAGGCCGTTCAGGATGCCCTGCACCTTGGCGAGCTTGGCCTGCACCTCGGTCTTCTTGGCCGCCAACTGGGCCCGGTTGCCGTCGAGTTCGGCGAGCCGGGCGGCGGTCTCGGTGCGCAGCTGGTCGATCTTGCGCTGGTCGGCCTGGAGCCGGACCAGGGTGGCGGACTGGTCGGCGGTGGCGGCCTCCTGGAGGCCGGCCCGGCCGAGGTAGTCCTCGGGGCTGGAGCTGAGCATCAGCTTGACCGTGGGGTCGATGCCGCCGGTGCGGTACTGCTCCCCGGCCACCGTGGCGAGCGACTCGTGCACGGTGTTGATCTTCGCCTGCTGGTCGGCCAGTTGCTGCTGGAAGGTGCCGGCCTGGGCCTCCAGCTGCTGCTGGCGCTCCTGGAGTCCGTTCTGCTGCTCGGTGGCGACCTCCACCTCTTCGTACAGGGCGTCGACCTCGCGCTGTACCTGTTCCAGGGACGGTTTGGCCCCGGGGGCCGGGGTGGAGGGCGCCGCGTGGGCGACGGTGCCGGAGAGCAGTAAGGCACCCCCGGCGGTCAGGGTGAGGGCGGAAATGCGTTGCCGGTTGCGGGTTTTCGGGAGGCGGTGCTGGCCCATGCGCTGAGGCTCCTGGGGGGCTGGGAGAGATCAACAAGTCCGATAATCCAGAAAATTAATAGTTCTACCGCTATGTCAGCAAGCCGTCGGGCCCTCACCCGTACGTATCAGCCCTGCTGGCGGACCCGGTCCGGGGCTCGGAGGGTGGGCGTGGAGTGTGCCGGGCAGCCCGGCGCCGGGCAGAATCGAGGACCCCATGGATCGCCAGCCGCCCACCAGGACGACCACCACCGGCCGGCCGACCGCCCCGGTGCGGGTGACCGCGCAGGACGTCACCGCCCCCGCGGTCCGGCACCGGAGCCGGGCCGTGGCCGCCGCCCTGGCCGCGGCCGTGCTCGGCGCGGCGGCACTGGCCGGCTGCTCGTCCAGCGGCAAGCCGAACGGTGCCATCGCCTCCGCGGTGGAGAAGGGTGCCTCCGCCGCGGCCTCCGCCGCCGCCTCCGCCATCTCCGCCGCCGCCTCCGCCGCGGCCTCCGCGGTCGGCTCGGCCGCGGGTGGGCTCTCCTCGGCGGCCGGCGCCGCGGCCGGCGGGCTCTCCTCGGCCGTGGCCTCCGCGGAGGCGGCGGCCTCCTCGGCGATCGCGGGCGTCAAGGGCGGCCTGGACGCCAAGGCGGACGTCGCCGCGGGGGCGGTGACCACGACCCCGGACGGCAAGGCGGAGGTGCCGCTCACCGTCACCAACCCCGAGCAGCAGGCCAACCGGTACGTCATCCAGATCAACTTCACGGACGCCTCCGGCAACGTGCTGGACGCGACGGCGGTCACCGTGTCGGATGTCGCCGCCGGGCAGAGCGCCCAGGCCACCGCGCGCAGCAACCGGGACCTCACCGGCACGGTCAAGGCGGTCGTGTCCAACGCCGTCCGGTACTGACCCGCGTCACCCGGTCCCGCACCGCCGCTCACCCGCAGGTCAGCGGCGGTGCGGCCGGGGCGGGTGAACCTTAACGGCGGCTCAAGCGTCAACATCACCCCTTGACGGGGGAGTTGGTCTAGTCCATTTTAATCCCCAGGTGCAGGGAGCCCCTGAACCGGCGTCAGCGGTCCGTACCGCTGGCGCCGGTTCGGCATATCCCGGCGTCCGTCAGGCATGTTTCCGCTCGATTCCCTCCCCCGTTCTGTCATGCCCTGGTCGTACGGCCCCACCCCGTACGGGTTCGCCAGGGCGGCGGAATCCCCCACAACAAGGAGTCACGCACCCATGCTCCGTTCACGTATCGAAAGGGCCGGGGCACCGGCCCAGCAGGGCGGCCGTCGACGCCGCCCGAAGAGCCTGGCCGCCCTCGCGGCCGGCACGACCGCCTCGCTGCTGCTCGGCACGGGCCTCGCGCTCAGCGGTGGCGCCGCGGCCAACGCCGCCGTCACCAACAGCACCGGCGCGCCCGCCACCAGCGGCGGCCTCAAGGTGGCCTACTTCGACCAGTGGTCGATCTACGGCAACGCGTACTACCCCAAGACGATCCAGGACACCGGCGTGGCCGGGAACCTGGACTACCTGATCTACTCGTTCGCCAACATCAGCCCGACCGACCTGGGCTGTTTCCAGGCGACCAAGGCCGCCAGCCAGGACGACAACAACCCGAACGCGGGTGACGGCGCGGCCGACGCGTTCGCCGACTACCAGAAGAGCTTCGGCCCGGACATCTCGGTCGACGGCGTCGGCGACGTCTGGGGCCAGCCGATCGCGGGCAACTTCAACCAGCTGAAGAAGCTGAAGGCGAAGAACCCCAACCTCAAGATCCTGCTCTCGATCGGTGGCTGGACCTACTCCAAGTACTTCTCGGCGGCGTCCGCCACCGACGCCTCGCGCAAGCACCTGGTCTCGTCCTGCATCGACATGTTCATCAAGGGCAACCTGCCGGTCGACGCCGGCTACGGCGGCCCGGGCTCGGCGGCCGGCATCTTCGACGGCATCGACATCGACTGGGAGTACCCGGGCGGCGGCGGCCACACCGGCAACGGTTCCAGCCCGGCCGACAAGCAGAACTTCACCCTGCTGCTGAAGGAGCTGCGCACGCAGCTCGACGCGCAGGGCAAGGCCGACGGCAGGACCTACGCCACGGCGGCGGCGGTCGGCGCCGGCCAGGACAAGATCATGAACATCGAGACGGACAAGATCGCTCCGTACCTCACCTTCCTCGATGTCATGACCTACGACATGCACGGTGGCTGGGACGCCAAGGGCCCGACCAACCACCAGGCCCCGCTGTACTCCGGTCCGAACGACCCGAGCACCCCCGTCAAGCCGGGCAGCGGCAAGTACTCGATCGACAGCGCCATCAAGGCGTACACGGTCGGTGACAAGGAGTACGGCATCCCCGGCGGCTTCCCCGCCAACAAGATCAACATGGGTGTGCCGTTCTACTACCGCGGCTGGACCGGCGTCGCGAACAACGGCCAGAACGGCCTGTTCCAGCCCGCCGCCGCGCCCGCCACCGGCGCCGCGATGTCCGGCAACATGCCCGGCATCCAGATGTACAAGGAGCTCACGGGCTTCGTCGACAACCCGTCCAAGACCTTCTGGGACGACACGGCGAAGGCCACGTACTTCTACGACGGCAACACCTTCTGGTCCGGCGAGGACGCCAAGTCGATCCAGGCCAAGGTGGACTACGCCCACTGCAACGGCCTCGGCGGCTCCTTCGCCTTCTCGCTGTACGACCTGGGCACCAAGACCGCGCTGTTCGACAAGATGGTCCAGGCCACCAACGGCTCGTCCGCGTCCTGCCCGGCCCCGCCGACCACGACGCCGCCGACCACCCCGCCGACCACGCCGCCCACCACTCCGCCCACGACCCCGCCGACCACGCCGCCCACCACGCCGCCGACCACCCCGGCCGGCTGCTCGGGCGCCCCGAGCTGGGACGCGGCCGCCACCTACGCCACCTCGACCAAGGTGTCCTGGAAGGGCCACTTCTACACCAACAAGTGGTGGACCAAGGGCGACGACCCGGCCGCCAGCGGTGCGTGGGGCGTCTGGACCGACAACGGCCCCTGCTGAGGCCGGTACCACCGGGCGGCTGACCCGCCCGTACATCTGAGGGCCTGACGGACCCTCGCACCACGAGTCCGGCCCGCCGGGGGAGCTCCCCCGGCGGGCCGGACTTCCGCGTGTGCGGGCAGGTGTGCGGGCCGGGTCAGGCCAGGTCGTCGGTGCGCCCCAGCGCGTCGGGCTGGGTCTCCTCGATCCGCCGCAGCATCCGGGCCAGCAGCGCGGACAGCTCGGTGCGCTCCTCCCCGGCGAGGTCCTGGAGCAGCTCCTCCTCGAAGCCGGCGGCCATCCGCATCGACTCCAGCCACTTGTCGCGGCCGTTCTCGGTCAGCTCGATGATCACCCGGACCCGGTTGGCCTCGTCCCGTTCCCGGGTGACCAGGTCCTCGGCGACCATCCGGTCGATCCGGTGGGTCATCGCGGCCGGGGTGAGTCCGAGCCGCTTGGCCAGCTCGCCCGGGCCGAGCCGGTACGGGCTGCCCGCGACCACCAGGGCCTTGAGCACCTCCCACTCGGCGGAGGTGATCCCGAGCACATTCAGCTGCCGGCCGTACGCCACGCCCATCCGCCGGGCGACCCGCGAGAGGGTCTGCACGATGGTCTCCACCTGTGGGTCCACGGTGGGGAATTCCCGCTGGTAGACGGCCACCTGCTCGGCGACTCCCAGCTCGTTGGCGGTGGCCGGGGCGGGCTTCTCTGCAGTCATGCGGACCAGTGTCGCATGAAGCGGTGCACTCCTTAAGCCTTTGACTCCACACTCTTCCGAATGCTAAGACTTTAGCTCTGAAATCTTCTGGGCTTAAGAGTATCCAGCGAAACTAGTGAAGGGGTGTGCACGGTGACCGGCACGGTGAAGCAGCAGAGGCAGCGGCGTCATGGGGCGGGCGGCCCGCTGCGCCGCGTCCAGATCGGCAACGCGCTCAGCGCGTTCGGCAGCGGATTCACGATGCCGTACATGTTCGTGTACGTGGACCAGGTGCGGGGCCTGGGCTCGCTGGCCGCCGGGATGGTGTTCACCGTCTTCGCGCTGGCCGCGCTGGCCGTGCTCCCGTTCACCGGCCGCGGCATCGACAGGTACGGCCCGCGCCCGGTGCTGCTGGCCGGCGCGACGCTCGCCGCCACCGGCGCGTTCGCCTTCGGTCACGCCACCGGCACCCCGGCCCTGCTGGTCTCGTCCTTCCTGTTCGGCGCGGGTGTCACCACCTGCCAGCCGGCGCTCGCCACGATGATCGTCCGCTGCTCGACCACCGCGACCAGGTCGCACGCGTTCGCGCTGCAGTTCACCCTGATCAACCTGGGCATGGGCATCGGCGCGCTGGTCGGCGGCCAGATCGTCGACGTCGCCGACCCGGCCAGCCTGACCCGGCTGTTCACCATCGAGGCCGTGACCTTCCTCGGCCTGGCCCTGGTCACCGGCTCCGCCCGGATCCCGGCGCCGGCCCCGGTGTCGGTCCAGGAACGGACGGACGGCCCCCAGGGCCTGCGCGCCCTGGTCACCGACAAGGCGATGCTGCGGCTCTGCGTGCTCGCCGGGCTGATCTTCTTCGCCTGCTACGGCCAGTTCGAGTCCGGCGTCGCGGCCTTCGCCACCGACACCGTCGGCACCGCGCCCTCCACCCTGGGCCTGGCGATCGGCGCCAACGCCGTCACCATCGTGGTGCTGCAGATGTTCGTGGTGCGGATCACCGCCCGCCGCCGCCGCACCACCGCGATGGCCGCGGCCGGTGTGGTCTGGCTCGGCGCCTGGGCGATGGCCCTGGTCGCCGGCCTGATCCGGACCGAGACCATGGCCGCCACGGTCGCGATCGTCTCGATCTACGCCCTGTTCGGTGTCGGCGAGTCGCTGCTCGCCCCCACCATGGGCCCGATGGTCGCCGAGCTCGCCCCGGCCCGGCTGCTCGGCACCTACAACGCCGGGTACGCCCTGGTGAAGCAGATCGCGATCGCGGTCGGCCCGGCCGTCGGCGTGCTGCTGGTCGGCTCCGGCACCTGGCCGCTCTACCTCGCGGCGATGGCCGGCTCCACCCTGCTGATCGTCGTCATGTCGATCCGGCTGCGCCCGCACCTCACCGCGGCCCAGGACAACGCCGCCCCGGTCGTGGTCCGCACCCCCGTCCCCGTCCGGGAACTGCAGACCGCCGCCTGACGACACCGCCCGACGGGCGCCGCCAGGGTCACCTGGTCGGCGCCCGTCGCGCTTGGATTCACGACCACCGGCACATAGTGTCAGTGGCTGTTGAACGCCCGGCCCAGGCCCGGCACAGGCGAGACAGGCGAAATCGGCGAGGCTATGACGCAAGCGGCGCTCACGCACCCACCGGCAGCACCCCCGGCCCCCGCAGCCCCCGCACCGGCTCCGCGGGGGCCGCTGCGCTGGGCGGCCGACCGGGCCGGCTGGCTCGGGCCGATCGGTGTGGCGGTCTTCGCCGGCCTGCTCCGGTTCTGGAACCTCGGCTATCCCGACTCCTTCGTCTTCGACGAGACGTACTACCCCAAGGACGCCTGGTCGCTGCTCCAGCAGGGCTACGAGGGCACCTGGCCGGAGAGCGCCAACGCCGACATCCTGGCCGTCCCGCAGCACGTCCCGCTGACCTCCGCGCCCGAGTTCATCGCCCACCCGCCGCTCGGCAAGTGGGTGATCGCGATCGGCGAGTACGCCTTCGGGCTTCACCCCTTCGGCTGGCGCTTCATGACGGCCCTGCTCGGCACCGTCACTGTGCTGATGCTGGCCCGGATCGGCCGCCGGCTCTTCGGCTCGACCCTGATCGGCTGCACCGCCGCCCTGCTGATGTCCGTGGACGGCCTCCAGCTGGTGATGAGCCGGGTCGGCCTGCTGGACGGCGTCCAGATGTTCTTCGTCCTCGCCGCCTTCGGCAGCCTGCTGATCGACCGCGACCGCACCCGCGCCCGACTCGCCGCCGCCTACCCCGACGGCGACCTGGTCCGCCTCGGCCCGCGCCCCTGGCGGATCGCCGCCGGCGTGGCCCTCGGCGCCGCCTGCGCGGTCAAGTGGAACGGCATCATGGTGCTCGCCGCCTTCGGCCTGCTCACCGTGCTCTGGGACCAGTCCGGCCGCCGCTGGGCCGGTGCCCGCCGCCCCTGGCGCTCGATGCTGCGCCGGGACGCGCTGCCCGCCTTCCTCGCCACCGTCGGCTCCGCCCTGGTGGTGTACGTCGGTGCCTGGGGCGGCTGGCTCGCCACCGGCGGCGGGTACGACCGGCACTGGGCGGACGGCCGGGCCGGGCTCTCCCCGGACAGCCTCCTCGGCATCGGCCTGCCGCAGGTCTCGATGAGCTGGGTGCCCGCGCCGCTGCGCAGCCTCTGGCACTACCACTCGCAGATGTACGACTTCAATACCGGGCTGAGCACCCCGCACACCTACCAGTCCAACCCGTTCAGCTGGCTGGTCCAGGGCCGCCCGGTCTCCATGTACTGGGAGCAGGTGCCCAACGGGCAGCAGGGCTGCACGGCCTCCGGCGGCTGCGCCGCGCAGATCCTCGGCCTCGGCACCCCGCTGCTCTGGTGGACGGCCTGCGCCGCCCTGGTCTACCTGCTGTGGCGCTGGTTCTTCCGCCGGGACTGGCGCTCGGGCGCGGTGCTCTGCGGCGTCGCCGGCGTCTACCTGCCGTGGTTCCAGTACCAGGAGCGGACGGTCTTCTCCTTCTACATGGTCGTGCTGGTGCCGTTCCTCTGCCTGGCCGTCGCCCAGATGCTCGGAGCCATGGTCGGTCCGGCGGGCTGCTCGCCCGAGCGGCGCCGGATCGGCGCGGCCGGGGCCGGGCTGATCGTGCTGGCCATCGTGGCCTGCTTCGCCTTCTTCTACCCGCTCTACACGGCGGAGGTGATCCCGATGACGTCCTGGCAGGACCGGATGTGGTTCACCAGCTGGATCTGACGGATGACGGTTCTGGCGGCCGGGCAGTCCCAGCTGCTCCCCGTCACCCCCGTGCTCGGGGTGGTCACCGCGGTGCTGCTGGCCGCCGCCGTGGCGGTGGCCGGGTGGGGCCTGCTCGGGCACGGGCACGCGGTGCTGCGGGCCGGACTGCGCGCGGTGGTGCAGCTGGCCGTCGTCGCGCTGGTGATCACCTGGGTGGTCTCCTCGCTCTGGTGGTCGGCGCTGTTCGTCCTGCTGATGTTCGCGGTCGCCGTCCGCACCGCGGGACGGCGGATGACCCCGGGCCCGGACTGGGTCTGGGCGGCCGCCCCGATCGGCGCCGGGGTGCTGCCCGTCCTCGGGCTGCTGTTGGCCGTCGGGCTGCTGCCGCCGAAGGGCCTGTCCGTCATCCCGGTGGCCGGCATCCTGATCGGCGGCGGGCTCAGCGCGACCTCGCTGGCCGGCCGGCGGGCCCTGGACGAGCTGCGGCAGCGGCACGGGGAGGTGGAGGCGGCGCTCGCCCTGGGCTTCGAGGAGCGCGACGCCCGGCTGGAGATCTGCCGCACCGCGGCCGCCACCTCGCTCGTCCCCGCCCTCGACCAGACCCGGACGGTCGGCCTGGTGACGCTGCCCGGCGCGTTCGTCGGCATGCTGCTCGGCGGGGCGTCGCCGGTCCAGGCGGGCGCGGTGCAGCTGTTCGTCCTGGTCGGCCTGCTGGCGGTGGAGACGGTGGCGATCGTGGTGGTGCTGGAGCTCGTCGCCCGCGGGCTGGTGGGCCCGGGGGAGCCCCGCGTCATCGGGTAGGCTTGGGCGCGTTGAAGGGGAGTAGCCCTCCACCGGACCGTCGACATACTGGCCCCCAGGGGCCCGGCGCCCGGGGCACCGCGATCCGTTCCGGTGCCGGCGAGACCTTCGGCCGCAGTGCTGTGAACCATGACCAGCGCTGTCGGGCCGAAGCCTCCCCCGACGGAGCCGCCGAGGCCGGGCAGCCCGACCGAGGGAATCCAGACCCCCGATGAGCCTGACCGTAGCCGCAATCACCTTCGGCATCGTCTTCCTGGCCGAACTGCCGGACAAGACCGCCCTGGCAAGCCTGATGCTCGGCGCCCGCTACCGCGCGAGTTACGTCTTCGCCGGCATCGCCGCCGCCTTCGCCCTCCAGGTCGGTATCGCCCTGCTCGCCGGGCACCTGCTCTCCCTGCTGCCGCACCGCTGGGTGGAGGGCGTCACCGGCGCGCTCTTCCTGGCCGGGGCCGCGATGCTGCTCTTCCACGGCGGTGACGACGAGGACGGCCACGCCGCCAAGGAACCGTCCGCGAACAGCTTCTGGAAGGTCGCCGGGGCCAGCTTCGTGGTCGTCGCGATCGCCGAGTTCGGCGACCTGACCCAGATCATGACCGCCAACCTGGCCGCCAAGTACGCCGATCCGCTGGCCGTGGGCCTGGGCGCCTGGCTGGCGCTCTGCGCCGTCGCGGGGATCGCGATCGTGGGCGGGCAGAAGCTGCTGAAGCACGTGCCGATGAAGATGATCGTCCGGGTGGCGGCCGGTGTGATGGTGCTGATGGCCGGGTTCAGCATCTTCCAGGCGATCACCGGCTGACGCCGGGGTCAGCAGCTCGGGGGGCTCTGCTCCAAGGCCGCGCGGGTCTTGGGGCCGTACTCCCCGTTCTCGCCCTTGATCTTGTTCGCCTGCTGGAAGTTCAGCACCGTATTGCGGGTCCACCAGTCGAAGAAGCCGGTGGCCAGCGACTTGTCGACGGTGCCGCAGGAGGCGGCCACCAGCCGCAGTTGCATGTCCTTCACACTCGCGCCCGTCATACCGAACGTGAGGGTCTGCGGGGTGGTCGTCGGGCTCGCGCTCGTCGTCGGTGTCGGCGTCGGGGTGGTCGTCGGGCTCGGCGGGGCGGGGGGCGGGTCGGCCGGGGCCGGGGGAGCGGCCGGGGGCGGAGTGGGGGCCATCGGGGGCGGGGTGGCCGCCTTGGTGGGGCTCGCCTTGGCCGTCGTCCGGCTGGGGGACGGGCTCGGGGCCTCCGCCTCCGTGGTGGACGGCGGAGCGCTCGGGCTCGGGTCCGCCGGGGTGGTCGGGTCCACCGGTGCGGGCGCCAGGGTGGTGGAGGGGGCGGGCCGCGCCTGGTGGTCCGGCTCCTTGGAGGGCGTCACCGCGTACGCCAGACCGATGGTGACCGCCAGCAGCCCGGCGCCGGCCGCCACCAGCAGTCCCTTGCGGCGGGCGAGCGGGCCCTGTTCGGCCTGTTCCGCGGCCCGGCGGGCGGCCCGGCCACCACCGGCCGGCTCGGGTGCGCCGGGTGCCGAGTGGGCGAACGGGAAGAAGCCGATCTCGTCGTCGGCCGGCTCCGGCTGCTCCTGCGGGTGCTGGGAGTGCTGCGGGTGCTGGGGGTGCTGGGGGTGCCGGGGCGGGGCCGGCGGGGGTACCGACATCACCGGCGGCAGCACGGTCGTCGCGTAGGCGTCCGCGTCGGGCCCGGGCGGCGGGGCCACCGGGGGGAGCACGGTGGTGGCGAACGGATCGGCGGGCGCGCCCGCCGACGGGCCGTCCACGATCTGGCCGACCGCCTGCGGCACGTACGGGCGCACCAGCGGCGGGCCCTCCAGATGCGGCAGGACGGCGGTCTCGGCGAGGCTCGGATCCGGGAGATCCGGGAGGCACCTGCACCCGGCGGAGCGCGCGGTGCCGCACGTCGGGCAGTGCTGGTCCGGCATCGACCGGCCCTCCTCGGTTCTCGCTCGGTACTCGGATGTTTCTCGGGTTGGCGAACGTGCCCGGGCACTCCCGTACGCGCCTGATTATGCAGGACCGTCCCCAAGGGGGGACAGGGGCGTCCGGCCCGCCGTGGGGGTGTTGTGCCGGTTGGTGGCGGTTGGGGAGCCGGTGAACGGGACGGGGCTCGGGGCCGGGCCCGCGACCGGCCGTCGTTCTTGCGTTCGGCTCAATCGAATGCCGCATATCCGGGCATTTCTGACAGCATGGTGAGCCGGGAGTGATCATTCGCACGGCCCCCGGCCCGGCCGGGGGCCGCGACCCCTACGGAGACGCCATGACGGATCCGACCACGGCGTCCGACCGCGGCCCGGCGCACCAGCCGGGGCCGCCGGAGGTCACCGCCCCCAACCTCTGGGTCCCGATCGGGGCCCTGCTGCTGGCGATGCTGCTCGCGGCGCTCGACCAGACCATCGTCTCCACGGCGCTGCCGACCATCGTCAGCGACCTCGGAGGTCTGGAACACCTCTCCTGGGTCGTCACCGCCTATCTGCTGGCCTCGACGGCGGCCACCCCGCTCTGGGGCAAGCTCGGCGACATGTACGGCCGGAAGCGCTTCTTCCAGGCCTCGATCGTGATCTTCCTGCTGGGCTCGGTGCTCTGCGGCATCGCCCAGAGCATGGGCGAGCTGATCGCCTTCCGCGCCCTCCAGGGCCTCGGTGGCGGTGGGCTGATGGTGCTCTCCCAGGCCATCGTCGGCGACCTGGTCTCACCCCGGGACCGCGGCAAGTACCAGGGCCTCTTCGGGGCCGTCTTCGGCGTCACCAGCGTGCTCGGGCCGCTGCTCGGCGGCGTCTTCGTGGACAACCTCAGCTGGCGCTGGGTCTTCTACATCAACCTGCCGGTCGGGGCGGTCGCCCTGGTGGTGATCGCCTCGGTGCTGCACGGGCGGGAGGTGAAGCGGAAGCACCGGATCGACTACCTGGGGACCGTGCTGATCGCCTCGGTGGCCACCTGCCTGGTCCTGATGACCTCACTCGGCGGCACCACCTGGCCCTGGCGCTCCTGGCAGATCATCGGGCTGGGCGTGCTCGGCGTGGTCCTGCTGGTCGCCTTCGTCGCGGTCGAGCGGGCGGCCGCCGAGCCGGTGCTGCCGCTACGGCTGTTCCGCTCGCGGACGTTCAGCCTGGTCGCCGTCATCTCCTTCGTGGTCGGCTTCGCGATGTTCGGCGCGCTCACCTATCTGCCGACCTTCCTCCAGGTGGTCATGCAGGTCTCGCCGACCTTCTCCGGCATCCACATGCTGCCGATGGTGCTCGGCATGCTGGTCACCTCGATCGGCGCCGGCCAGATCGTCGCCCGCACCGGCCGCTACCGGGTCTTCCCGATCGCCGGGACGGCCGTCACCACCGTCGGCCTGCTGCTGCTGTCCCGGATGGACGAGCACAGCAGCACCACCGAGATGAGCTTCTACTTCCTGGTCTTCGGCCTCGGGCTGGGCCTGGTGATGCAGGTCCTGGTGCTGATCGTGCAGAACTCCGTCGGCTACCAGGACCTCGGGGTGGCCACCGCCGGGGCCACCTTCTTCCGCTCCATCGGGGCGTCGTTCGGCGTCTCCGTCTTCGGCACGATCTTCGCCAGCGGGCTGGGCAGCCGGCTGGCCGACGCCCTGGCGGGGGTGGCGCTGCCGCCCGGCTTCAACCCCGCTGTCGTCACCGCCGATCCCCGCGTGGTCGGTACCCTGCCGCCGGCCGTGCAGGCCGCGGTCCACCACGCGTACGCCGAGTCGATCACCCGGGTCTTCCTCTACGCGGTGCCGGTCGCGCTGGTCGCCTTCGTGCTCTCGCTCTTCCTGCGCGAACAGAAGCTGCGCTCCACCGTCACCGCGCCCGACCTCGGCGAGTCGATCGGCGTCAACCCGGTGGAGCGGTCCTCGCTGGACGAGATCGCCCGCGCGCTCTCGGTGCTGAACACCCGGGAGGCCCGGCGCGACCTGTTCCGGCGGATCACCGCGACCGCCGGGCTCGACCTCGGACCGGCCTCCAGCTGGCTGCTGCTGCAGATGCACCACCAGGGTTCGGTCGAGCCCGCCGAACTCGCCGAGCGCCGGATCGTCCCGATCTCGGTGATCGAGGAGGCCGTGCGGGAGGTGGAGAGCCGGGGCCTGGCGGCCCGCACCGGCGGTCTGCCGCTGCGGCTGACCGAACCGGGCGAGGAGACGGCGCTCCGGCTGGTCGCGGCCCGCCGGACCCAGCTCTGCGAACTCCTCGGCGACTGGGACGACAAGCAGCACGCCGACCTCGCCGACCTGCTCACCCGGCTCAGCTCCGCGCTCTGCGCCGACCAACGGGACCGGCCCGACCGCAGCGGCCCGGAGCACCCGTACCACGGGGAGGGGCGGTCGTTCTAGGGCTTGCCGTCATTGATTAGCGGGGCTAATCGCCTGTTGAGGAGATCGATCTTGTTCCGCCCCGAAAGGGGTGGTGAGCTGGCTTTATGAGAAATGCGAAAACTCCGGCATCCGGGACGGCGGACGGCGTCGATTACCATTGGTCGCCGGTCATCGCCGTGGCGCTGAGCACATTCACGGTGGTGTCTTCCGAAATGATGCCGGTAGGCCTGCTGACCCCCATCTCGGACACGCTTTCCGTGTCCGACGGTGTTACCGGCCTTTCCCTCACGATCACCGGGCTCATCGCCGCGGCCGTGTCTCCCTTCGTGCCGGCGCTCATCGGACGCCGTGACCGCAAGAGGGTGCTCGTGGCCTTCATGACTCTGCTGTCCCTGGCGAACGCGCTGACCGCGGTCGCGCCCGGTTTCCCGGTGCTGGCTTTCGCCCGGACGGTCCTCGGCATTTCGATGGGGGTGGTCTGGGGGCTTGCCGCGGGGCTGGGCCCGAGACTTGCCGACGGGCCCCGAACGGCGCCGGCCACCACGATCATTTTCTCGGGCGTCTCGATCGCCTCGGTTCTCGGCGTTCCCCTGGGGACGTACATCGCGGCGTTCCTGGGCTGGCGTGCCGCGTTCTGGGCACTCGCGCTCCTCGGCATGGTCGTCGTCGCCGTCCTCGTCCGTACGCTTCCGGCGCTTCCGGTTCACGAGCGGAGCAGGCTCGACGGAATCGTCGACGCGCTGAGGAACCGCGGTGTCGCCGCGGGGCTCGCGATCACGGCACTGGTGGTGTTCGGCCACTTCACCGGCTACACGTACGTCCGCCCGGTTCTCGAGACGGACGCGGGCCTGAGCGCCGGCCTGATCGCGGTCTGCCTGCTGGTCTACGGCCTGGCCGGCGTCGTCGGCAACTTCACTCTCGGCCCCTTGGCGGGCCGGTACCCGAAGGGGGCCGTGGCGAGCGCGCTGGCCGGCGTGGTGACGGCCGCGCTGCTGCTGCCGTTCGCGGTCGCGGGCGCCGTCACGGTGCTGTTGGTGCTGGTCGTCTGGGGCGTTTCGTACGGTGGGGTCTCGGTGTCGACGCAGACCTGGGTCCGCACGGCCGACCCGGCGCGCATCGAGGCGTCGGCCGCGCTGTGGGCCGGGGTGTTCAACGCGAGCATCGCTCTTGGCGCGTTCGCGGGCGGGCTCGTCATCGACAATGCGGGAGACCGGGCCGTCATGTTCTCGGCGGGGTCGATCACGCTGGTCGGGCTGATCGTCGCGGTCGCGTCACGGCCGCGACCGACGGTGCCGTGCCCTTCGCGCTCCCGGAGGGAGAGGCCGGCTGCCGCCGACTGCGCGGGCTGAGCCCGCGATGCCCTCCGGGTGCGGGCGAGCCGCAACCCGGAGGCTCCACCGCCTTTCTCAGCCCACGCTCTTTCCCAGAAGCTCCGCGAACCTGTCGGCCAGGCCGTGCTGCTTCCGTTCGTTTCGCAGCACGAGCAGCGTCGTCGGCTCCAGGTCGGGAGCCGGCAGGTAGCGGATGTCCGGCCGCGGGACGTACCTCGTGCTCGCTTCGCACAGCAGAAGACCGAGACGTGTGCTGGCCACGGTCGAGAGCCCCTCCTGGATCGTCCCCGCGGTCGCCGGGTAGGTCAGCTCATGCCCGCTTCGCGTCTTCCTCGGCGCGTTCACCTGGCGCCAGTAGTCGGGCGCGGGGCCGAGCGGCTCGATCAGGCCCAGCTCGGACAGCTCGTGGGCGGAGACCTGTGACCCGCGAGCCAGCCGGTGTGTGCTGGAGAGGGCGACGTACATCGGCTGCCGCGAGAACTCCAGCATGCTGCGGAGGCCTTTCTCGCGGCAGGGTGAAAGAACGATGGCCACATCGATCTCTCCCCGGAGCAGGTGTGTGAACGGGTCTCCCCAGGCGAGCTCGACGAGTTGCGCGGCGCCCTCGGGGAGGTTCGCGATCACCTTGGCGACCGGCTCGTACACCGCGCACTGGAAACCCACCCGGATGGGGCGGTCCGCCGCGACGGCGCTGGCGCGGGCGGCGTCGAAACCCTCGCGAAGCCGGTCGAAGGCCGGGACGACCTGATCCGCCAATTCCCGCCCCAGGGTGGTCGGCTCGACGCGACGGCTGGTGCGTTCGAACAGCGGGGCGCCCACCCGGCTTTCCAGGCGCTTTATCAGCTGGGAGACCCGCCCCTGGGAAATGCCGAGCGTTTCGGCGGTGCGGCCGAAATGAAGATGGTGGACCAGGACGGAAAAGCACTCAAGTTCCCGTAGCGGAAGCTCCGGGATCGGTAGCGATGGGTTTATGTGATCCACCTCCACAGTCTACGTCGACGCCTTACCGCGCTCTGCTCGCATGCGTCCCGGGTCCGTTCCGGTGTTACAGCCGCTTTCTCTCATGTTCTTCCCTTTGCGGGTGAACTCCGGTCTTTCCTCAAGGGCCGCCGAACCAGCGCGGGGTGTCGAGCCGGAACGGGTTGCCGGGGGCGAGCGTGCGCAGACCGGACTCCAGGGCGCGCAGTTGCTCCTCGCCGAGCATGTCGGCCCACTCGGCGCGCAGTTCGTCGAAGATCCGCGCCGAACGGACCAGGCAGTCGACGCCGCGCGCGGTCAGCCGGACCACCTTGCGCCGGGCGTCGCCGGGGTCGGAGCCGCGCTCGACGTAGCCGAGCTGTTCGAGCTGTTCGACGGTCTTTCCGGCGGCCTGCTTGGAGACGCCGAGCCGGCGGCCGAGTTCGACGGCGGTGGTGCCGTCCGGGCCGATCGCCTGGAAGACGAAGCCGTGCATCGGCCGCAGGTCGGGGTGGCCCTCGCGGGCGATCCGCTCGTGCAGCTCATCGATGATCATCCGGAACGCGAGCAGCAGGCGCAGTGGCAGCTCGAAGCCCGGGGGAGCGGGTTCGCTTGACATTGATAGACAACCTCATTGACCATATAGACAACTCGATTGTCCATCTTAGGGGGCACCCGCATGTCTGTCGTCCGCCGCACCGAAACCCGCCGCACCGAGACCCCCAACGGGGTGATGACCACCTTCGCCTCGCCCACCCAGGGCGGCACCGGCCTGTCGATGTGGCACGTCGAGATGGCCCCGGGCCGCCAGGGCCCGCCGCACGCCGCCGACGCCGAGCAGATCTGGACCTTCCTGACCGGCGGCGCCACCGTCGACCTCGCCGGTGACGTGCTCACCGTCGGTCCCGGCGACACCCTCGTCCTGCCCGCCGGTCTGGCCCGCCGGGTGGCCACCGACACCGGCTTCACCGCCGTCGCGGTCGCCCCGGCGCCGTGCCGCGTCTACAACCCGGACCGGGTGACCCCGGAGCACGCCTGCGAGCTGGCGCCGAAGGCCGCCGAGCGGATCGTTCCGCCGTGGATGGCCTGAACCGTCGTGGCCGGACGGGCGGTTCGCCCAGCCGGTCGCGACGGTCCGGGCGGCGGTTCAGATCGCTGGTCGGCCGCCGGTGTCGATGACCGTCGTGCCGGCCGCGATGCTCGAAGGTGCGGCGGCGTTCAGCGTGGAATCACCCAGCCCGGTGTCCAGGTCCCGGCGGCGTCGTGGCCGGCCGCTGCGGCGGCGAGGTGGGCGCGGAGGGTGGCCAGCGCCGGGTGGGGGTTGTCGCGGTGCCAGAGGAGCGAGTGGGGGTAGACGGGCGTCGGGTCGGTCACCGGGATGCGGCGCAGGCCGTGGTCGGCGGGCCAGATGAGGCGGGTGTGCTCGCCCATGAACGTGGCCAGGGCCGGGGTGTCGGCGATGGTGTCCAGGAGTGCGTCGGAGCCGAAGTTGGGGCCGGTCGCCTCGATGGTGAGGCCGAACTCGGCGACGAGGTCGTCGTAGTAGGCGGTCCACTCGGTACCGGGGACGATGCCGGGCATCCAGATCCGGTGCCCGGCGAGCTGGGCGAGGGGCACCGACCGGGCGCCCGCCAGCGCGTGGGCGGGGCCGGTGAGGAGCTGGAGCGGTTCGTCGAGGACCCGGACGGACTCGATGTCCGGGGGAAGGGGCCGGCCGGGTGCGGCGACGGCGCGGAAGGACGCGTCGATCGCACCGGACCGGATGGCGGCGACGGCCGTCTCGATGTCGAACAGCATCACCACGTCGAGCTCGATGTCGGGGTGCGCGCGGTGGAAGCCGCGCATCAGGCCCGACTGCGCGCTGCGCGAGGCGATCACGTCGACGCGCAGTGGACGGTGGCCGGTGCGTACGGACGTGGCCGCGCGCTCGGCGACGCGTAGCAGCTCGCGCGCGTGGGGCAGGAACGCCTGCCCGTCGATGGTGAGTTCGGCGCCGCGCGCGGTGCGGGTGAACAGCCGAACGCCGAGGTTGCGCTCCAGCGCGGCGATGCGCTTGGAGACGGCCTGCTGGGTGACCGCCAGCTCGGCGGCGGCCTCCTGGAACTGCCCCGCGTCGGCGGCGGCGACGAAGGTCCGGACGGTGTCGAGGTCCATGCTGACACCCTATGGGTACAACCGCTGGTTGTGGCCAGGCGGTCCTGTGGTTGTTTGATCCCCGGGTGTGGTGCTCGCTTTGATGCTTCCGATCGCGGATCGGTTGTGCGGGTGAGTGGCGAGAGGGCGGCAGGCATGAGGAGCGGGCACCGGTTGGGACATCTGTGGGGACATCTGCTCGGACACCGGCTGGGGCGGCGGTTCGGGTGGCTCTGGGGAGCGTACGGGACCAGCGCGCTCGGCACGTGGCTCGCCTTCGGCGCGTTCCCGCTGATCGCCATCCAGGTGCTGCACGCCGGACCGGCCGAGGTCGCCGCGCTCTCCTCCGTGGGGGCCGCGGCGGGCGCGGCCGTGGCGGTGCCGCTCGGCCCGTGGGTGGAGTTCCGCCGCAAACGGCCGGTGCTGATCGCGATGGACCTGGTGCGGTTCGCGGCGCTGCTGACGATCCCCGCCGCGTTCGCGCTCGGCGCGCTCACCTTCCTTCAGCTCCTGCTGGTCTCGGTCGTCGTCGCGGCGGCCGACATCGCCTTCCGCGCCGCCTCCGGCGCTTACCTGAAGACGCTGCTGCCGGCCGAGGACCTGCTCGTCGCCAACGCCCGATTCGAGTCCACGGCCTGGACGACCACGATCATCGGACCACCACTGGGCGGCGCCGCGATCGGGCTCCTCGGTCCGGTGGCGACGGTGGTGGCCGACGCGGCCAGCTACCTGCTCTCGGCCCTGGGCATCCGCGCGATGGGCGGGCACGAGCCCCGGCCCGAGCGCCGGGAGGCCGCGCGCATGCGGGCCGGGGACCTGCTCGACGGCTGGCGGTACATCCTCGCCGACGCGACGCTGCGCCCGCTGTTCTTCAACACCGCCCTGTTCAACGGCCTGGTGATGGCCACCCAGCCGCTGCTGGCCGTCCTGATGCTCGACCGACTCGACTTCGCACCGTGGCAGTACGGCCTGGCCTTCGCCGCGCCCTCGATCGGCGGGCTGCTCGGCTCACGGCTGGCCCGGCCGCTCGTCACCCGGTTCGGGCAGCACCAGGTCCTGGTCGTGGTCGGGACGCTGCGCGCGATCTGGCCCGTCGGCCTGGCCTTCATCGGGCCGGGCACCGGAGGGCTGCTGCTGGTGATGGGCGTCGAGCTCGGGCTCATCTTCTGCTGCGGGGTCTTCAACCCCGTCCACGCCACCTACCGTCTCCAGCGCACCGCGACCGACCGGGTCGCCCGCACGCTGTCCGCCTGGGCGGTGACGGCCAAGGCCTCGACCGCGCTCCTGACGGTCCTCTGGGGCGTGCTGGGCGCCCTGCTCGGCCTTCGTACGGCCATCGGCCTGGCCGGCGTGCTCCTGCTGGCGACTCCGCTGCTGCTTCCTCGCCGCGCGGCAGCGGATCTCTCCGAGCCGGAGCCGGCGCCGGCGCCGAGCCGCGCCTGACGGGCCGCCGGGGCGCAGTAGCAGACTGCTTGCCGGAAGACCTCGGGGCCGGTCCGGGGTGGCTACCTGAACCGGTGGCGCAGCCAGGCAAGCCCGTGGTCGCTCAGCGCGTCCCACTGCCGGCCGGGGGCCTCGACGGCGCGCAGGGTCCGCATTCCGGTGAGGATCGTGCCGAAGGCGGTCACGGCCCAGGGGGAGGCCTCATGCCACATGGGCACGCCGTCGGCCCATTGCTCGGCTTCCTCGGGCGTGTGTCCGGCCTCGATCAGCCGGATGACCATGTACGCCGTGTCGACCCAGGCGGCGCCGGGGGCGGGGAACGCCCAGTCGACGACGTGTACGGAGTCGCCGTCCACCAGGAGGTTGGGGCCGGTCAGGTCGGTGTGCACCAGGGTCTTGCCGTCGACCAGACCGGGTGCTTCCCGTTCGGCCAGGATCAGCCTCTCCAGCCGTTCCATGGTCCACGGGTCGAGCCGGTCGCGGTGCCGGCCGCCGAGCTTGTGCCAGAAGTCCTGATCGGACCACCTCTTGGCCAGGCTGAACGTCCGCAGGGGAGGGGCCGGGGTCAGCGTCTCGGCGAGCGTTTCCAGCGTCCGGGCGACCATCGGCAGGTCGGCCGACCCCGGTGAGAGGTCTGCGTGCCTGCCGGGAACGCACTCGAATCCGAGGGCCAGCCATCCGCCGGCCTCGACCTTCCACAGCATGCGGGGGGCGATGCCCGGGGGGAGGGCGGTGTTCACGACCGACTCACGCCGGTGCATCCATGCCAGGGGGTTGTCGTCCCGGACGGCCTTGCAGAACACCTGCCCGCCGGTCGTCTCCAGTGTGGCGGCGAAGTCGGACACGGTTCCGGCTGTTGGCGGTACGGCGCAAGTCACCGTGCCGGTCTGCCCTTCGATGCTCGCGCGCAACTCGTCCGGCAGGTCGTTCCAGGTGTAACCCATCGTCGGGTCCTTCGGGGTCGGGCCCGCCCCGCTCCGGGCCGGAGCGGGGCGGGCCAGGTGATCAGTTCCTAGCTGCTGTGGCAACCGCGGTGACACTGCGAGCAGTTGCCGCTCCCGCTGGTGTCGCTGCCGTCGCCGCCGCTGCCCTCGGAGCAGTCGGCGGGCATGGTCCACAGCTCGGTATCCACGGCGTACCCGCTGGCCTCGATGATGGCTGCGGTGGCAGCGATGCCCATGCCCTTGGCCGAGTCGTCGGGGCCGTCGGTCGGCGCGTGGTGGAGGAACCGCCCGGCCACCGACCGGCAGAACTCGGTGTAGTCGAGGGTGTGGAGGATGAACGTGTGCCATCCGATGTCCACCAGGCCCGAGGGGGACAGCCCGGCGTCCGGGTTGGCCGCGCAGGCCCCGAGAAAGGCCAGGGCCTGCTCCATGACGCGCTCGGCGAGCGCCTGGTCCATCTCCTCGTCTTCGACGATCCGGGCGACCAGGCGCCCGAACAACGCCGGGTCCACCAGGGACCGACCGGTGATCCGTTCCGTGCTGATCGAAGTCACGCGGACTCTCCTAGCTCTGGTTCTGGACCAACCCGCTTGTGCGGGTGGGGTTTTCACAACCCGACTCATGCGGCCGGCTCGCCCGTCGGGGCGGTTCGCCGCAGGCGGGAACCTGTGGGCGGTCCCGAATGTCACTCATTCGGCACCGTCCGGGTTCAGGCACTTCCCCGACTCGGCATGGCGTCGGCGCAGTACCCGTACGTCCGTCAGCGCCGAGTGATTGCACCCTTCCGGGTCCTGAAGGGCTTCCTGTGCCATGTCGTCCAGCCGCAGGCAGGTTGGGCACACGTCGGCGTCCGGGGCGGGCTGCCTCAGCCCGATCTCACGAAGCGACATGACCGACCGCCTTCCGGCTCTGCTTCCGGTCGGCAGTGCTGACCCTTCCGGGGTACGGACCAGCCGCCCACTGCTGTGAATTGGTGGTCATGGCTCAACTCCCGCGCCGATCGACGTCATCGGTCAGCACGTTAAGCGCACGAGAATTGCTGACGGGGCGCGTGATTCTCGAATATTCCAGTGCTCACGGTCGAGGCGCGTGAGGATTCTCAGCAGGCTCCGAGTGCCCTACGGCACCGGGTAATGACCTTGTGGGCATCCGCGCCGTAGACGGCTGCGCCGGCCAACGTCTCCCACACGCGCAGGTGCAGCGCCACGTTGTCCTGTTGGTCCAACCACAGCTCTGCGTGCCAGTCCTCGACAATGACGAGCCGTTCGTCATGAATCCAAAATCCGTTGGCAGGAGGCAACTTGAGCGAAGCTTCGAACGGCACAATGCCCAGGGAGACGGTGTCCAGCCCGATCACGCCGCTGAGCCGGTCAAGTTGCGCGACCATCACGGCCGGTGGGCAGACCAGAGCGCGCAGCGCGGACTCCCACATGATGATGCGGTACTGCTTGCCCGGCTGGTACAAGCTCTCCTGCCGTCGGACCCGGGCCCGTACGGCGTCCTCGACATCGCGCGGCGACTGGTGGAGGTCGACGTACGCGCTGAAGATGTGCCGGGCGTAGTCGGGTGTCTGGAGCATGCCGACGATCATGGAACTTTGCCACGCGCGCAGGACAGCCGAACGGTCGTTCTCGGCGGTCAGCGTGTCCTGCACCGGCTTGTGCCCGGCGGCCAACTGCCGCCGCCAGGAGCGGGACCCTGACTCGAAGGCTCGCAGCCTGGCAGCCAACTCGGCTGCCACGTGGGGTTGTCCGACGCCCTCGGCCCAGGCCTTGAGGTCGTCGTGGGTGGCCGTCTGCCGACCGGTCTCCAGCTTGCTGACCTTGGACTGCGTCCAGTCCAGACGCTCGGCCAGTTGCCGGCCTGTGAGATCGCCCTCGGCACGCAGCTCGCGGAGCCGCAGACCGAGGGCGATTCTGGCTTGCTGGAAGTCGGTGCTCACATGCCGGACGGTACCTCAGCGCCGAACTCGCGGTGCGGAGTGGCGAAGTGCCGGGTAGCGTCCCGCATATTCTCCCGGCACAACCGAAAGTCCCCGCCCGGCCCGGTGAAGGGCCAGACGGGGCAGAGGGCGCCACAACCGGGGAGCTCACAGGTCGACGGTCACCACCGGCGGGCCGTCCTCGTTGCGGAGGCGACGCCGGGAGCACCGCGGGCGATGGTTTCGAGTGGTTCGAGCTGCTGCGTCCGCGACAGATTCGTTGATGCACCTCTGAGGTGTCGGGACCGCCGGGTCCGCACCTGGCGTTGACCTTTGAGGCAGGATAGGGCCATGAGCGTAGTCAAGATCAATGTACTGGCCGTCCCCGCCGAGCAGCGCGAGGTGCTGGAGAAGCGGTTCGCCTCGCGGGCCGGTGCGGTGGAGAGCTCCGACGGCTTCGAGTGGTTCGAGCTCCTCCGCCCGGTTGAAGGCACTGACAACTACCTCGTCTACACGCGGTGGCGCGACGAGGAGTCGTTCCAGGCCTGGATGGAGGGCCCCATGAAGGCGGCGCACCAGGGCACCGGGGAGGGGGGCGAGCGGCCCAAGCCCGCAGCCTCCGGCTCTACCGTCTGGTCCTTCGATGTCGTCCAGCAGGCTGGGCCCAAGAGCGCCTAGCCGGCTCATGAAGATCTTGTCGAGGGGCTGTCCGGCGGTAGGCCGGGCGGCCCCTTCGGCTGTGCGGTGGCCGGGGTGAGGTGCCGGGCGTCGCTGGTGCGGGTGAGTTCGGGATCGATCGGCGTTCGCGGGTTGAGGGCGGCGACCCGGCCCATCGTGTCCGGTCCGCCGCCCTTCACCTCCGGCTGTCCTTTCACCGGCCGATCGCGGCCACGAAGTGCCGCTGTTCGTCGAGGTAGCCCGGGCTGAAGAGCGAGCGCGGTGCGGCGATCGCGAGGAAGGTGCTTCTGAGCTCCGAGTCCTCGATCGCCTCGGGGACGATGTTGTGGGTCGCGTCGGGGTGGCGCTTGACCTGGAGCTGGCCGGGGGTGGTGAGGATCCGGCGGTAGTGGGCCTCGGTGTCGTCGCTGTCGACGTTGACGTCGCGCCCGCCGAGGATCAGGAGGACCGGTACCCGGACCGCGGAGAGGTCCTCGGTGACGTCCGAGGTGTGGTTGCGGCGGTTGAACTCCCACCGGTCGGGGGTGAGGCCGGTGACGTCGCCGCCGGCGGCCTGGTACTGCTCGAAGGTCCGGCCGGTTCGCAGCGCGTCGAGGGTCCGGTCGCTCCTGGCGATCGCCGCCTCGGTCTCGGCCGGGGTGGCGTGTCGCTTCTTGAGCTCGGCGAGCAGGTTGTAGCGGCCTTGCTGAAGCCAGTTGACGGCGGGTGCGACGGCGATGACGAACTTGACGTCGGCGGACTGCCGCGCGGCCTTGGGCATCACCCAGCCGGCCTGGCTGGCGCCCCAGAGGCCGATCCTGGTGGGGTCGATGCCGGGCTGGGTCTTGGCCCAGCCGATGGCCGCGACGGTCTCGTCGGCCCGGTCCTGCATGCTCTGGTCCAGCCAGTTGCCGGGGGCGCCGTTGACGCCGGGCTTGTCCCAGGACAGCGAGGCGTAGCCGGCCTTGGCCATCGCCTCCCACATCGGTCGGTAGAAGGTGTCGTGGGTGGCGTTCTGCGCACCGTCGCCGTGCACGAAGACGACCAGGCCGACCGGGCCGTGGCCGCCGGTCGGGCGGGCGAGGACGCCGTTCAGTGGCTGCCTGCCGCCGGTGATCGTCACCCGCTCCTCCTTCAGGTCGTACTCGTTCTGGTACACGACCCAGCCGCCCGCGCCGAGCAGCAGGACCACCACGGTCAGCAGCGAACCCCAGAGCCACCAGCGTCTGCGCATCCTGCCGGCCACCAATCTATCAATCTCTGAACGACCGTATTTGATTCGATCGTACTATGATGATGACCATGCTGGAGATTCCGACCCGGGTGCTGGTGGAGGCGATGGTCCGCGCGGACGGGACCGTGGACTGCGGTGAGCTGTACGCCGTCGCGGGCCTGCTCGGCATGACCGATCAGCAGGTCCGCCTGACGATCAAGCGGCTCGCCGCCGACGGACGGTTCGTCCAGGAGGGGCGCGGGCGGCGGGCCGTCCTGCGGGCCACGGCCGAAACCCGGCGCACGATCGAGCCGACCGCCGGATACATCGCGCTGATGTACGCGCAGGACCGCGGCGAGGCCCCCTGGGACGGGATCTGGCACCTGGCCGGCTTCGCCGTCCCCGAACACGCCCGCCCCGCCCGGGACGCACTGCGCGAGGCGATCACCGGGCTGGGCGGCGCCCCGGTCCAGAACGGGCTGTACGTGTCGCCGCACGCCTGGGAGGAGCCGCTCAGGGCCGAGGCCGCCGCCCTTGGCGTCCTCGGCAATCTCACCCTCCTCACCAGCCGGGACCTGCACACCGGTGACGCCGACGACCCGCGCGCGCTCGCCCGGCGGTGGTGGCCGCTGGCGGAACTCGCCGAGGGGCACGAGCGGCTCGGCGCCCTGGCCGCCGACCGGCTCGCCAGGCTGGCCGCCCACCCGTCCGACACCGAGCAGCTCACCATCGCCATCGAACTCGCCGCCGCGTTCACCGAGGCCCTGGAACCGGACCCGCTCCTGCCCCCCGAACTCCTGCCGCAGCCCTGGCCGGGCACTGCGGCCCGTGCCCTCGTCGCCCGCTGCTGGGCGCTGCTGCTGGCCGACCGCCGGCCGGGCGCACCGCGCCTGTTCGACGTCTACGCCGACGTCGTCGAGGCAGTCACGGCCTGAGGCAAAACCAGCCCGCATGCGGCCTTCCGCCGCAGGTCGCGGTGCATCTGGCGGGGTAGGGCCCGAAGTGTTTCCGGAGCGGCCGTTCTCAGCCAGGCAGTTCGCGCGCTGCATCTCGATGTAGGTCGGGGTGCAGTAGGCCATGCCGAGCGCGTCATCGCCGTGTTCGTCGTCCGGTGTTGTGGCAAACTCGTGGGCCTCGTCGAACTTGGCCCGGCGGCCAGGGCCCGGATAGGCGGGGTAGCGCTGGGTGACCGTTGGGCGGCGCGGGCAAGTCCGACAGCCTGTTGTGTCTTGCGGCGGGCCGCAGTCTGATTGCCGAAACCCAATTGCGTCCGGGTGAATGATGAGTGGCATGGTCACCGAGGAACGTGCCGTCAAGCTGGTTGAGGCCCTGCTGTCGAAAAGCGCCAGGAGGCGCTGGCCAAGTACGGGAAGTCGCCGGAAGTTGTCGTCCTCAGCGTGGAGGAACACGCCCTGGGATGGCTGGTCGGCTGGCAGTCGGTGGAGTACATCCGTAGCCGCGACCCATTGAACATGCTGATAGGGAATGGCCCCTACCTGGTGGACCGGCAGGACGGGAGCATCCACCACATCCCCGTCGTCACGTTCGTGGTCGAGGACTGGGAGGAGCTCTACCTCTGGCAGGTCAAGGGCGTCAGGCCACCAGACCCTTTGATGGCCACCGTCCGGGCACTTCTGCAGGCTGACGGAACCGTGACCGCAATGCGCCACCTGCGTAAGCACGCCCCGGCCCTTGGACTGTCGGAGGCAAAGGAGTACGGCATGGTGATGCTCGATGGAGGAGACCCTCCGGAGGAACTGATGGACCTCACTCGCACCCCTGACGTGTGCTCGCCGCTGCGCATCGAGACACTTGCCGGACCACCGCAGCAGTAGCCCACCTACCGTGGCGCGGCCCTGGATTCGTTCGGGGGCGCACTGTTTTGGTTTGCGCCAGGGAGTTGTTCGCGCGCCGTCTGTTCGGGTGATCCGGAGAGGGGATTATCTGGTTCCGGCGCTGGTGTTCGTCCGCCGCGTCTACGGTGATTCTTGCGGCCAATGGTGGTGTCACGCTGACCTGTTGGCGCAATCAATCTGATGAGCGGCGCCAAAAGATGGTCCTCGGCGGTGCGCCGATACCTCGGGGCCCGGCATCGACAGGTACGCCAGCAGGGCGAGGGGTCAAGCGGCTTGGGTCCGGTCCAGGGTGGCAGAGCCCGGTTGCGCGAGCCACACCAGTCTCGCGGTGATGCCCGGCTGCCCGGTGAACAGGTGCACGGCACGTTCGGGCGACGCGAGGGTCAACCGCGTTCGCCCGTCGACGCCGACCACGTACGTCGGCCCGTCACCGTTGGCGAGCCCCCAGGCCACGACCCATCCGTCGGTGCCCTCGCGGCTGTCGCCGTACACCTGGACGACGGCGAACAGTTGGGGCGCGGTGTCGAGCACGAGCCCGCACAGCTCCTGGTCGAAGGGCACAGGCGTCGCCCACAGGCGGGTGGCCGGGCGGGGGTTTTGCGAGGGCGCGGCGGTCATGGAAGTCTCCTACGTGAAAGGGAGTTGGGCGCCGCGCCGCCGCTACTGCGGGCAGCGACCGGCCCTGACGCAGGATCAAAGTAGCCAGTAGGTAGCATGCAGTCCACCTTCCTTGGGGAATTCATAGCACCACCACTCCAAAGGGTGAACGGCGCCGGCCATGGCGAGCGAGGGAAGGAAACAGCGGATGCCGCCCAGCAAGGTTCCGCCGAGTATCCGGCAGCGGCGACTCGGCGCGGAGTTGCGCCGGCTGCGCGAGCGGGCAGGCCTGTCGGTCACGCGCGCCGGGGAGTTGCACGGCGCCACGCAGTCCCGGATCAGCAACATCGAGTCAGGGGGATACCCGGTGAGCGCGGACCGGGTGCGGGCCCTGTCACGCCTCTACGGCTGCTCGGACGATGCCCTGATCGATGCGCTGACCCACATGACCGGCGGCCGCACCCGGGGCTGGTGGGAGGAGTACCGCGAGATTCTCCCGTCCGGAGCACTTGACCTGGCCGAACTCGAACACCATGCACAATCGCTGAGGATCGCCTCCGCGATTCACATCCCTGGACTCCTCCAGACCCCGGAACACGCTCGCGCGCTCTTCCGGGACGGGGTTCCACCCCTTTCACCACCCGAGGTGGAGCATCTCGTCTCCCATCGCATCAAGCGACAGGCGGTGCTCTACGGTGACCGGCCCGTTCAGCTATCGGCCATCGTCCACGAGGCCGCCTTGCGAATGGAATTCGGCGGTCCAGAGGTCGCCCGTGGTCAGCTGGAACACCTCCTGACCATGAGCGAGAATCCTCACATCGACCTGCGGGTGATGCCGTTCGGCACCGGCAGCTATCCGGGCTCCGGCGCCGGCATTGTGTACTTCAGCGCCGCGATCCCACGGCTGGACACCGTTCAGCTCGATACGGACAGATCGGAGTTCATCGACACCGAGCCACAGCTGATCAAGTATCGGGCTGTGATGGATCGGATGGAGATGACTACGCTCAAGCCGGACGCCTCCCGCGACCTCATCCGCCGTATCGCCCAGAGCATCTGAGACAGGAACACCCATGGCCGTTCACGACTGGCAGAAATCCAGCTACAGTGCCGATGCCGCGAACTGTATCTACGTTGCAGCGACCCCCGACGGCACCATCAAGCTCCGCGAGAGCGACGACCCCGACACCGTCATCACCACCACCCCTGACAACCTCCGCGCCTTCGTACTCGGCGTCAAGGCGGGCGAGTTCGACCACCTGGCAAGGTAATGCGGGCTCTTCTGCCGGACCTGGGGGTGTGATCAGGCGAGTGTGGTGGCAGGGCAGAAGATGATCAGCGCGCTGCTCAGCTCCTCGACGATCGCGTTCGGGACGGCGTCGTAGCGGCGCTGTTTTGTGTTGCGCCAGGATGTTTGTCGGTCCGCGAGGCACCCCAGGCCGTTGGCTGCTCACCCGGATCGGGTATCAGGCCGCCTGCGGGCGCTTCCGCTGCTGGGGGCTCATGTACTCGACCGTGTCGAGTGTCTCGCCGTCCCCGGGTGTTGATGCCCGGTTGTGCCGCTTCTTCGGTACCGGTCCCTGCCGAGGGAGACGTACCCAGTGCACCCAGTCCGTGGGTGACGCGCCCACCACGTGGTTGTACTGCTTGCCCTCCGCAGGGAACACGGAGATCAACTCGGAGGGATGGGCCCAACCGGCTGCCACGGCGCGTTCGGCGTCGATGTGCTGGAGCAGCCACTGGGGAGCATCCGGCGGGATGGTCGTCTCGTCCATGGCCGCCAGCATGCCAGCTGAGCACAACCTTCAGGTATCGATCGCTAGTTGGGGCCGGTGTTCGAGCAGTCGAACCCGCAACCGGCCAGCTGGCAGCGGCTCCGCTCTGTGGCCCTTCGGGGTGGTGCAGTTGGCCGGTCTGAAGGTTTGACCGGTTGCGGTGTCTGTGACGGCGCGCTGTTTTGTGTTGCGCCAGGGGGGTTGTTCGCGCGCCGTCTGTTCGGGTGATCCGGAGAGGGGATTATCTGGTTCCGGCGCTGGTGTTCGTCTGCCGCGTCTACGGTGATCCTTGCGGCCAACGGTGGTGTCACGCCGACCTGTTGGCGCAATTAATCTGATGATCCGTGCCAAAAGATGGTCCCCGGCGGTGGGCAAACACCCCGGGGCTCGGCACCAGGAGATGAGAGCTCCCTATGCAGATCCATCGTATCCCGAAGCATGCGCCCGGGTACACGATCCTCGACAACGGCCACGTCGTCCGGAAGCACTCGCTCAGCTGGGCGGCCCGTGGGCTGCTGAGTTACCTTCTCAGCCTTCCCGACGGGGCCCGGGAGGACGTGCGGACCCTGGCGGCGAAGAGTGTCGAGGGCCGAACGACCGTAAGCCGTGCGCTCCGTGAGCTTGAGCAGGCCGGCCACTACATCCGGCGGACCGAGCGGGACCCGCTGACGGGACAGGTGCGGACCACGGTGTCCGTCCACGAGGTCCCGGTCACGGGCAAGGCGGTGCACACGGTGCCGCCGCTTCCCGTGTCTCCGGCCGCCGGTCTCCCCGGAGCCGGAACAGCGGTGGCCGGGAAGACGGGAAACCCCTCCGGGAGGGTAAGGAATCTGATTCGGAAGGAAGTTGAAGGACCTTCCGTCCTTCCGTCCCGGCCGGTCGGCCCGGACGCGGAGCTGTCCGTCGGGAGCCCGGGAAGTCTGAACGCGCCGAGCCTGTCGCGTCCGACGGAGGGCATGGAGCTGCTGCTCGAACTGGGCCGCTGTGAACCGCGCATGGCGCTCGCGGGCAAGCCGCTGGCGGATCAGGCCGCCCGGGTGGAGGGGCTGCTCGCGGGCGGCTGGACCCGGGACGCGCTGACGGGCATCCTGTCCGCCCCGCTCCCGGAGAAGATCACCCGAAGTGTCGGCGCCGTCCTGGCGGCACGGCTGTTGAAGGTGCCCCCGTTCCCATCCGCCCACCGGCCGGCCGAAGCAACTGCCCCCGCTCCGGTGCCTCGCCCATCGAAGCCGGAGTGCGCTGGTCGGGACGGAATGTGCGGTCGATACGTCTCGGCGGTCGGGAAGTTGTGCTCGGCGTGTCGGAGCTGACCAATGTGAGACCGGCAATTCACATGGCAGGCATGTCACGCCCTGCCACGAAGGCCTACCCTGCGTCTAGGAAACCCACTGCTGGGGGCATCATGAGCGCTATTGGCGACCGCATCCGCGAGCACCGCAAGATCCGACACATGACCGTCCGAGAGCTGGCCGGGAAGGTCAACATCTCGCCGTCAACGCTGGAGAAGTACGAGGCTGGCAGCCGAAACCCGTCCTCTGGGCTGCTCGTGCGACTCGCAAAGGCATTGGCCGTCGGACCGGAGCGGTTGACTGGCCAGCCCTTTGTCAACGGGGCGGAGTCCGACGAGCAGGTGCAGGCCATTATCCCTGAACTCCGGCGAATCATGCTGACTTACAACAGCCCTGACGACCTGGACGCAGCACCGCGGCCCCTCCCGGTGCTAGCTGCGGAGACGAGGCAGGTTGCCCAGATGCGGCAGGACGGGGCATACGTTCCCATGGCGCCGTTGCTGCCCTCGTTGCTGTCGGAGCTGACCCACGTAGCCCTCTCCACGTCGGGCCGTGACCAGGCGGAGGCGTTCGGCTGGCTCGCACGCGGGTACCGGGCGGCGAACTCCTTGTCGCACAAGCTCGGCTACCACGACCTGTCGCTGACGGCGATCGACCGTGTGCACTGGGCGGCTGACCGGTCTGGGGAGTCTCTGCTCCAGGTGACGGCGGCGTACCTGAGGGCCGGCGCCATGCTTCGCACGGGTTCGTTCTCGTCCGCCCGTCGGATCCTCACCGCGTTGGTGGACGAGGTCGAACGGCTGGCCCCGGAACAGTGCCCGACCACGGCACACAACGCCGTCACTGGTGCGCTGTACCTGAAGCTCGCCGTCCTGGAGGCCCGTGACAGGCAGCCGGACCGTTCAGCTCACTACCTTGCAGAGGCCCGGGTGCTTGCACGCTGGGTTGGCGGGGACACCGACGTCATGGAACTCTCGTTCGGTCCGAGCAACGTCGGGATCCACGAGGTTGCAGCACTCATTGACACGGGGGATACCGAGCAGGCTCTAGCGCGCCTTCGGGAATGGGGTGATCCGCAGGGCAAGGAGGAGTGGGCATTGCCGACAGGGCTGGCCGCCGAACGGGTGTCGCACCATCACATCGATGTGGCCTCTGCGCGGCTGGCTGAAGGCGACCGTGTTAGGGCGTTCGCGTCGTTGAAGAGCGCCCGCCGGGCGGCGCCGAACCACACACGCTTCCACCCCTCCGTCCGCGCAACAGCCGCGACGTTGGTTCGGGTGGACCGGCACGCCACTGACGAGATCACCGCCTTCGCAAAGTGGGCAGGCGTGTAACGGTCTGTCAATAGCTCCGGAGGAATTTACTCCGGACAGTTTGTGCGGAGCGCCGCGAACCTACGTGGAACGATCCCTTCACTGACTGAGAGTGAGGGGATCGTTTCATGCCGTCCAACCGTGCAAATACACGGCGCACCGTGCAGGCGGTGCAGGTCACGTACTCGACGAGACACGCGCGGACCCCTCAGGGCAGCCCGTTGGACGACTACCTGAACGCCCGGCGTCCCAGCGCCTTCGACAGCACTGCCGAGGCGCTGAGCAAGGCTGCTGTCCTCGCGCACTGCGAGTGTGTCAACTGCACTGTGGGGAGGTCGGCGTGAGTGCCTTCCTGCCGGTTCCGCCCGCCGAGCGTCGCGGGGGCCGCAGGCTGTGGCGGTTCCTGGAGTGGACGCTTCAGGCCGATGTCGCGCCGGACCGGCCTCCTGTCCGCCACCGGTTCCGGTGCGCGGGGGAGTACGAGGACGGTCAGCCGTGCGAGGAGGAGGGACCGGTCTGCGACGACTTCGCGGAAGCGCAGCGCTGGGCGTACCGGCACCTCAAGGTTCACCAGGACCACCGGAGCTACGAACACGTGGCCGTGACACCGTGGTTGATGGTGCCGGCGGAGGAACCCAGCCCGTGAGCATTCCGAAGAAGGCCGGAGCCGGCCGCCTGCCGAGGCCGGATTCCGGATGCGCCGAGTGCGCACGTCTCGCACAACAGGAGCGGGACGCCAGCGACGTATACGACTACTCCGCGGGCACCGACGCCCGGGTACGGATGCGCCGTCACCGAGACGAAACACACCGGTGACGGACGACGGCCTGGAGGACTACCGCTCCGCCGCGGAACAGGCCCGGCTCAACACCTACAGCCAGGGCGACACCTTCATCAGCACCCTCCTGGAAACCGGCGGACACCCCTTGATCGAACGCCTGCTCAAGAACGAAGACCTCCTGCCCACCCTCAGTGAGATCACCAACCCCACCTCCTGGCTGAAGCGCTACGCCCCGGCGATGAACGGGGTGTGAGAACGGCGGCCCCGAGCTTCCGCCAACCCCTGAGGGTAAGGACTTTGGTTCGGAGGGAAGTTGAATTCCCTTCCGTCCTTCCGTCCTTCCGTCCCGGCCGGTCGGCCCGGACGCGGAGCTGTCCGTCGGGAGCCCGCGGGTGCCGATTCTGTCGCGTCCGACGGAGGGCATGGAGCCGCTGCTCGAACTGGGCCGCTGTGAACCGCGCATGGCGCTCGCGGGCAAGCCCCTGACGGATCAGGCCGCCCGGGTGGAGGGGCTGCTCGCGGGCGGCTGGAGCCGGGACGCGCTGACGGGCATCCTGTCCGCCCCGCTCCCGGAGAAGATCACCCGAAGTGTCGGCGCCGTCCTGGCAGCCCGGCTGACGAAGGTGCCCCCGTTCCCGCCCGCCCACCGGTCGGACGAAGTAACTGCCCCCGCTCCGGTGCCTCGCCCATCGAAGCCGGAGTGCGCCGGTCGGGACGGAATGTGCGGTCGATACGTCTCGGCGGTCGGGAAGTTGTGCTCGGCGTGCCGAGACTGAAGAGTGTTTTCCACTCTAGGCTGGCAGCATGGCACTTGACCCTGCGCTCCCGGTGGGACGGCGCATTCAGTACTACCGTGAGCGGGCGGGGAAGTCGCGCCCTGTGTTGGCTGCCCTGCTGGGGCGATCACCGGCATGGCTGAAGCAGATTGAGACCGGAGTCTTACTGCCGCCGCGTCTTCCGATGCTGATGAAGGTCGCCCAGCACCTGGGGATCACCGATCTGTCGGATCTGACCGGCGACGTGTCGATGCCTCGTACGCTTTACTCCGGCATAGAGCACGAGGCATTGGCCTCCGTTCGTCGGGCTGTCGATGGTGCACCGCTCGGTCTGGCCAGCGGGCCTGCGCCGAACCTGGATCACATTGCCGCGCAACTGTCTGCCGCGTGGCGGACGAGGATGACGCGGGGGGATCACCGTTCCGCGCTGGCCGCGCTGCTTCCGCCGCTCGTCTCGGCAGCATCGATCGCGGCGTCACACCCGGGGTGTTCTGACCGTCGGCGCGCTGAGGTGATGTATGCCAGTGCGCTTAATCTGACGCAGATGTACGCCGCGTTCCAGGGGGACGGCAACCTCGTCTGGAGAGTGGCGTCCACTGCGCTCGCCACAGCGCGGGCGTCGGGCGACCCGGGCGCCATCGGCCAGGCCTGCTGGTTCCTGGTGGAGGCGTTCCGGAAGTCGGGGCAGTGGGACAGCGCGCAGGCGATGACGGAGGATGCCCTCCGTCTGCTGGACCCGGTACGAGCCGAATCCCCACACCTGGCGGCAGCTTGGGCTGACATGGCCTTCCACGCCGCCATCACCCACGCCGTCGCGGGAGAGGGCGGCGAAGCGTGGGGGTGGATCGACAGGGCGTCCGCCGTGGCGCAGAGACTCCCGGCCGACTTCTGGAGCGCTCCGACGTCATGCTCTGTTCAGGCTGTTGCGTTCCACTCGGTCACGGTCGCAGTGGAGCTGCGCCAGGCCGGCACAGCACTGCGCTGGGCGCGTCAGCTGCCTGATGAAGAGATCAAGGCAGTCCCCCGGCGGGGACGGCATTTGATTGAGGTAGCGCGGGCACACGCACTTCGCGGGGATGCGGATCAGGTAGTGACCCTGTTGACGAGTGCCGTCGAGGTGGCACCTGAGACGGCCCGGTGGAATGAAGAGGCCCGTTCCATGGTGCGCGGGCTCGTCAACGGCCCACCAGTCGGCCAGGCGCAGGCAGCCGGTCGACGCCTGGCCGACGCCATCGGAGTCGCTGCCTGAAAACAGGGGGTAGAAACTCTGCCTCGCCTCCCCCGGAAGAGCCCGTAGCGTCGACTGACGTTACGGGCTCTTGGCATGAGGGAGTACTGATGGCATCGGAGACGCGGCGGCGCGGCAACCCGGTCAGGCCAATTCCCAAGCGGCAGAGCGGTATAGCGCCGAAGTCCTGGGTGCCGTTGGACGACTACCTGAACGCCCGGCGTCCCAGCGCCTTCGACAGCACTGCCGAGGAGCTGAGCAAGGCTGCTGTCCTCGCGCACTGCGAGTGCGTCAACTGCACTGTGGGAAGGTCGGCGTGAGTGCCTTCCTGCCGGTTCCGCCCGCCGAGCGCCGGGGGCGCGGGCCGTGGCGGTTCCTGGAGTGGACGCTTCAGGCCGACGTCGCGCCGGACCGGCCTCCTGTCCGCCACCGGTTCCGGTGCGCGGGGGAGTACGAGGACGGTCAGCCGTGCGAGGAGGAGGGACCGGTCTGCGACGACTTCGCGGAAGCGCAGCGCTGGGCGTACCGGCACCTCAAGGTTCACCAGGATCACCGGAGCTACGAACACGTGGCCGTGACACCGTGGTTGATGGTGCCGGCGGAGGAACCCAGCTGATGAGTACTGCGAACAAGGCCGTCGCCAAACGCGTGTCGAACGCGGGCGCCGGGTGCGCCGAGTGCGCACGTCTCGCACAACAGGAGCGGGACGCCAGCGACGTATACGACTACTCCGCGGGCACCGACGCCCGGGTACGGATGCGCCGTCACCGAGACGAAACACACCGGTGACGGACGACGGCCTGGAGGACTACCGCTCCGCCGCGGAACAGGCCCGGCGGGGACTGCGTGACCCCCGCCGGCTCACCGCCGCCTACGCGGTGTCGGTGGCCGGCATCGCCGCGTTCATCGCAGTGCTGCTTATGCCGCGCACAGCCCCCTGACCACCTGACGTACCTACAAGAGAACAGAGTTCATGACCGCCTTCACGCTCCACAACGACGCCGGGGTCGACAGCGGCACCTACGACCGCATCAGCCGACTCCTGGCCAGGGCCGCGCCGCTGGCCGAGCGGCACTCCCGGCTGAGCCTGCCCGACCGGGCGAGCGTCCGCATCGTCTCCACGGAGCAGTTCGTCTCCTTGACGGCCGACCACGGTGAGTACACCATGCGACAGGCCGCCGACGCGTTCCCCGCCGGCTCCGGATCGCGTGACCGGGCGCTCGCCGAGGTCCAGGCGTGCCGGGACGGCTTCGAGCGGGCGGCCGCCCAGAGCTGGCCGATGGTCACGGCCGCCGTTGTCTGCCGGTCCACCGCCGGAGACCCGGAAATGATCACCATGCCCGAAGGGCACGCCGAAAGCCGCGCCACAGACCGCTACCTCACCGGCGCGTTCGCACACGAGTGGACCCACCTCGCCCAGAACAAGGTCTGGCCCGCCATGCCCTACGCCCACATACGAATCGCCCTCCAAGCCGACGCCGACGGCCTCCCACCCGAGCAGCGCCGCACCACCCACCACGTCATCGAAGGCCACGCCCAATGGGTCCAGCGCCAAACGGTCCAGGAACTGTGCGGCGTGGCCACCGCACAGCTCCGGCTGGACGGCGAACCGAAACCCACCAAACGATTCCGCCGCCTCAAAACGCAATCACCCCTGATCAGCATCTACGACCAGGGCGACGCCTTCATCAGCGCCCTCCACGACACCGGCGGACACCCCCTGATCGAACGCCTGCTCAGGAACGAAGACCTCCTGCCCACCCTCGGCGAGATCACCAACCCCACCACCTGGCTGGAACGCTACGCCCCGGCGATGAGCGGGGCGTGAGAACGGCGGCCCCGAACTGCCGCCAACCCCTGGGCCGGTCCGGCCGTCCGTAACCCCACGGAGGACGGCCGGACCATCAACGGTGCCAGTTCGTGGTGACGGAGCAGTCCGGCTGATGAGCGATCCGGAGAGAGCCACCGAGAGCGAGGCGCCGAAGCGACAGGCTGCCGCCGGTTCCGTCCTCTGGTCCCCTTCGGCGCCGTCGTGCATGCCGAACGCGGGTGGCCCTCGGTGGCGTTCGGGCGGCCGGGAACCGGAAGCGGAAGGATCGGTTTCGGCCAGTTGTGTCACGCGCGGATGCATTCGTCCCCGGCTGCGGCATGCTGTCCGCACAAGTTGTCGGTACTGGGACAAGGAGAAGGTCATGCGTCGAATAGCAGCCCTGGGCACCGGAGCGGCGCTGCTCGTGGCGGCGGGAGTGGTGGCGGCGCCGCAGGCGTCGGCGACCTCGTACTGCTTCACGGACCAGGGCACCAACTGGGGCTCGGTGAGCTGCCAGACCACGGCCCCGAAGAACCACTGGCAGCTGGTGCTGGTCTGCGAGAGCAACACCGTCAAGGGGATCCGGCAGACGGTCACGGGCCTCTGGCACACCGGGGACGGGAGCGACAAGCTCTACTGTCCGAACGGTTACAGCGCGGCCCTCACCAACGTCAACAACGACAACTGACACTACTGGCAGGGGTGTCGGCCCTCATCGCGCGATGGCGGGCCGGCCCCGGCCTCGGCCGGCCGCAGTACGCGCGCGCTTCTCCCTCCTCCTCGGGTGGGAGGCCCGGATACGGCGGGGGGACGACACAAGTTCACACTCTGAGGCGACGTCAGACGTGCTCCCACGGATCTACCGTGCTCGGCATGACCAGACTCCGACGTACCGCCGTTGCCGTCCTGCTCGCGCTCGCTCTGCCGTTGCCGATCGCCGGGGCGGGTTCGGCCTTCGCCGCGCCCGCGCCCGCGTCCGCCGCGCCCGTTGCCGACACCGCTGCCGCGGGCCCGTCCGCCGGGCGGCTCGATCTGCCCCGCCCGACCGGCCGGCACGCGGTCGGCCGCAGCACGCTGCACCTCGTCGACCGGAACCGCCAGGACCCGTGGGTGCCGTCCGCGGGCCCGCGGCAGCTGATGGTGTCGATGTACTACCCGGCCAGGCCGGGGACGGGTGGGCCCGCCACGCCCTACCTGACCGAGGAGGAGGCCCGGCTGCTGCTCGGCGACCAGGTGCCGGGCGAGGGCATTCCGCCCGAGGTGGTCACCGGCCTGCACCCGTGGGCGCGCACGGACGCGCGTCCGGCGTCGGGCAGGTTCCCGCTGGTGGTCCTCTCGCCCGGATTCACGCTGCCGCGCGCCACGCTCACCGGCCTCGCCGAGGACCTGGCCAGCCGCGGGTACGTCGTCGCCGCGGTCGACCACACCTACGAGACCTCCGGGACGACGTTCCCCGACGGCCGGACCCTCGCCTGCGCCATCTGCGACTACCCGGAGACGGACCGGACCGCGCTGGTGCCCCCGAGCCGGGCCAAGGACGTCTCCTTCGTGCTCGACCAGCTCACCGGCCGCCGGCCGGCCTGGCCGTACGCCCGCATGATCGACCGGGACCGGATCGGTATGGCCGGGCACTCCATCGGCGGCAACGCCGCCGCCTCCGCGATGACCGCCGACCGCCGGATCCGCGCGGGCGTGAACATGGACGGCAAGTTCTTCGACCCGGTGCCGTCGGCCGGGCTCGGTGGCCGCCCCTTCCTGATGCTCGGCACCCAGGCCGTCCACAGCACGACGGGCTGGGACACCAGCTGGCCCGAGGCCTGGACGCGCCTGGACGGCTGGAAGCGCTGGCTGACCGTCACCGGTTCCGACCACAGCAGCTTCACCGACTCGCCCGTCATCGCGGCGCGGGCGGGCTTTCCCGACCCCGAAGGGACGACGATCGCCCCGCTGCGGGCCGAGAAGGTCACCCGTGACCTTGTCGCCGCCTTCTTCGACCTTCAGCTGAAGGGCATTCCGCAGCGCCTGCTCGACGGCCCCTCGGCGGCGTACCCGGAGGTCGTCTTCCAGCGGCCCTGACACCAGCCCCGCCCCGGCCCACGCCCCGGCCCCGACTCCGACGCCAGTCCCGGCCCTGACACCGATCCGGCGCCACCGGCCCACCGGCCCCGCCCGGCCGGTGGCGCCGGGTTCAGGCCGGTCCGCCGCTCCCGGACGGCGGCGGAACCCGGTCCGTCGGCTCCTCCGGCGGGCGGAAGGCCGCCGGGGCGGCGAAGGCGGCGCGGCGGGTGGCCCGGCGGAGGGCGCGCAGCAGGGGGGTGCCCAGGGAGAGGCAGAGGACGACGGTGAGGGCGGCGCGGGGGAGGTCCCAGCCGAGCGAGGTGGTGAGGCAGTAGGCGGCGAAGCGGACCAGGTTGGCGGAGAGCGGGTCGCCGGGGACGAAGGAGATGGAGCCGGAGAGGCCGGCGATGTAGGGCCAGCCCTGGAGGTTCATGACCGTGCCGTAGAGCAGGGAGGCGACCGCCCCGTAGCCGGCGAGCAGGGCGAGTTCGCGGCGGCCGCGCAGGGTGGCCGCGCCGGGCAGCAGGCCCGCGCCGAGGCAGACCCAGCCCATGGCGAGCATCTGGAACGGCAGCCAGGGGCCGACCCCGCCGGTCAGCAGCGCCGAGGCGAACATCGACAGGGAGCCGAGGACGAAGCCGAAGCCCGGGCCGAGTACCCGTCCGGAGAGGACCATCAGGAAGAACATCGGCTCCAGCCCGGCGGTGCCCGCGCCGAGCGGCCGCAGCGCCGCGCCGGCCGCGGCGAGCACACCGAGCAGGGCGACGGACTTGGCGTCCAGGCCGGGTGCGCCGCCGCCCGCCGTACGGCCCTCGGAGATCTGGGCGATCACCACGGCGAGCAGCAGCGGGAGGAGCAGGGCGAACAGCCAGGGGGCGTCGGTGGCGTGGCCGACCAGGGCGGACCGGGCCGAGGCGAGCAGCGGCCAGCCGAAGGCGACCACGCCGACGGCGGAGGTGAGCAGCAGGACGGCGACGGAGCGGCGGCCGAGCGGGACGGGGCGGTTCATGCCGGTACGCCCCCGGCGAGGGCCCGTTCGACCTGGTGGACGGTGAGCCAGGGGGAGGGCGCGAGGATCTTGGCGACCTGCGGGGCGAAGGCGGGGGAGGAGACCACCACATCGGGCGTCGGGCCGTCCGCGACGATCTCGCCGTCGGCCAGGACGGCCGTGCGGTGGGCGAGTTCGGCGGCCAGCTCGACGTCGTGGGTGGCCAGCAGGACGGCGTGCCCCTCGGCGGCGAGGGCGCGCAGGATCTCCACCAGACGGGCCTTGGCGGCGTAGTCCAGGCCGCGGGTCGGCTCGTCGAGCAGCAGCAGCGGGGGCCGCGCGGTGAGGACGACGGCGAGGGCGAGGGTGAGCCGCTGGCCCTCGGAGAGGTCGCGCGGGTGGGCGGTGTCGGCGATCCCGGGCAGCAGCCGTTCGACCAGCGCCCGGCAGGTGCCGGGGTCGGCGCCCGCGTCGGTGTCGGCGGCGGCGCACTCGGCGGCGACGCTCTCCCCGTACAGCAGGTCGCGCGGGTCCTGCGGGACGAGGCCGACCTGCCGGATCAGCTCGGCGGGCCGGGTGCGGTGAGGGGTGCGGCCGCCGACCCGGACGGTGCCGGAGGCGGGTGGGTGCAGGCCGACCAGGGTGCCGAGCAGGGTGGACTTGCCGGCGCCGTTGCGGCCCATCAGCGCCGTGATCTCGCCGGGGTGCAGGGCGAGGTCGACCCCGCGCAGGGCCGGGACGGGCCCGCGCTTCACCGCGAGGCGCTCGGCCACGGCGGCGGGGGGCCCGGCGGGGGAGGGCGCGGCGGCGGGCCGCCGGCCGTCCAGCCGGGTGCGCAGCGGAGCGGCCCTGCGGCGGGCGTCGCGGACGGAGAGCGGCAGCGGGTGCCAGCCCGCCAGCCGGCCGAGGCCGACGACCGGCGGGTGGACGGGCGAGTGCGCCATCACCTCGGCCGGCTCGCCCAGGACGGGCGCCGAGCCGGGGGTGAGCAGCAGCACCTGGTCGGCGTACTGGACCACCCGCTCCAGCCGGTGCTCGGCCATCAGCACGGTGGTGCCGAGGTCGTGGACGAGCCGCTGCAGGACGGCCAGCACCTCCTCGGCGGCGCCGGGGTCGAGGGCGGAGGTGGGTTCGTCCAGGACGAGTACGCGCGGGTGGACGGTGAGCACCGAGCCGATGGCGACACGCTGCTGCTGGCCGCCGGAGAGCGAGGTGAGCGCCCGGTCGCGGAGTTCGGCCAGGCCGAGCAGGTCGAGGGTCTCCTCGACGCGGCGCCGCATCACGTCCGTCGGCAGGCCCAGGGACTCCATGCCGTAGGCGAGTTCGTCCTCGACCGTGTCGGTGACGAAGTGCGCCTGCGGGTCCTGGCCCACCGTGCCGACCAGGTCGGCGAGTTCGCGCGGGCGGTGGGTGCGGGTGTCGCGCCCGCCGACGGTGACCCGGCCGTGCAGCACGCCGCCGGTGAAGTGCGGCACCAGCCCGCTGACGGTGCCCAGCAGGGTGGACTTGCCGGAGCCGGACGGGCCCACCAGCAGGCAGAGTTCGCCCTCGGGGACGGTCAGGTCGACGCCGTCGAGCGCGGGGGCGGCGGTGTCGGCGTACTGGACGGAGACCTGCTCGAAGGTGATCACGAGGCCCTCCGGGGCGGGGTCGGGGTGGCGAACGCCGGTATCAGGCCGACGAGGACGGCGAGCACGGCGGCCAGCGGCAGCGCGGGGGCGGTCGGCGGGACGACGGTGGGGGCGAACGCGGCCGGGTCGCGGGTGGACAGCCAGATCAGCGAGCCGGCCACGGCGGCTCCCGAGCCGGCCGTCAGCCACTCGGGCAGTGACCACGGGTCAGGCCGGTAGCGGGTCCTGACGGAGCGTCGGCTGCCGAGCAGCAGTCCGGCGAAGGCGGCGGCCAGGCCCAGCAGCAGGACGGGCAGCGCCCAGCCGGTGCCGTCGGCGGTCAGCAGCCCGTACGCGGCGAGGCAGATGCCGAGCAGTCCGGCCAGGGTGAGGGCGGCGGTGGCCCGGGCGAGGCGCGGCGGGACGTCGGCGCTGCGGCCGAAGCCCCGGGTGTCCATCGCGGCGGCCAGCGCCACCGAGCGCTCCAGCGCGCCCTCCAGGACGGGCAGTCCGACGCTCAGCACGGCGGCGATGCCCCGGTCGGTGCGCCCGCGCAGCCGGCGGGCGGCGCGCAGCCGCTGGACGTCGGCGACCAGGTTGGGCGCGAAGGTCATCGCCACCACGACCGCCACGCCCGCCTCGTAGAGCGCGCCGGGCAGGGCGCGCAGCAGACGGGCCGGGCTGGCCAGGGCGTTGGCGGCGCCGACGCAGACCAGCAGGGTGGCCAGCCGCAGGCCGTCGTAGACCGCGGCGAGCAGCCCCTCGACGGTGACCCGGCCGCCGATCCGCACGCCCTGGGCCCAGGCGGGCAGCGGGACTTCGGGGAGGGTGAACAGGACGTGCGTCCCGGGGACGGGTGAGCCGAGCAGCACGGCGAAGACCAGGCGGATGCCGAGCACGATCAACCCGAGCCGCAGGAAGGCGCCGTAGGAGCGGGACCAGGGCGCGTCACCGCGCCGGGCGGCCACCACGTAGCCGGCGACGGCGGCGAGCAGGAGCAGCAGTACCGGGTTGGTGGTGCGGGTGGCCGCCGCGCCCAGCCCGAGCGCCCACAACCACCAGGCCCCGGGGTGCAGTTGGCGGGGGCCGGTGGGCGGTCGGGTGGCGCGGGCTGTGGTCACGGGAGGTCCAGGGGGAGGCGGCGGTGCGGAGGGGGCTGCGGAGGGGCGCCGTGTGGGCTCGGGCGGTTCAGCGGCGCCGGCGCGCCTGCCGGACGGCGCCGGCGGCCAGTGCGGCGACGAGCGCGCCGCCCGCGATCAGGCCGAGCTCGGGGCCGCTGCCGCCGGTGCCGCCGCCTCCGGAGCCGCCCCCGGAGCCGCCGCCCCCGGACGGCTGGTGCGCCGCGCCGAGCTGCTCGCCGCAGCCGGCCTTCGGGTAGCCGGCGATGGCGCAGAGCATGCCGTTGGTGTCGTAGCGCAGCGGTGGCACGACGGCGGCCAGCACCTCGGCCGAGCTCGCGCTCGTCGGGACGGCGGCGCAGGCGGTGCGGGGCTCCGGCGGGGTCTCGCCGGAGGCGGCGTCGGCGGCGGTGCCGAAGTCCAGCACCACGGCGACCCGCTTGCGCCCCGCCTGCTCGGGTGTCCCGGCGCAGGCGGTGGCGAAGTCCCCGGGGGTGCCGGGCCGGGCGGCGTCCTGTCCGCCGTCGGGGCTGACGGCGAACCGCCAGCCGTCCACGCTCCCGTCCGGCGGGACGTACACGGCGGGGCCCTGCTGCTGGTACGCCCAGCCGGTGCCGGACCACTTCCAGAACGACCAGTACCGGTACCCCGCGGCCTGGGCGGGCGCGGCGCCGAGCGTGAGCAGCAGCCCGGCGGTGAGCGCGGCGACCAGGGCCACCAGGGCGGCCGGCCGCCGGGTGGTGCCGGTGCCGTTAGTGGTGCCGTTAGTGGTGCCGGTAGTGGTGATGACGGGCGGGTGGTCCGGCCGGGTGGTCACGGCTTCAGGCCGCGCTTGCGCTGGAGGCTGAGGATCAGACCGCCGCCGACGCCGATCAGCAGGCCGACGCCGATCAGCCAGTACTGGCCCATGCCGCCGTCCTTCTTCCCGTCCTTCTTCGCGGCCGAGGCGGACGCCGAGGGCGCGGCGGTGGCGGCCTTGGGCGCCGGGCCGAGGGCGGTCAGCTGCGCGACCAGGTCGGCGCCGAAGGCGGCCGGGTCGCGCTGGGCGGCCTGGGCGACCAGCAGCAGGGTGGCGGTGGCGGAGGCGTCGGTGCCGCCCTTGGACCAGGTGCCGCCCTCCTTGGCCAGCCAGTCCACCGCGCCGGCGGCCTGCTGCGGGTGGCCGCCCTGGATCAGGCCGAGCGCGGCCCAGGCGGTGGCGGTGTAGTCGGGGGTGGGGGCGGCACCGGGGGTGGTCAGGGCCAGGTGCCCGCCGCCCGCCATGAGCTGCGCGGTGAGGTAGGCGCCGGCCGCCTCGGCGGAGTCGGCGCGCGGCACGGTCTTCTCGGTGGAGCCGTCGGCGCAGGTCAGGGCCTTGGGCGCGGCATCCGTCCGGTTGGTGTTGGCGACCGGCAGCCGCCCGCCCGCCGCCGCCGGCGCGGTCTGGGCGGTGGCCAGGGTGTTCGGGGCGAGCGCGCCGGCCGGGTCGGGCTGGTAGGCGAAGGCGCCGCGCTGGTCGGCGGGCGCGGCGCAGCCGAGCTGGAACAGGGCCAGCCCGTCGAAGGCGCTCCGGCCGTCCTTGGCGACCTGCGCCGGGTCCGCCTTGGCGGCGAACAGCGCGTTCACGGCCAGGCCGGTGGAGTTGGCGTCACCGGGGCTGCCGGGGTTGTACGCCCAGCTGCCGTCCGTGTTCTGGGTGGCCTTGAGCCACTGGACGCCCTTGTCGACGGCGTCCTGGTGGCCGCCGAGGGCGACCAGCGCCTGGATCGCGACGGCGGTCGCGTTGCTGTCCTCGGTCCTGGCGTCGCAGGCGGCGGCGGTGTCCGCGCGGAACGACGGCCAGCCCCCGTCCGCGCACTGCTGGCCGGTCAGCCAGGAGACGGCGGAGTCGGCCGGGGTCACCCTGGCGCCCGCCAGCGCGGTCAGGGCCAGCGACTGCCGCCACACCCCGTCGTACGTCGGGTCGCCCTTGCCGTACAGGCCGTCGGGGGCCGCGACGGGGCTCGGCGAGGGACTGTCGGCGAGGGCCGGCGCGGCGGCGGCGCCGGTCAGCAGCGCGGCGGACAGGGCGGCGGCGCCCAGGCGGGCGGCGGTGAGCATGGTGGGGGGAGCGCCTTTCGGTGAGCGGTGTGGTGGCCCGGGTGGGCCGTTCCGTAGTCCTCGACGGTGCCGGGCGGTGGTGTGCCCGGGTCGGCCGCTCGCCTCTCCCCGGGCGCTCCGACTCGCCCGGCCGTCCTGCGCGGGCTCACGGCTGCGGGGTCAGTGCCGGAGTCGCACCGGCTTTCCCCGGAGGAGAGGCGGATGGAGTTGTGCTTCCCGACGACTGTAGCCGCCGGGCCGGGGCGGCCGGAAAGCCGGCGGCTGGAACACGTTCCAGTCAGGGCAGGGAGAGCAGCCGGGCCGCGGTGTGCAGATCGGCGCGGACCTCGGCGATCGAGGAGCGGCCGGAGAGCCAGGAGACCAGGGCCGAGTGCCAGGTGTGCTCGATCACCCGGACGGCGGCGCGCTGGCTCTCGGTGGGCGGCCCGGACTGGCCGATCGCGTCCAGGATCAGCTGGCCGGTGGCCATGCTCACCCGGTCCACCTCGGTGCTCACCGACCGGTCGGCGAAGGACAGCGCCCGCACCATCGCCTCGGCCAGCAGCGGCTCGCGCTGGAGCGCGTGGAACGCCCGGGTCAGCGTCTCGGCGACCCGCGGCGCGGGCTCCCGCTCGCTCGGCGGATGCCGCCTGACCTGCTCCTGGAGGCCCTGCAACTGCTCCAGCATGACCGCGACCAGCAGGTGCACCTTGGACGGGAAGTACCGGTACAGGGTGCCGAGCGCCACCTGGGCGCCCTCCGCCACCTCCCGCATCTGCACCGCCTCGTACCCGCCCCGGGCGGCCAGCGCGGTCGCGGCCCGCAGGATCCGCCGTCGGCGTTCGGTCTGGCGGGCGGTCAGCGGGGGGTCGGCGGACGGGGTGGCGGCCGCGGGTGTCGCGGGGGTCACGGGCGAGGGCAAGGGGTGCTCCCGGGGCGCGGTAGTGGCGGTCTGCTCCAACGGATCCAGCAGGTCCAACGGGTCCAGCGGGGGTGAACGGGTTCAGCCGGTCCGACGGGTTCCGGGCGGGTCCCGGCGCCGTTCGTCGGCCGGGGTTCCGGCGTGGCGTGAATCACCGGCCCTGGCTTCTGACGGGAAGCTACGGGCCGGTATCTTCGAGGTCTCTCATTGTTCATATGGTCGACGGCAGGCTCCGCGCCACACTGAAACCTGATCTACTTTAGCGACCGGCAGCACAGACAGCAGCAGAGATATGGGGGCCGAGGATGACCGCGCAGCCGCTGCGGATTGCCCTGCTGTCCTACCGCGGCGACCCGTTCTGCGGCGGTCAGGGCGTGTACGTACGGCACCTCTCCCGGGAGCTGGCCAGACTCGGCCACCACGTGGACGTGATCGGGGCCCAGCCGTACCCCGTGCTGGACGAGGTCGAGGGGCCGGGCTCGGTCCGGCTGGTCGAGCTGCCCAGCCTGGACCTGTACCGCGCCGACGACCCCTTCCGCACCCCGGCGCTCGCCGAGTACCGCGGGCCGGTGGACGTGCTGGAGTTCGCCACCATGCGCACCGGCGGCTTCCCCGAGCCGCTGACCTTCTCGCTGCGCGCCCGCCGGTACCTCGCCCTGCACAAGGGTCGCTACGACGTGGTGCACGACAACCAGACCCTCGGCTACGGCCTGCTGGGCCTGGCCCGGCACGGCTTCCCGCTGGTCACCACGGTCCATCACCCGATCACCGTGGACCGGCGGCTGGAGCTGGACGCGGCCCCCGACCGGCTCAAGCGGCTCTCGCTGCGCCGCTGGTACGCCTTCACCCGGATGCAGCGCCGGGTCGCCGCCCGGCTGGACCACATCATCACCGTCTCCGAGACCTCCGGGCGCGAGATCGCCGAGCACCTCGGCGCCGCGCCGGGCGCGATCTCGGTGGTGCCGATCGGCGCCGACACCCGGCTCTGGTCCCCGTCCGAGCGGGTCGCCCGGGTGCCCGGCCGGATCGTCACCACCTCCAGTGCGGACGTCCCGCTCAAGGGCCTGGTCCACCTGGTCGAGGCGCTGGCCAAGGTCCGCACCGAGCGGGACGCGCACCTGGTGGTGGTCGGCAAGCCGCAGAAGGAGGACGGGCCGGTCGCCGAGACGGTGCGCCGGTTCGGCCTGGAGGGGCACATCGAGTTCCGCAGCGGCCTGACCGACCAGGAGCTGGTCGACCTCTACCGCTCGGCCGAGGTGGCCTGTGTGCCGTCGCTGTACGAGGGCTTCTCGCTGCCCGCCGCCGAGGCGATGGCCACCGGCACCCCGCTGGTCGCCACCACCGGCGGGGCGATCCCCGAGGTGGCCGGGCCGGACGGCGAGACCTGCCTCGCGGTGCCGCCGGGCGACGCGTACGCGCTGGCGGCGGCGCTGGGGCGGCTGCTGGACGACCCGGGCCTGCGCTCGGCGCTCGGTGCGGCCGGACGCGAGCGGGTGCTCGCCCGGTTCACCTGGGAGCGGGCCGCCGAACTGACCGCCGAGGGCTACCGGGCGGCGATCGCCACCGGAGCCGGGCGGCGCGCCCGGTCGGGACCGGGCTGGCGGTACGTCCCCTGAGCGGCCCGCCGGGCGGCCCGCGCCGCACCGCCGGCGGCCCGTCGGATTCACCTGACGAAGCGTCAAGAACGTGTGGTACCAAAGGAATGGGAGCCCGCAGTGCTGACCGTCGATTTCTCGCGCTTCCCGCTCGCCCCCGGCGACCGGGTGCTCGACCTGGGCTGCGGCGGGGGCCGGCACGCGTTCGAGTGCTACCGGCGCGGCGCCCGGGTGACCGCCCTCGACCAGAACGCCGAGGAGATCGCCGAGGTCAGGAAGTGGTTCGCCGCCATGGAGCAGGCCGGTGAGGCGCCCGAGGGCGCGTCGGCGGTCGCCGTCGAGGGCAACGCGCTGGCCCTGCCGTTCGAGGACGAGTACTTCGACAAGATCATCATCTCCGAGGTGATGGAGCACATCCCCGACGACAAGGGCGTGCTCAACGAGATGTTCCGGGTCCTCAAGCCCGGTGGCCTGCTCGCCGTCACCGTGCCGCGCTGGCTGCCCGAGAAGATCTGCTGGGCGCTCTCCGACGAGTACCACGAGGTCGAGGGCGGCCACATCCGGATCTACCGGGGCGGCGAACTGCTCGACCGGCTGAAGGACGCCGGCCTGGAGCCGTACGGCACCCACCACGCGCACGCGCTGCACTCGCCGTACTGGTGGATCAAGTGCGCCGTCGGCGTGGACAACGACAAGGCGCTGCCGGTCAAGGCCTACCACCAGCTGCTGGTCTGGGACATCGTCGGCACCCCGGTGATCAGCGCCCTCACCAAGGCGGCCGAGAAGGCCCTCAACCCCGTCATCGGCAAGAGCTTCGTCGCCTACGCGGCCAAGCCGAACCGGGCCGAGCCGAATCACGCCGAGCCGAACCGGGCCGACGCGTGACCGCGGCCGTCCCCGAGGTGCTGCTGCTCGACGGGGTGCTCGACGCCGAGCAGGCCGCCGGGACCGTCCGCTCCATCCTCGCCGAGCAGCGCCCCGACGGCGCCATACCGTGGTTCACCGGTCACCACCTCGACCCGTGGGACCACACCGAGGCCGCGATGGCCCTGGACACGGCCGGCGAGCACGCCGCCGCCGAGGCCGCCTACCGCTGGCTGGCCGCCAACCAGAACCCCGACGGCTCCTGGTACGCCGCGTACGGCTACGGCCCCGGCGGCACCGACGGGCTGGTCTCCAACCCGTCCAAGGAGACCAACTTCTGCGCCTACATCGCCGTCGGCGTCTGGCACCACCACCTCAGCACCGGCGACGACACCTTCCTGGAGTGGATCTGGCCGGTCGTCAGACGCGCCCTGGACTTCATCGTCTCGCTGCGGCTGCCCGGCGGCCCGATCCCCTGGCGGCTCGACGAGCACGGCGCGGCGACCGACGAGGCGCTGCTCACCGGCTCGTCCAGCATCCTGCACGCGCTCCGCTGCGGCCTCGCCCTCGCCGACTACCTGGAGGAGCCGCAGCCCGACTGGGAGCTCGCGGCCGGGCGGCTGCGGCACGCCGTCGCCCACCACCCCGAGCGGTTCCTGGACAAGGACCGCTACTCGATGGACTGGTACTACCCGGTGCTCGGCACCGCGCTGCGCGGCCCGGCCGCAGTGGCGCGGATCGAACGGGACTGGGACCGCTTCGTCGTCCCCGGCCTCGGGGTGCGCTGCGTCAGCGACCGGCCGTGGGTGACCGGCGGCGAGAGCGCCGAGCTGGCCATGGCGCTCTGGGCGGTCGGCGAGTCCGACCGGGCGGTGGACATCCTGCGCTGGATCCAGCGGCTGCGGCACAGCGACGGCTCCTACTGGACCGGCTACGTCTTCGAGGACGACGCCGTCTGGCCCGAGGAGCGCACCACCTGGACCGCCGGGGCGCTGCTGCTGGCGGTCGCCGCGCTCGGCGGCGACCCGGCGACGGTGGCGGTCTTCGGCGGCGAGCAGCTCCCCGCCGGGCTGGTGGTCCAGGACTGCTGCTGAGCCCGCGCGCACACGCCGAAGGGGCGGGACCGGAGTAATCCGGTCCCGCCCCTTCGGCGTCGTGCGGGTACGGCGGGGTCAGCCGCGCTGGATGCCCGAGGTGTCGGCCAGCACACCCTGGGCGCCGTCCTGGAGCTGCGCGACCAGCGCGGCGCCGCGCTGCTCGACCGCCAGGTACCAGGTGCCGGGAACCAGCTCGCCGACCGGGGCGCCGACCGGGTTGTCCTTCGGGGCCAGCGGACGCGGCGCCGGGACGGCGAACCAGAACGGCGCGAAGTCGGACGCCGGGGCCGGGGCCGGCACCGGGGCGGCCTGGGCCTGGGCGGTCTGGGCGGGCGCCGGAGCCTGCTGGGCCGCCTGCTGCGCGGCGGCGTCCTGCGGGTAGCCGTAGCCGGCGGGCTGGCCGCCGAACGCCGGGGCCGGCGCCTGGTGCGCGTCCTGGCCGGGCGCGGGGTAGCCGTACTGGCCGGGCTGGCCGGGCTGGCCGGCCTGCGGGGCCGGGTAGCCGCCCGGGTAGCCCTGCACCGGGGCCGGGCGGTCGGTGACCAGCGGGACCTTCAGCGCGGGCACCAGCGGACCGGCCGCGGAGGCGCCGGCGAGGACCACCAGCGAGATGACGGCGAGCCAGGCGCCGATGCCGTGGTTCACGCCGTCCGGGCCACCGCCCAGGCCCCAGATTCCGGCCCAGAGCGCGGAGACGGCGAAGGCGATGCCCCACTGGTCCAGCCGCAGGCCGAGCACCTGGCGGCTGGTCGCGGCGGCACCCTGGAAACGCTGCACCAGGATCAGCACCGCGGCGAGGATGCCGAGCAGGAAGACGGAGGGCAGGACGGGGAACAGGATGGTGTCCCACGCGTTCTTGGACGTGTCCCCGCAGTACCGACCCTTGCAGTCCACGGTCCAGTACGGCAGGAAGGATGAGATGGCGAGCAGGACGGCCGCACCTGCGACGGCGGCGTCTCCCCTGCTGAGAGCGCGCAGATTCACTAACGTTCCCCTCGTGGTGTTGTCGTGGACGGCCCGGTTGGGCGGCCGTCCGACCGGCCGGAAAACTGCCGAACGGACCAAGAGCCTAGGGCCAACCGCCCCGCGGGCGCACAGCGGGCTCGGGAATGGGGCGAAGTCGTTGCAAACCACGCGGTCCGGACCGGCGCGCGGGCCTGCTAACGCGCGGTCAGAAACGTGGTCAGCGCGTCCGCGATGCCCTGGGCGGCCTGCTGGCGCCACTGAGGGTCCGTCATCCGTTCGGCGTCCGTCGGGTTGCGCATGTTACCGCACTCGATGAACACCTTCGGCACGGCCGAGAGGTTCAGTCCGCCGAGGTCGGAGCGGGTGTCCAGGCCCTCGCTCGCGATGTAGTCGGCGTACGGCTCACCGGTCGCCGTGCGGAAGGAGTCGCGCAGCAGCAGGCCGAGCCGGTGCGAGGGGGCGACGATCGCGGAGTTGTCCGCCTTACCGGCGACCACCCGGGCGGGCATGATCACGTGGAAGCCGCTGCCGCCGGCCGGGCCGCCGTCCCCGTGCACGGAGACCGCCACGTCGGCGTGCGCCTGGGCGCCGGCCCGGGCGCGCTCGTCGACGCACGGCCCCCACGGGCGGTCGCCCTCGTGGGCCAGGACCACGGTGGCGCCCCGGGCGGTCAGGATCGCGCGGGCCCGGCGGGTCACGTCCAGGGTGTACTCGGCCTCGGTGTAGCCGGCGTCGGTGGAGGTGCCGGTGGTGTCGCACTCCTTGCGGGCGTTGCCGACGTCGACCTGGCGGTTGATCTCGGTGGGATGGGTGAAGTTGCCGGGGTTGTGGCCCGGGTCGAGCAGGACGGTGCGGCCGGTCAGCGAGGTGGGGGCCGTTGACGCTGCCTGTGTCGTCGGTGCCGTTGGTGCCGCCGGGGTCTCGGCGGCGGCCGGGGTGTCCGAGGGGCTCGGGGGGCCGGACGGGGCCGGGGTGTCCGAGGGGACCGGGGTCGCCTCGGTGGCGGACGGGTCCGGCGGTGCGGCCTCCGGAGAGGTGACCGCCGGTGCGGCGGCGCCCGCCGGGGTGTCGTGGTGGACGGCCCGCCAGCCCAGCCAGCCGGCCAGGCAGAGCGGCACCACCGCCCCGGCCACGGTGGTGGCGCGCAGCAGGGCGGAGCGGCGGGACGGCTCCCCGTTCGGGCCGGTGCGATCGGGGGTGGTGCGGGTGGTGCGGGTCACTGGCGGGTCAGATCCTGTCCTGGGTCCGCGGGGTCAGACCGAAGGTGTCGGCGATCGCCTTCCACTTCGTCACGAAGTCCTTCTTCGCCTGGGTGGCCTGCGGGTTGAGCTCGTCGGCGTGCTTCTTGTCGGCGGTGGCCGGGGCCGTTCCGGAACAGCCCTGGGCCGCGACCGTGCGCGCCCAGCTCGCGTACGCCCGGTCGATGTCGGCGGAGAGCTGCCAGGCGGACTTCAGCGACTGCGTCGCGTCCGCGCCGCCGGGCAGGTCGGTGACGGTCAGGGCGCCGAGCTTGCGGAGCAGTTCGTCGCGCTGCTTGGCGCCGGTGTCGAAGACCTGCGCCGCGCTCTCGATGTCGGCCTTGGACGGGCAGCTGCTCACCTTGGCGACCGCGCTGCCGATCGGCGCCTTCGCGCTCTCGCCCTGGGCCAGCAGGTCGTCCAGCGCCTTGGCCTGGGCCTGCGCGCCGGGGCCGGCCGCACCGGCGGTGGGGCTCGCGCCCGGGCTCGCCGAGGCGGAGTCGGTGGGGCCCGGCGGCGTGGTGGCCGCCCCGCCCGGTGCGGGCGCCGGCGGGTTCCCGGCGGGCGTGGTGTCGGTGGCGGCGGGCGGGGCGGGGGCGGCCTGGTCCTTCGTGGAGCCGTCGTCCCGCACCGCCCAGAAGAGGCCGCCGCCGAGTGCCAGGACGACCAGCAGCGCGAAGCCGATCAGCAGCGGCGCCCGCTTGTTGCGGCCGCTGTCCTCGTCGTCGAGGTCCTCGTAGCCGGCCGGGTAGTCCGGCTGCGGCTGCCCGGGGTACGGGCCGTAGCCGTACGGGGGCTGCGGCGGGCCGGCGGGCGGGGCCGGGGGCTGCGGGTAGCCGTAGCCCCCGGAGGCCTGGGGGGCCGCGTGGCCGGGGAAGCCCGTGGCGGGCGGGGTGGCCCCGAGGTGGAGGGGGGCGGTCGGGGCGTCGTAGCCGCCGTCCACCGGGCCCGGGCCCGGGTACGGGCCGGCCGGCTGTGGCGGTGCGGCGGGCGGCGCGGCGGGCGGGGGTGTGGCTGCCGGGGGTGCGGGCTGCTGCTGCGGGCCGCGCACCCAGCCGCCGGCGCCGCCGCGCGCGGTGGGATCCCAGACCGCCGGCGCGGTGTTGTGCCGATCCGTCATTGCGCTAGCCCCCACCGTCTGCCCGATGCTCTGTCTGGTGCCGCTGCCGCTGCCGCGGGCGCCCCGTACGCCGCGCGGACACCGTACCGTTCGAGCCCCCGCCCGACAGCCCCGGCACGACGTTAGAGCATCCGCCGCCGCCCGTGGGACGGTCCGTCGATCCTGGGACCCCGGCGGATGCCCGCGGCCTCAGCCCGCGGCGCGCCGCAGCACCCGCAGCGAGCCCGTCACCGAGACCTCCTCGAACCCCTCGGCGAGCGCCCGCAGATACACCCGGTACGGCGCCTGGCCGCCGTCCGCCGGGTCGGGGAAGACGTCGTGCACCACCAGCAGGCCCCCGGGCGCCAGGTGCGGCGCCCAGCCCTCGTAGTCGCCGGTGGCGTGCTCGTCGGTGTGGCCGCCGTCGATGAAGACCAGGCCGAGCCGGCCGCCCCAGAGCGCCGCGATCTGCGGGGAGCGGCCGACCAGGGCGACCACGTGCTCCTCCAGCCCGGCCGCGTGCAGGGTGCGGCGGAACCGGGGGAGCGTGTCCATCCGGCCCACCTCCCGGTCCACCAGCGTCGGGTCGTGGTACTCCCAGCCGGGCTGCTGCTCCTCGGAGCCGCGGTGGTGGTCGACGGTCAGCGCCACCGTGCCGGTCTCCCGGGCGGCGGCGGCCAGCAGGATCGCCGAGCGGCCGCAGTACGTGCCGATCTCCAGCACCGGCAGACCGGTCCGGCGGGCCGCCGTCACCGCCGCCGCGTACAGCGCCAGGCCCTCGTCCACCGGCATGAACCCGGTCGCCGCCTCGAACGCCGACAGCACCTCGGGCGTCGGGCGGGTGCTCTCCAGGACGTCGGACATGGTGCGCTCCTTGCCGGGGGTCGGTGGGCGGTACCGCCCGCCGTCGGACCCTACTGGACGGTACACCGGGGTGTCCCGCCCGTGGCCGGTCCGTCCGCCGTCAGCCCGCCAGCAGGACGCGGGCGACGCGTTCGCGGTGGGGGGCCAGCTCGGCGGTGATGGCGGTGAACTCGGCGGGGGTCGTGGTGATGGCAGCCGGTACCGGCGTGGACCGTTCGAGCAGCGCCAGCCGGAGATGGGTCGGCGGGTGGGTGGCGTCCACGGCGCACCGGTCCAGGGCGGAGCGGCGCCGCAGCCGCTCGCGCTCCAGCGGGGGGACGGCGGCGAGGTGGTCGCGCAGCCGCTCCCAGAGCGCGTCGGAGGCCGGGGCCAGGTCGCGCGTTGCCTCGGCGTGCGCTGCCCCGGCCCGGGCGGCCCCGGCGCGGGCGGCCATGCCGCGGCGGCCCGCCCGGGGGCGGTTCTGGTGGTCGGCCCGCAGCCGGGTGACCAGGGTGCCGACGGCCCCGCCGAGCAGCAGGGTCTCCAGCATCCCGCGGGCCGCCTCGGTGGACGCGGTCCGCGCGGCGAGGGTGTCCGCGTGGTACTCGGCCTGCTGCCCGGCCCGGGCGGTGAGCCGGTCGAGCAGCAGCAGGGCCCGCCAGAACAGCCAGGCGAGGCCGTGCAGCACCGCGCCGCTGATCAGCTCGGCGAACTGGAACAGCAGCCGCAGGCCGCCCGGCTGCCCGGGGTGCTCGCGCGGCCGGGCGAGGTCGTGCCAGTGCGCCAGTGCGCCGATCGCGGAGGAGAGCCAGAGGCCGCGCCGGTGGTCGGCGTTGACCCGGTGGGCGAACTCGTGGCCGAGCAGGGCGATCCGCTGCTGCTCGTCGAGCGCCTCCCAGAGCGGCAGACCGAGGGTGAGAACGGTCCGCCGGCGCAGCCCCACCACCCCGATGCTCGCGTTGAACGACCCGTCGATCCGGATCACGCCGACCGGCCCCGTCCCGAGCTGCGCGGCGATCCGGTCCGCCAGGCCGTACAGGGCGGGCGCCCGGCGGCGGTCCAGCAGATGCTCGTCGCGCGGCACCCGGCCGAGCCTCGGGCGCAGCAGGACGACGACCGCGAGGGCGGCCGCGCCCAGGCACCTGAGCGGGGTGTTCCCGGTGACGAGCAGCCAGAGCGCCCAGCCGAACAGGGCGGCGGTGGCCAGGTGGACGACGGCGGCGACGGCGGCCGCGGCGAGCCAGTCGCGCCGGCCGGTGGCGGTGCCGCGCCCGGCGGCGAGCTCCCGGTAGAGCTGCTCGGCCCGGTCGGCGGCGGCCTGTTCGCGCCGGACGGCCCGGGTGCGTGCGGCCCCGCTCTTCTCCGTGGGCTCGGCCTCGGGCTCAGGTGCGAGGTTCCACTCGCACCGGGGGCACCAGACGGTGAAGCGCGGGTCGGCGTCCAGCCGCGCGGCGCAGCGCGGGCAGGTCCGGACGGAGTCGGCGGTGGTCGTGACAGGTGTGGACACGGCGGATGATCATGCCAGTGGGGGCCGGCACCACGCACCCGGGTTCCGCCGGGTGGGTGGAACGCGTTCCAGTCCGGACGGGCGAGGCGTGCCAGAATCGGCCCGACCACCGATCCGCGGGGACCTCGGGAGCAGCTCCATGCGCGCAGCCATCCTGCACAAGACCGGCCAGGACACGCTCGACGTCCGCGACGACGTGCTGGCGGTCGGCTTCGGCCCCGGCAAGGTACGGGTCCGCCTGCGGGCGGCCGGCCTCTGCCACTCCGACCTCTCGGCGATGAGCGGCGTGCTGCCGCAGCCCGCGCCGTTCGTCCCCGGCCACGAGGGCGCCGGGGACGTGCTGGAGGTCGGCGAGGGCGTGAGCGGCGTCGCCGTCGGGGACCGGGTGGTGCTCTGCTGGATGGCGCCCTGCGGCCGCTGCGCCCACTGCGGGCGCGGGCGCGGCCACCTGTGCGTGGCCAGCCTGCGGCGGCTCGGCGCGCCCGCCTTCCGCTTCGGTGACGGCGGCCCGGACGGCCCGGTGGAGGCCTCGGGCTTCTACGGCACCGGCGCGTTCGCCGAGGAGGTGGTGGTCGACCAGGACGCGGTCATCGTGGTGCCGGCCGACCTGCCGTACGAGTCGGCCGCCCTGATCGGCTGCGGGGTGACCACGGGCGTCGGCGCGGCGGTCAACACCGCCCGGGTCGAGCCGGGTGCCTCGGTCGCGGTGCTCGGCGCGGGCGGGGTGGGCGTCGCGGCCGTGCAGGGCGCCCGGGTCTGCGGCGCGGGCCGGATCACCGTCGTCGACCCGGTCGTCTCGCGGCGGGAGCGGGCGCTCGCCTTCGGCGCCACCGACGCCCTCGCCCCCGAGGAGCTGAAGGCCGCCGCCAAGGCCCTGCCGGGCGGCGGGTACGACTACGTCTTCGAGGCGGTCGGCCGCGCGGCCACCGTCCGGGCCGGGTACGAGGCGGCCCGGCGCGGCGGCGCGGTGGTGGTGATCGGCGCCGGGGCGCAGGACGACCTGGCGCAGTTCGGCATGGGCGAGCTGTTCTTCAACGAGAAGCGGCTGCTGCCCTCGCTGTACGGCGGCGCGTCCGTGCCGAGCACCATCGCACTGGTGACCGGGCTGTGGCGGGCCGGGCGGATCGACCTGGCCGGGATGGTCACCCACCGGGTCGGGCTGGCGGACGTCAACGAGGCCGTCGCGCAGATGCGGAGCGGCGAGGCGCTGCGGACGGTGGTGACGTTCGACTGACGGCGGCTGTGCACACCGAACGGGACAGGGCCCGCCGTGGTCGGCGGGCCCTGTCCCGTTCGGTGTGCGCCGCGTGCGGCTTCGGTCAGCCCCGGTCGGTACCGGCGCCGAGCCGGTGGCGGCCGTGCGGGTCGGCCTCGGGACGGTCGTCGGCGGCGGAACGGCCGCGGTGACGACCGTGCGACGCGCTGTCCTCGGCCGTGGTCTCGTCGGCGTCGGTCCCGAGGGTCGTGGGTCCGGTGGTGTCGGTGAGGGTGTCGGACATCAGAATCGTCTTTTCCGTGCGAGGGTGCAGGTGCTTCGGCGCCTGGCCGGCGCCGCGGGCGCGATCGGGCGCCTGGTCGGGCGCCGGAAGCGCGCCACAGCCGGTGATCGCGGCCCGCGTCCCGGCCACCATAACGGCCGGAACGGGCGAGATCCTATCGAGATCATGACGGGTGCCCGGTGACCGGCGCGGCCCCGCGCGGGCCTGCCGACCCCCACCAGTGGCCGACCAGTTCGCGGTAGAGCGGGGACAGCACCTGGAGGTCGCCGTGGCGCGCGAGGACGCCGCGCCCGCCGTCCAGCAGCAGGACGCGGTCCGCGCGCAGGGCCGAACCGAGCCGGTGCGCCACCACGACGAGTGTTCCCGGCCGGGCGGCGAAGGCCCGTTCGACCCGGTCCTCGGCGGCGGCGTCCAGATGGCAGGTGGCCTCGTCGAGAACCACGACGGGCGCGGGGGAGAGATAGGTCCGTACCAGTGCCAGCAGTTGGCGCTCCCCGGCGGAGAGCGCGGCGGGGTCGGCGATCACGGCGTCCAGGCCGCCCAGCCGGGCGACGAGGGCTCCGGCGCCCAGCAGCTCGACCGCGTGGGTGAGCCGGGCCTCGGTGGGGGCGGCGAGCCAGGCCAGGTTGGCGCGGACCGGGCCCGGGAAGATGTACGCCTCCTGCGGCAGGAGCGCCACCAGGCGGGCGCGTTCGGGGCCGGGGAGGGTGTGCGGGCGGACGCCGGCCACGGTCAGCCCGCCGCCGAGCGGTGCGAGCAGGCCGGCCAGCAGCGCGGCGAGGGTGGACTTTCCCGTTCCGCTCGGGCCGACCACGGCCAGGTGCTCGCCTGGGGCCGTCGTCACGTCGAGGTTCGCGAACACCGGCTCGGCGCCCGGGCCGTGGGCGTAGCACAGGGAGGTGAGCCGGACGGTGGCGGTGGCCGCCGCCGCAGGTGCGCAGGGCGGCTCGGCCGGGCCGGGCCGGGGCGCGTCGGGCCCGGCCGGTTCGTGTTCGGCCGGTTCGTGTTCGGCCGGGTCGGGGGAGGTGGCGGCCAGGCGGTCCAGTACGACCGCGAGGCCCAGCAGCCAGCCGCCGACCGTACCGGCCAGCGTCCGCACCGCCGGGTCGAGTTGTTGCAGCAGATAGGTGGTGACGCCGAGCAGCTCACCGGCCGTCAGCCCGCCCTCGTCGAGCAGCCAGGGCGCGGCCGCGACCACCGCGAGAACGGGCAGCCGCCCGCCGAGCGCGACCACCAGGGAGCGGAGCGCGGCGGCCCGGCCGAGTGCGCGGGAGGCGGCCGCGCTCGCCTCGGCGGTCGCCGTCAGCGCCTCGGCGACCCGCCGGTCCGCGCCCGTCGCCTGGATGTCGCGCAGCCCGTGCAGGGCGGGCGCGGCATCGGCGGCCAGGCGTTCCTCGGCGAGCACCACGGCCCGGCGGCGGGCCACGAGCGGGCGCAGCAGGCGGGCGAAGAGCGCGCCCGAGGCGAGCAGCGGCAGCAGGACCAGCGGCAGCACGGCCGGCGCAAGCAGCGCCAGACCGGCCAGGGCGGCCACCAGGGTGACCCCGACGCCGCGCAGGGTGCGCAGCAGGGTGGCGGTCAACTGGCGGGCGGATTCGACCTGTTCGGTGAGCCGGGCGACCTCGGCCGGGTCGGCGTGCGAGCGGGCGAGCGCACCCCGGACCACCCGCTCGACCAGGGCGTCCCGCAGCGGCTCGACCACGGCCGCCAGATGCGGGAACCCGGCCCGCGCCGCATAGGCGCGGACGGCGGTCGCCGCCCCGAAACCGGCCAGCCAGGCCACTCCGACACCAGGCCGCCCGGCGAGGAAGCCCTGGTCCACGGCGGCCGACACCATCAGCCCGGACAGCAGCGGCGGCACCGCCTCCGCTCCGGACCAGGCCAGCAGCCGGAGCAGCGGCCCCCGGGTGGTGGCGAGCCGGTGGGCCAGCAGGGCCCACCCGGGGGAGCGGGCGACGAGGAACCGGCGGGCCCCGGCGCGCGGGGAGCTGTGGCGGCCCATCAGGCGGTGGCCGCGTCGAGGGCGGCGCCGGAGAGGGCCGCGCCGGAGAGGACGGCGCGGTAGTCGGGGTCGGCCAGCAGTTCGGAGTGCGGGGCGAGGGCGCGCAGCCGGCCGCCGTCGAGCCAGGCGACCAGGTCGGCGCGGGCGGCCACCGTGCCGCGGTGGGCGACCGCCAGTCGGGTGCGTCCATGGGTGGCGCGGTCGAGGGCCTCGGTCACCTGGTACTCGGTGGCGAGGTCGAGCCCCGAGGTGGCGTCGTCCAGCACCACCACCCGGGTGGGGTGCGCCAACAGCCTTGTCAGTCCGAGGCGTTGAAGCTCTCCGCCGGATATTCGCAGTTCGTTCAGCGGGGTGTCCCAGCCCTTGGGCAGCCGCCGCAGGAAGCCGTCCGCGCGGGCCGCCGCGGCCTGTTCGGGGCCGGCGCCGTCCAGCGCCTCGCGCACCGTCCGGCCGACCAGTACGGGCCGTTCGAAGGCGTGGCCGACGGCGCGGCGCAGCTCGGACGCGGCCAGTTCGTCCACCGGGACGCCGTCGATCAGCACCCGGCCCTCGTCCGGGTCGCGCAGCCTGCCGGGCAGGGCCGCCAGCAGCGACTTGCCGCTGCCGGAGCTGCCGACCAGGGCGACCGTGCGGCCGCCCGGCACGGTGAGATCGACCGGTCCGAGCAGGACCCGGCCGCCCTCGCGCACCACCACGCCCCGGAAGACGAGCTCGCCGGTGCCGCCGTCCGGCAGGGCGCGCACCCCGGTGGCCGCCGGGGCGAGGGCGAACAGTTCGTCGACCCGGGCCTGCCCGGCCCGCGCGTGGGCCACCCCGACGAGTGCCTCGATCTGCTCGAACAGTCCGGCCCCGAGCGCCGCCCAGCCCGCCGCCGCGGCCAGCGACCCGGGCGCCAGCGTGCCCGCCGCCACCTGCGCGCCGGCGGTGGCCAGCACCGCGACCTCGACCACGGCGATCAGCAGCGTCGCCTGCCACGCCGTCCGGCGCTGGGCGGACCAGAGCGCGTGCCCGGCCGCCGAGAGCGCGGGCAGCGGCGCCAGGACACGGACCGCCTCGCGCCGCTCGGCGCCGGCCGCGTGGATGCTGCGCAGCCCGGTCAGCGCACCGGTGAGCCGGGCGGCGAGGTCCGCCTGGACCTCCTGGTAACGGACGAACACCTGCCCGGCCTCCCGCAGGAACAGCCTGATCAGCACCACTCCGGGCACCACCCCGGCGAAGAAAGCCAGTGCCAGCCAGGGCGACAGCACCCCGAGCCCGACGATCGCGCCGGCCGAGGTGAACAGCGCGGTGGCGGCGCCGAGGGCGGCGGGCAGCCGGCCGCCCGCGTCGGCGGCGGAGCCCACCAGGCGCGCGGCCAGGTCGCCGGGGGGCGGCCCGCCGCTGAGCAGCCGGCCGCCGGGGCCGAGGGCGAGCAGCCGGCGGACCAGCCGTGCCCGCAGGGCGGCGGTGGCCTCGGCCGCGCAGGCCGGACCGGCCGCGGCGGCGACCGCGTTGGCGGCGGCGGCCGTCCCCAGGACGAGGACGAGCAGAACGAGGGCGCCGGGCCCGGGTTCACGGTCGAGCGCGGCGTCGACGGCCCCGGCGAGGGTGGCGGGCAGGGCCAGTGTGGTGGCGGCCTCGACGGGCAGGGCGACCGCCAGCGCGAGGGTCCAGCCGGTGGTGGGGCGGCGGGGCATGAAGGGCTCCCGTCGGGTGAGTGGTCGAAGGAGAGAGGGCGAAGAAGAACGAGGAGGAGGGCGAACGGGTCGCCGGGAAGCAGGACGGCGCCGTCCCCGCCTGTCCGGACAGGCGGGAACGGCGCCCGCGGGTGCCGCGTGACTAGCTGATCGTGAAGATCAGGCAGGTCAGGATGAGACAGGTGTACTGGCAGCCGCCGCCGTGGCCGGTCAGCTCGACGGACTCGGTCTCCGGCAGCTCCTGGAGCGCCGCGAGGTCGGTCTCGAAGTCCACCATGTTCTCCATGATCGGGTTCCTCCCCTGGTACTTCCGCCCGCCGCGATCTGCTCTGCGGGCGTTGGGTGTTGCTCCCCGGGCGGCTCGGTCCGCCGCGCCGGGGTCCGTCCCCGGGCCGCAAGGCCCGGGAGTCTGTGGGGCCGGGTGGTTACCCCGGCCGGCCGGTCCGCAGGAAGGCGGCCAGCAGTTCGTGGAGCACGGCCGCGCCCTCCTCGGCCAGCACCTCGTGCCCGGCGCCGGCCGCCTCCACGTACCGGAAGTCGGCGCCCTCGGTGCGTCCGATCCGCAGCAGCTCGTGCCGCAGCGAACGGGACTGGCTCACCGGGACGACCTCGTCCCGGTCCCCGTGCACCACCAGCAGCGGTGCGCTCAGCCGGTGCGCGAGCTGGAGCACGTCCCGTGGTCCGCGGGCGTCCTCGATCGGCTCGCCGCCGCCCAGCCGGGTCGTCAACGCCCTGACGGGGGGCGCCGCTTCGGCCAGCAGCCGGCCGCCGGACAGGAACGGTGCGACCACCGCGCAGCGCGCGACCTGATCGGCGGGCGCGTGCGCGGCCGCCAGCAGGGCCAGGAACGCGCCGTAGCTGACGCCGAACAGGGCCGGCGGTTCCAGGCCCAGCGCGGCGCGCTGACCGGCGATGCCCTCCAGCAGGTACAGGATGTCGTCGAGGTCGGGACCGCCCCAGGCGCCCCGGATGGCCATCGCGTGCGCCACCCCGTAACCGGTGGAGCCGCGCTGGTTGGGCGCCACCACGGCCAGGCCCTCGGCCGCCATCCGCTGCAGTGCCGGATCGAACTCCAGCCGCCAGGCGTCCGCCGGGCCGCCGTGCAGTGCGAGCACCAGGTGCGGGCTGCTCAGCCAGCCGTCGCCGCCGTACACCACGGCCTCCATCGGCCCGGCCGGTCCAGCGAGTTCGAGGCTCTGCGCGGGCTGCCAGCGGCCGCCGTCGCACGGCGGGGTGCTGCCGTCCAGCCGCCAGCCGGGCAGCGGCGTCCGGGAGACGCGCGGTGCGCCGGGCTGCCAGGGCAGGATGGTGTCCCGCCACGGACCGGGCAGCCCCGAGCCGAGCGGCGCCAGTTGCAGGGGCAGCGGCACCGGTCCGGACACGGCGGTGGGCGGGCCGTGCCGCAGCAGCGCGTCCACGTCCAGGGTGGCCAGCGCGGCCGGGTGGTCGGGCGACGAGTACGGCAGCCGCAGTCCCGCCGCCGACCAGTGCCCGACCGCGCCGAGCCGGCCGGGCGGCACCGGCAGCGGGTCCAGCCTCCCGGCGGCGGGCTGCCACAGGGCGAGCGCCGAGCCGGCGCCGTGGTCGATCTGGACGGCCACCCGGGCCCCGTCCGGCGCGGGCCGCAGGGCGACCGGCCGCAGGAACATGCCCGCCATGTGCAGCCGGTCCGGGAACCGCAGCGGTGCGTCCCCGCCCAGCACGCCCCAGCCGAGCCGGTCGGTGCCGGGCGCGTCGCTGCGCACCATCGCGAAGCGGCTGTCCGGGTCGAACAGCACCAGCCGGTCGTTGCTGCGCTCGCCGATCTCCAGCAGCGGACTGACCGTGCCGTTGCGCAGATCCAGTACCACGGTGCGGACGGTTCCGGCGCTGACCCGGTCGAGCGCCAGCAGGGCCCCGGTGTGGTCGAGCCAGACGCCGCCGCCGTGCAACCCGGGGATCTCGGCGAGCTGTTGGGGCTCGCTGCCGTCGGCGCGCACCAGCCACACGGTGGTGGCAGGCCGGGTGTCGGTGCCCAGGACGAGCGCGACCGGCGCGCGGGCGGCGTTCGGCGGACGGGGGTCGCCCGGGGCCGCCGGGATCGGCAGCAGCCGCAGTCCGGGCATCCGGATGGAGGCCAACTGCCTTTCCATGGTGGCTGGTTCACGGCCGTCCACGGAGGCCCGGAGCTGCACCAGGTCGTGCCGTTCGCCGTCGTGCCGGCAGACCAGCACCGAGCCGTCCGACAGCGCGATCAGCTGCGAGCGCAGGCTCTCGGACCGGTTCCCGGGCAGCGGCAGCGGGGTCGGCAGGGCGGGCCCGACCGGCGGCAGGTGCCAGCTCTCCGCGTACCAGCCGCCATCGGCGGCGGAGGCCAGACAGGCCGTGTGGCTGCCGCCGGCCGCGAAGGTGAAGCTGAGGCGACGCAGGGCCTGCGTCGCGGAACGGGTGGCCACGTTCATGCCGCACTCGTCTCGTTCGGGCCCGGCCGGGTGCGGCCGGTCGTCCGGGGGTGGCGGGCCGCGGCGGGCGGCACCGGGTCCACCCAGAGCCGGGGGCCGCCGTGCCGCAGCCGCAGCAGGAAGGCGAGCGCGCCCGCCGTGCCCGTGCCGTACGCGGTGGCGCAGCCGGTACCGGTCTCGTCCGGCAGCACCAGCAGTCCGTCCCGCAGGGCCGACCTGGCGGCGATCAGCTGCGCCAACTCCTCGGCCCCGGAGCGGAATTCCGCCTCACCGGTGGCCTCGGCCAGGTCCAGCAGGTACTCGCCGCCGCCGGCCAGCCCGTGGCAGGCGCTGACACCGCTGTGCCAGCGCCCGGCCAGCACCGCCCGCCCGGCGGCGAGGGCGAGTTCGTACGCGGTGGCGTCGCCGGTGGCCTGCCAGAGCCGGATCAGGAAGCTGCCGGCGCCGGAGGAACCGCTGCACCAGTGCGCCAGCCGGACGTGCTCCGGGTCGCCCGCGCTCTGCGGCCACCAGGCGGTCCACGGTGCGCCGTCGCCGTTGTCGCCGTCGCCCCGGCGGGCGGTGGCCGCGAGGGTGCGCCCGGCCTCGGCGGCGCCGGCGAGCAGCGCCGCGTCGCCGGTGGCCTCGGCGGCGGCGAGCAGGAAGGCGCCGATCCCGGCGACCCCGTGGGCGAATCCGAGGTGGGTGATCCCGGCCAGCGCCGAGTCGAAGTCGCGCGGCACCGGCCAGACCGTGCCGTACGGCTCGCGCCGGGCGGCGGCGAGCAGCGCGTGCCCGCAGCGGGCGGCCCGGTCCAGGAACTCCCGGCCGTCGTCGTTCGCACCGGCGTCGTCGTTCCCGTCGGCGCCCTCGGGCAAGGGTGCCGCGGAGAGGCGGAGCTGGAGGAGGCCGGAGCCGGCCGCGCCGTGGCAGACGTCCGGGTTGGGCCAGGTCACCGGGATCCGGCGGGCCAGGGCGGTGGCGCGCTCGGCGAGCGGGCGGTCGGCCAGGGCCCCGGCGGCGTCGAGCAGTGCCCAGGCGACGCCGGAGCGGCCGAAGTGCAGCCCGGGCAGGACGACCGGCTCGGCGGCGCACCGGCGCTCGATCCACTCGGCGGCGGTCCGCGCCGTCCGCCGGGCCTCCGCGCGTATCCCGTCCGGCAGCCCGTCGGCGAGCGCCGCCCGGGCGAGCAGGGCGAGCACCCCGGCGGCGCCGTGCTGCACATTGCACGGGTCCGACCGCTGCCCGGCCGGCACGACGGGCCAGAGCCGGTCCGGCCGCTCGGGTGTGGCGCTCACGGCGAGATGCCGCAGCCCGTCGTGCAGCACCCGGTCGACGACGGCCGCGTCGCGCTCCCGGGCGGTCGTCTCGGTCCGCGCGGGTCCGTCCGTGGGTCCGCTGGTGGGCTCGGGCCCGGCCGCGAGCGCCGCCCGTGCCTCGTCGAGGCTCCAGCGCCGCTCCGGCTCCCGCGCCCGGAGCCCGAGGACGACCGGGGCGAGCCGCCGGGCGGTGCCGCCGGCCCGGGCGGCGAGGGCGAGCCAGCGGCCCAGGCGGTCGGCGACCGGGCGGGCGTGCGGCAGGTCCTCGGGGAGCAGTGGATCGTGACCGGTGGCGAGCAGGAAGAACAGCCCGCCGAGCGCGTACAGATCGGCGGCCGGCTCGGCCCTGCGGCTGCCGTCGGTCACCAGGGCGAGCCGCCCAGGCCCCTGTTCGGGTGCGCGGTAGCCGGGGGTGCCGGCCGAACCGGCCCGGGTGCCGGCCTCGGCGGCCAGCTCCAGGTCCACCAGCCGCAGCGAGCCGTCGGGCCGGACCAGCACGTTGCCGGGGGAGAGGTCGCGCAGCACCAGCCCCTGGGCGTGCACCCGCTCGACCAGGTCGAGCAGGGCGTGGGCGAGCGGTCCGGCCTCGGCCCAGTCCACGTCCGGGCTGCCGTCGCGCCGCAGCCGTGCGGCGACCCAGGCGCCCAGCGGCTGCCCGGCGATTCGTTCCTGCACCAGGAACAGCGAGTCGTCCTGCTCGATCAGTTCGACCGGGCGCGGCGCCAGCCCCTGTCCGTCCAGCCGGGCCAGCATCGCGGCCTCGTGGCGCAGTGCCGTCCTGGCGTCGGTGCCGGAGCGGTCGACCTCGATGTGCGCGCGGGCCTGCTTGACCACGACCTCCGCGCCGCCGCCCGCGTCCCGTCCGAGGAAGACGCCGCCCTTGGCGCCGTGCCGGACGGCGGCGGTGAGCGCGTACCGCCCGGCGAGCAGCACCCCGCCGGCCCGCTTCGCGGCGGCCGGCTTCGGCGTACCGGTGGCCGGCCCGCGCTCGCCGCCGCCGTCCGGAGGGCCGCCCGCCAGCGGGTCGCGCGCCCACGGCGGGCAGCGGTACGAGGCGCCGCGCACGTCCTCGACCCGCTCCCCGGCGGGTCCGTGCAGGATCGACCGGTAAGCGCCGTCGTTGCCCAGCTCGGCGCGGGCCGCGAAGGCGCCGTACCGGTAGTGGACCCGGCTGCCGGGCCGGTACGGCCGGTCGGAGAGCACCACCGGGCCGGGCCGGCCGGCCGTCGCCCGGTGCAGCGCGGCGGCGAGCCGCCGGAACTGCTCGTCGTCCCGGGGGTAGACGGTGATGAACTTGCCCGCAGATCCCCGGTCGCTGTTACGGGAGTTGAGCTCGTGCAGCCGCTCCGGACCGGCGGCGAACTTGAAGGTGCACGGGTCGCCGGCCAGCACTCCGGCGACGGCCGCCAGCACCGCGCCGCCGACCTCGGACGCCGCGCTGACGTGCAGCTTCCAGCCCTGTCCTGCGGGCTCTTCCGGGACGCCTCCCGCGGTCGGCCTGGCCGTGCACCAGAAGCCCTCGACGGTGACGTCCCAGTCGCCGCCTCCCCGGCCCCCGGCGCCGGCCAGCGCCGTCCGCGCGACCTCCGGCCACGGGCCGGCCGCATCCGGCCCGTGGCCCGCCGATCCCCTGCCCCCGGCCGTACGCAGCGATGTGCCCGCCCCCATCCGCATTCACACCCCTTCGTCTCGGCCGCCGCCCGCCGGTGCCCACTGCTCCGGCACCCGGGCGCACGGCCACGGCCTGATCGGTTTCTCGGAAGTACGGGAGCGCCGCCCCGGCCGCGTCCGCCCCGGGCCCGGTCACACCTGGACCCGCTCTTCGGCGGAGCGCCGTCCCGACCCCCCGGTCGGGGCAACTCCCGTTCGCAGAACTGAAGTTACTTTCGAGACGGGGGAGGCTCAACGCGAAGGCGGTCACTTCACTCGTAAGGGTGATCTGGAACGGGTTTCGAATATGTGCGAACGGGCCGGTGTGAGCAGCGCCCGCCCGGCGCCCCGGCGCGCGGCGCCCCCGGGGCGCGGTCCGAACACCTCGAACCGCAGGTTGACGCGCACCCGGGCGTCCGCCGCGCCCCCGCCGCACAGCGGGCCGCGGCCCGGCCGGCGGCCCGACCGCCCCCGCGCGCACGGTAGTCTCGACAGGTGCCGAAACTGTCCGACGTCATCACCGCGCTCGAAGAGGTCTACCCGCCGCAGTGGGCGGAGTCCTGGGACGCCGTCGGCCTGGTCTGCGGAGACCCCCAGGCCGAGGTCCGTCGCGTGCTGTTCGCCGTCGACCCCGTGCAGACGGTCGTCGACGAGGCCGTCGAGTGGGGTGCCGACCTGGTGGTCACCCACCACCCCCTCTATCTGCGCGGCACCACGAGCGTCGCCGCCACCACCTTCAAGGGCCGGGTCGTGCACACCCTGATCCGGCACGGGATCGCCCTGCACGTCGCGCACACCAACGCCGACCACGCCGACCCGGGCGTCTCGGACGCGCTCGCCGAGGCCGTCGGAGTGCGGGTCACCGGCCCGCTGATCCCGGACCCGACCGACCCGCTGGGCCGTCGCGGTACCGGGCGGATCGGCCTGCTGGAGCCCCCGCTCACCCTCTCCGCCTTCGCCGCGCAGGTCGCCGCCGGCCTGCCGGCCACCGCCGCCGGCGTCCGGATCTCCGGCGACCCGGACCGGCTGGTCGGCCGGGTCGCGGTGTGCGGCGGCTCGGGCGACAGCTTCTTCGCCGAGGTGCGGGCGGCCGGCGTGGACGCCTACCTCACCGCCGACCTGCGCCACCACCCGGCCTCCGAGGCCGCCGAGGCGTCGCCGGTCGCGCTGGTCGACGCCGCGCACTGGGCCACCGAGTGGCCCTGGCTCACCCTGGCCGAGCGGGCTCTGCACCGGGCCGCCGACGCGTCCGGCTGGGCCGTGGAGACCAAGGTCTCCCACCGGGTCACCGACCCGTGGACCGCGCACGCCCCCATGTCCTTCACCGCCTGACCCGATTCACAGGAGCTCTCCGCTTGAACGCCGCGCCCGCCGACCAGATCCGCCTGCTCGACCTCCAGGCCATCGACTCGAAGCTCGACCAGCTGGCCCACCGGCGTCGCAGCCTGCCCGAGCACGCCGAGATCGAGAAGGCCACCGCCGACCACACCGCGCTCAAGGACCTGGTGGTCGCCGCCCAGGCCCAGCAGGGCGACACCGCCCGTGAGCTGACCAAGGCCGAGCAGGACGTCGAGCAGGTCCGCGCCCGGTCCGCCCGCAACCAGCAGCGGCTGGACTCCGGCGCGATCACCTCGCCGAAGGACCTGGAGAACCTCCAGCACGAGATCGGCTCGCTCGCCAAGCGCCAGGGCGACCTGGAAGAGGTCGTCCTGGAGATCATGGAGCGCCTGGAGTCCGCGCAGACCCGGGTGACCGAGCTGGGCGCGCGGCTGGAGCACTCGACCATCGTCCTCACCGAGGCCGAGGGCCGCCGCGACGCCGCGTTCGCCGAGATCGACGCCGAGGCGGAGAAGGTCAGGCGCGACCGCGAGGCCGTCGCCGCCGTCGTCCCGGCCGACCTGCTCAAGCTCTACACCCGCCTGCGCGAGCAGCAGGGCGGCGTCGGGGCGGCCCGCCTCTACCAGCGCCGCTGCGAGGGCTGCCGGGTCGAGTTCGCCGTCTCCGACCTGAACGCCATCAAGGCCGAGCCCAAGGACGCGGTGGTCCGCTGCGACAACTGCGGCCGCATCCTGGTGCGCACCCCCGACTCGGGCATCTGATCCGGTGGCGGGGCGCAGGTTCATCGTCGAGGCGGACGGCGGTTCCCGGGGCAACCCGGGGCCGGCCGGCTACGGCGCGGTGGTCCGGGACGGTGACACCGGCCAGATCATCGCCGAGGCCGCCGAGTTCATCGGCCACGCCACCAACAACGTCGCCGAGTACAAGGGCCTGATCGCCGGTCTCAGGGCGGCCAGGGAGCTCGACCCGGACGCCTCGGTGGACGTCCGGATGGACTCCAAGCTGGTCGTCGAGCAGATGTCCGGCCGCTGGAAGATCAAGCACCCCGACATGCAGCCGCTCGCCGCCGAGGCGCGCACCGTCCTGCCGCGCGGCCAGGTCAAGTACACCTGGATCCCGCGCGAGCGGAACAAGGACGCCGACCGGCTGGCCAACGAGGCGATGGACGCGGGCCGGGCCGGCCGGCAGTGGGAGCCGAAGGCGGCCGGGGCCGTTGCCGCGGGTGCCACCACCGCCGTCGCCGTCGCCGAGGAGCCGTCGCTGGAGACCGCCGCGCCCAAGGTGGGCTGGGCGGCCTCCGCCGACCTCGGCACCCCGACCACCTTCGTCCTGCTCCGCCACGGCGAGACGGCCCTCACCCCGGAGAAGCGGTTCTCCGGCAGCGGCGGCAGCGACCCGGAGCTCTCCGAGAAGGGCCGCTGGCAGGCCGAGCGGGCCGCCGAGGCGCTGGCCGCGCGCGGCAGCGTCCAGGCCGTGGTCAGCTCCCCGATGCGCCGCACCCGGGAGACCGCCGAGACCGTCGCGGCCCGGCTGGGCCTGGAGGTCCGGTACGAGGAAGGGCTGCGCGAGGTCGACTTCGGCGACTGGGAGGGCCTGACCTTCGCCGAGGTGCAGCAGCGCTACCCGGACGACCTCAACGCCTGGCTGCGCTCCACCAAGGCCAAGCCGACCGGCAGCGCCGAGAGCTTCACCACCCTCACCCACCGGGCCGGGGTCGCCCGCGACAAGATCCTCGCCCGCCACCCCGGCAAGACGGTGCTGGTGGTCTCGCACGTCAGCCCGATCAAGACGCTGGTCCGGCTGGCGCTCGGCGCCCCGCCGGACTCGCTCTACCGGATGGAGCTGTCGGCCGCCTCGCTCTGCGCCGTCCAGTACTACGCGGACGGCAACGCCTCGGTGCGGCTGCTCAACGACACCGGCCACCTGCGCTGACCGCCCGGGGAGGCGGGGCGCCCGCCCCGCCTCCCCGGCGCCTCAGTGCACCTCGGTGACCACCACGTCCAGCTGCCACGGCTTGCGGGCGGTGCCCTCGGCCGCGACCTCCACCCGGTGGCCCAGCTCCGCCAGCGCGTCCACCAGCTCGCCGGGCGTCTTCGGCTCGGCGCCCGCGACCAGCAGGTCGCGCACCAGCCGGCCCTTGGTGGCCTTGTTGAAGTGGCTCACCACCGAGCGCTTCAGCACCCCCGCGACCTCGCGCTCGTGCAGCACCCGCACGGTCGCCGTCCGGGAGGCCACCTCGCCGGCCGGCTTCCACGCCGCCGCGTACGCGGAACTGCGCAGATCCAGGACCAGCCCGTCCGTCACCTCCGGCAGCACGGACGCCATCGCGCTCCGCCAGTACGCCCCGAGCGCCCCCGGTCCGGGGAGTTTCACACCCATCGAGCAGCGGTAGGGCGGGATCCGGTCGCCGATCCGCACCGCTCCCCAGAGGCCGGAGAACACCAGCAGCGAACGTTCGGCCCGGTCGTACGCGGCCTCGTCCAGCGTGGCCAGGCCGAGGTTGTCGAAGAGCACCCCGGTGTACACCTCGCCGGCCGGCAGCGCGCCCGCCGTCGGCAGGCCCGCGTTGCGCGCGAGCTCGCCGCGCAGGCCCGGGCTCAGCCCGAGCACCTCGGCGGCGGTGTCCTGGTCGCCCCGGCAGAGCCAGACCAGGGCGTCCAGCACCTGCGCGCGCGCCGCCGTCAGCCCGGGCAGCGAGAGCCGGTCGAGCGCCACCGGCACCCCGCCCCCGGACGCGGCCTTGCCCTCCGAGGGCGGCAACAGCACCAGCACAGCGGACTCCTCAACGGTTTGCGGTGGATCAACGGCTCGCGCTGGATCAACGGTTTGCGGTGGACAACCCCGCCACCCTACGCAAAAGCCGGCCCGGCACGGCACCTCACCTGGGGCCCGGCCCCCGGCTCGCCGCCGCGACCACGGCCGCCCCGGCCCCGAGTGCCAGGCAGAGCGGCGAGTAGTAGCGGACGTTCAGCCGCCTGAACCGCTCGGTGCGCTCGGTCAGCCCGCCGAACACCAGCGGCCCGGCCGCGCCGCGCGCCAGCAGCACCCCGGCCACCGCCCGGACGCCCGCCCGGCGCACCCACCGCGGCCCCGCGGCCGGCAGCACCCCGGCCTCCGCGCCCACCAGGCAGGCGGCCGTTCCGAGCGCGCCGGCCACCGCGAGGCAGGCCGCCGCCGACGGCGCCCCCTCGCCCGCCCCGACCATCGTCTCCGCGAACTCCTCCGGCGTCCGCAGCGGCCACGGCGTCACCGCCCACAGCGCGTGCAGCGCCCCCGTCGCCGCCAGCGCCCCGGCCACCGCCGTACCCGTCACCCGAACCGCGTCCATCGGCCGAACCCCCTGTGATCATTGTTCCTCCGGCCACCCTACGAGCACTTACGCCCTCCTCCCCGAAGCCCTTCGCCGGCTGATTCACTGGGCCGCACGGCTGTCACCCCTCTACCGTGGGGCGGAGAAGGAGCGTGACGAGATGACCCTGCACCCCCTGGACCTGGTCCCCGGCGACGACGACGCGGTGGAGGAGTCCCTGGCCGTCCGCCTGCCCGCCGACCTGCCACCGCAGACCCGGCAGGCCCTGGAGTTCGCGCTGCGCGCGGCGGCGCAGGCCGTGATGGCCGGGCGGATCAGGGTCACCGAGGCGCCGGGGGCGGACCGCGCCGAGCTGGTCCTCGAGGTCCGCCAGTCGGAGGTGCCGCCGTCCCTCACCGAGCCGTCCCTCACCGAGCCGGCCCGGCCCGGCCGGGAGGAGCGCCGGGCCGCCCTGGTGAACCGCATCCGCGAGGCCAACGCCGAGACACTGGAGAGGCTCGCGGACCTGTGACCGCCCAGGACGGGACGCGCCGGGTCGAGTACCTCGACCTGGAGGACGTCAGCTACCTCGCCGGCGGCCCGCGGAACATCCGCGACCTCGGCGCCCTGCTCGCGGCCCTCGGCCGCCCGCAGGCGAGCCTCTTCGGGGGCGACGCCTACCCCGACCTCTGGACCAAGGCCGCCGCCCTCGGTCAGAGCCTCGCCCGCAACCACCCGCTGATCGACCGGAACAAGCGCACCGCCTTCGAGGCCATGCTGCTCTTCCTCGACTACAACGCCGAGCCCTACACCGACCCGCACCCCGACGCCGCCGTCGCCTTCATGCTGCGCCTGGCCACCGGGGGCTACGACGACGCCGTGGCCCTCGCCGCCAAGGACCTCCGCGCGCTGCTCGGCCGCTGACCGGGGGCCGGCCGGCCGGGCACCCCGGCGGGACCGGCGCGCCCCGCGTCCGGTTCCGCCGGGAATCACCCGATTCGCCCTACGCTGCCTGCATGCCACGCCGAAAACTGCGCGTCAAGGCCGCCGACTCCGCCCGGATCAACGCCGAACTGGCCGAGCTGCGCGCCCGCCTGGAGATCCACACCGAGTGGCCCGAAGCGGTACTGGCCGAGGCGGAGGAGGCGGCCGACGCACCGCGGCGGCCCGAGGACGACGCCACCGAACTCCCGCTGTTCACCGTCGACCCGCCCGGCTCCCGCGACCTCGACCAGGCGATGCACCTCGCCCACCGGCCCGGCGGCGGCTACCGGGTGCACTACGCGATCGCCGACGTCGCCGCCTTCGTCCGCCCCGGCGGGGCGATCGACACCGAGGCGCGCCGCCGCGTCCAGACCCTCTACTTCCCCGACCACCCCGTCCCGCTGCACCCCGCCCGGCTCTCCGAGGACGCCGCCAGCCTGCTGCCGGGGGAGACCCGCCCGGCCCTGCTCTGGCAGCTCGACCTGGACGCCGACGGCGCCCTCGTCCTCGCCGACCTGCGCCGCGCCCTGGTCCGCTCCCGCCGCCGGCTCGACTACGCCGGCGTCCAGCGCGCCCTGGACGCCGGCGGCGCCGACGAACAGCTCGCGCTGCTCGCCACCGTCGGCCGACTGCGCGAGGAGCGGGAACGCGCCCGCGGCGGGATCAGCCTGCCCGTCCCCGAACAGGAGATCGAGGAGACCCCGCGCGGCTACCTCCTCGGCTACCGCGCGCCCACCCCCGCCGAGGGCTGGAACGCCCAGATCTCCCTGCTCACCGGCCTGGCCGCGGCCGACCTCATGCTGGACGCCGGCGTCGGCCTGCTGCGTACCCTGCCCGCCGCCCCCGCCACCGCGTACCAGCGGCTGCGCCTGGTCGCCCGCGCGCTCGACATCGACTGGCCGGACACCCTCCCGTACCCCGACCTGATCCGCTCCCTCGATCCGGACCTCCCGCTGCACGCCGCCTTCCTCAACGAGTGCACCGGACTGCTGCGCGGCGCCGGCTACCGCGCCTTCGACGAGGCCCGGGGCCTGCCCGCCCCCGCCGACCCGGCCCATGCCGCGCTCGCCGCCCCGTACGCGCACTGCACCGCGCCGCTGCGCCGCCTCGGCGACCGCTTCGCCCAGGAGGTCTGCGCGGCCGTCGCCGCCGGCGACGAAGTCCCCGGCTGGGCCCGCGAGGCGCTGCCCGCCGTCCCCGCGCTGATGGCCGGCGGGGACCGCCGCTCCGCCGAGGTCGAGCGGGCCTGCGTGGACCTGGTGGAGGCGGAACTGCTGGCCGGGCGGGAGGGCGAGGACTTCACCGCCGTGGTCGTCGACGTGGACGGGGAACGGCCCGGGTACGGCACCGTCCAGCTGCGCGAGCCCGCCGTCCGGGCCCGCTGCGACGCTGCTGGGGACGGCGCTGGGGACGGTGACGGGGACGGCCGCGACGGCGGTCCCGGCCGGGCCGGTCTGCCGCTCGGCGGCCTGATCCGGGTCCGGCTCACGGTGGCCGATCCCGCCACCCGGACGGTCCGCTTCGCCGCCGTCTGACCCGTCCGGGTGGGAGGATCGACCCGTGGCCCATCCGATCCCCTCCCGTACGCCGACCCCTTCGGGCACGGAGTCCACCGCGCTCGGTCGGCGCCGCAGGCTGCTGATCCTCGCGATCTGCTGTCTGAGCCTGTTCATCGTCGGGCTCGACAACACGGTGGTGAACATCGCGCTCCCGGCGATCCAGAAGGACCTGGACGCCCCGGCCTCCGGCCTGCAGTGGATCATCGACGCCTACACCCTGGTGCTGGCCTCGCTGCTGATGCTGTTCGGCTCGGTCGCCGACCGGTTCGGCCGCCGCCGGGTGTTCCAGACCGGGTTGCTGCTCTTCGTGCTCGGCTCGCTGCTCTGCAGCCTGGCGCCCAGCCTGGAGTGGCTGGTGGTGTTCCGCGCGGTGCAGGCGGTCGGCGGCTCGATGCTCAACCCGGTGGCGATGTCGATCATCACCAACACCTTCACCGAGCCGGCCGAACGGGCCCGGGCGATCGGCGTCTGGGGCGGCGTGGTCGGCATCTCCATGGCGCTCGGCCCGCTGCTCGGCGGCTTCCTGGTGGACGGCGCGGGCTGGCCGTCGATCTTCCTGATCAACATCCCGATCGGTCTGGCCGCCTGTCTGCTGACTGCCCGCTACGTCCCCGAGTCGCGCGCCCCCAGGCCCCGGCGGCTGGACCCGGGCGGGCAGCTGCTGATGGTGGTGCTGCTCGGCTGCGGCACCGCCGCGATCATCGAGGGCCCCGGGCACGGCTGGACGTCCCCGCTGATCCTCGGACTCACCGCCGCCGCCGTCGCGGCGCTGATCGCCTTCCCGCTCTGGGAACGGCGGGTCGCCGAACCGCTGGTGGACCCGAGGTTCTTCCGCAGCGCGCCGTTCACCGGTGCCACCGTGACGGCCGTCTGCGCCTTCTCCGCGCTCGGCGGCTTCCTCTTCCTCAACACCCTCTACCTGCAGGACGTCCGCCACTACAGCCCGGTCGAGGCCGGGCTCTGGACGCTGCCGATGGCCGGGATGATGCTGGTCTGCGCGCCGCTGTCGGGCCGGATCGTCGGGGGCCGGGGCCCGCGCGGCCCGCTGGTCGCGGCCGGCCTCGGGCTCACCGCCAGCGGCATCCTGCTCACCCGGCTCGCCGCCGACTCCCCGCCGGCCCTGCTGCTGGTCGCGTACGCGCTGTTCGGCTTCGGCTTCGGCATGGTCAACGCGCCGATCACCAACGCCGCCGTCTCCGGCATGCCGCGCGCCCAGGCGGGCGTGGCCGCGGCGGTCGCCTCCACCAGCCGGCAGGTCGGCCAGTCGCTGGGCGTCGCGGTGATCGGCACCGTGGTCACCTCGGCCGTGGTCGGCCCGTTCGCCACCGGCTTCGCCCCGGCCAGCCACGCCGGCTGGTGGATCGTGGCGGCGCTGGGCGTCGCGATCCTCGTCCTGGGCCTGGTCACCACCACCGCCTGGGCCACCGGCACCGCCGCCCGGGTGGCCGCCTGCTTCGGCGCCGAACCGCCCGCGCCCGGCCCCGGGGTACGGGAAGCCTCGTCCGAGCGGCTACCATGACCACTACGGCGGACGAGCCGGCCGGGCGGTCGCGACGGGTCCTCAGGGGCTCGCCGAGGAACGTCCGGGCTCCACAGAGCAGGGTGGTGGGTAACGCCCACCCGGGGTGACCCGCGGGACAGTGCCACAGAAAACAGACCGCCCACCGCCTCGGCGGCGGGTAAGGGTGAAACGGTGGTGTAAGAGACCACCAGCGACCGAGGTGACTCGGCCGGCTAGGTAAACCCCACCTGGAGCAAGGTCAAGATCGGTGCCCTCGGGCGCCGTGCGCGGATGTCCGAGGGCTGCTCGCCCGAGTCCGCGGGTAGACCGCACGAGGCTGTCGGCAACGGCAGCCCTAGATGGATGGCCGCCTCCCCGGGCCGCGCAAGCAACCCGGGAGACAGAACCCGGCGTATAAGGCCGCCTCGTCCGCCCCTTGACTTGAGGCAATGCCCCTGACCTGCGCTTTCGCAGATCAGGGGTCATTTGTCCTTCGCGGCGTGGCACGCATGCGCCGATGATGGCAGCCGGTGCTCTCGCTCACGGGGCCTTGGCGTAGTCAGTCGTATCCTTCACCTGCCGGTACACGGCATCACCGACCCAGTGGCAGTACAGCGACGTTCCTGGAATCGAAAGTCGGGGGGAGTGCTGCCCCGCCGAGGACCAGGCCGCGACCTCGGCCCGCGGCTTCCGGTTGTTGTTGAGGGCGGCGACGAACTCCAGCGCGGGCTTGAGATCGGTATCGGCCGACATCATGATGCCGATGTCGTATGCGTCCTGGGAGGCCAGGGCGACGAAGTCGACGGCCAGCTGGACATCGATGCCCTTCTCCTGAGCGGGGTCCGCCGGCCACCCCTGCGGGTATCGCAACGGCCGGGTCACCAGGTGTACCAAGGGGTCGCGTTGCCACATGGCGTGCTGGCGACGGGACGCGCCGTATGAACCGGGCTGTTTCGTCGCGTCCGGCTGTCCACGGTAGATCCGGACCTGGGTCAGCTGCCTGTCATAAGGGCTGTCCCGGGTGATGTGCTGGGCCAGCGCCACTGGGTTGACATGACCGCAGGCTGAGGGTTCCCAGTGGCTGTGGAATCGGCGACGCGCGCCTCCGTAGACGTTCTGGTAGTCCAGGAAGACGATGACCCGGTCCGGCACGCGCCCCTCCCCACGGGGCGCTCCAGGCCCCCAGGAACGAAATAATCCCCGCCAGTGCGGGCTATGCCCGGACGGCGGGGAGGAATGCCTCAAATATAGGCGTGGGCGAGCCGAACGCGCAGCCGGAGCGCCACCCAAGGGTGAGACCTGCGTCACATTCGCTCGAACGGGTGGCCAAAGATGCTGCCGGATTCGAGTCCGCAGTGGGCGATCGACAACCGGTTCGATCGGCGGCAGGCCGCCTCGTCCGCCCCCTCTTCCCCCCTGGCCCGGTCAGCCCGGGTGGGCGCCGACCGCGTCGCGGATCCGGTCGCCCAGGCCGCCGTTGACGCGGGCGCAGTTGGCGCAGCAGAAGAACCGGCCGGACACCTCGACGCCGTGGCCGACGATCCGGACCTGGCAGTGTTCGCAGCGCGGCGCGAGCTTCTCCATCGCGCACTCGAAGCTGTCGAAGGTGTACACGTCGCCGGTGATCGTCTTGATCTCGAAGGCCAGCCAGTAGTCGTTGGAACAGACGTCGCAGACCGCCATGGGGCCGTCTCCCTTTCCTGGTACGGGGCTTGCTGTCGGGGCCGGGCGGCCGGGTGGGCCGCTCGGTCCCTCCCAGTGTCGGAGCCGCCCCCGGGAGCGGCCACCCGGCGCGGGCGATCAGGCGGACGGGCGGGCGAGGGCCCGCGGTCAGGCCGACCGGGCGGCCAGCTCCTCCAGCGCCCGGACGGCCGGCTCGGCGGCGTCGGCGGCGACGAACAGGTGGTCGTGATGGAACCCGGCCACCACGTTGCAGCTGATCCCCTCCTCGGCGAGCCGGCCGGCCACGGCGGCGGTCAGGCCGACGGCCTCCAGCGCCGAGTGGATCCGCAGCGTGATCCAGGCCGCCACGTACTCGTAGCGCAGTCCGAGCGCGTCCGCCTCCTCCTGCGCCACCACCACCGTCACCCCCTCCGGTTCGGCGACGGTGACCACCGGCCGCATCCCGGCGGGCACCTTCGCGGGCAGCGTGCAGTACACGTACCGCCCCGGGTTGAGCTGCGGGTGCATCCCGCGCAGCAACGTCGCAAGATCTCTTTCACCGGCCATGCCCGCCACCGTAGCGGCTCGGCCCGGGCGGGGGCGGTCCCGGCGGATGTGACGTTCAGGGAGAGTCGACACCACCCGGTCGGTCCAGCCGGGGTCCGAGGCCTCTTCCGAGAGGGCGGTCGTGACGGGGCGGCGTTCCCGGGGCGTCGGCCCAGGAGGCTTGCGGCGCTCGGCAGGTCAGGTCCTCGGCCGGGAGCCTGCCCGTGGTCAGATAGGCCGTGAGGCTCTTGTCCGCACAGGAGTTGGAGCCGTGGACGATGTGCCCCTCGCCTCCGGCGACGGTGACCATCCGGGAGCCGCGCAGGGCCCGGTGCATCCCCTGGCCGCCGGCCAGGGGCGTTCCGGGGTCCCACTCGTTCTGCAGGATCAGTGCACCGACCTTGTTGTTCACCGTTGTCCCGGGCTCGTTGCCCTCCTTCCAGAAGGCACACGGCTTGATGTTGGACGCGAAATCGCCGTACAGCGGATACCGGGCCTTGTCGCGGATCGCGTCGCGGCGGTACTGCTCGGGGTCGCGCGGCCACGTACGGGTGTCGGCGCACAGGACAGCCCAGGCACTCGCGGCCTCGTTGTCCGGGGGAACGTCACGGGCGAAGGCCGGCGGGACGGGGCCCGGGGTCCGCTCGGGGGTGCCGGACGGGGCCGGCTTCTTGCCCTCGGCCGCCTTCTTCAGCCGGGCGACCCATTCGGCGGCGGCCTGAACGTGGAAGAACGTGGCGTGCTCGGCGCGGATGCCGTCACCGGTGAGGGGCTTCCCGTCGGCGTCGATGGGCTTGCGGTCGGCCTGGGCGACCAGGTCCCAGAAGGTCTTGCGGACCTCGGCCGGGGAATCACCCAGGTTGTACGTCGTGTGCCGCTCGGCAGTCCATTCGCTCCATCGCGTGAAGGCGGCCTCGGTCCCCTCCGCCATCTCCTGGAACATGCCCCGCCAGATCCGTGCGGGGTCGGTCGCGCTGTCCAGCACGAACCGGTCGGTCCGCCGGGGGAACATCTGCGTGTAGACGGCGCCGAGGTAGGTGCCGTAGGAGAACCCCAGGTAGGAGATCTTCTTCTCGCCCAGCACGGCACGGATGACGTCCATGTCGCGAGCGGTGTTGCGGGTGGTGAGGTGCCGCAGTGTGTCACCCCCCTTGGCCCGGCACTTGTCGGCCACCGTGCGCGCCCACTCCACATCCGCCGCGAATGTCCCGGCCCTGTAGGGGCGTTCAAAGTTCTGTTCGTCGTCGGTCAGACCGCAGCTGACGGGAGAGCTCTGTCCGACGCCCCTCGGGTCGAATCCGATGAGGTCGTACCGTTTCCTGACTTCCTCGGGGAGGTTCAATTCCGGGTCGACAGGCAGATTCAGGCCCGGCCCGCCGGGGCCGCCGGGGTTGAGCAGCAGAACGCCGCGACGTTCCTCCGCACTGCCGGCCGTCAGCCGGGATATCGCGATGTCGATCTTCTTGCCACCGGGATCGCTGTAGTCCAGCGGCACCTTGAGAGTCGCGCACCGATAGGTGGCGGGGCTCCCCGCGTCGCAGCGCTGCCACCGCGGCTTCTGCTGCGTGTACTGCCACAGCGGGTCCTTGGCCGCGGAGGCCTCGGACGCGGAGGAGGCTGTTGCGGGAGTAAGCGCCGAAACGAGAGTTGCCACGGCGCCGACAGCCAGAAGAGATGCTGTTCGTCTGTTTCGCACGATCATGCTCGTCCTTGCCAGGGAGGGGTTGCTGGTCAGGACACGATCCTGGTTTCCGGGGCCTCGGGTGCGCATCGCGGGAAGGCGGGAGAAAACGCTCCCTCGATCGGGGGAGATCGCCGGTGGGCTGCCCGGCCATACTGACGATCATGATCAGGGGAATCCGGCCGTTGCTGCGCGGCTCCACGTATGCGGGTGCGTTGTTCGCCGGCTGCGGGGCGCTGGCGAGTCTGCCGTTGCTGCCTTTCGCCATGCTGCCGGCGCTGGCGTGGCGGTCCGCTCCCTACGGGGTTCAGTTCGTGCTGACCCTGTTGGTCCGGGCGGCGCTGATCGTCGTGGTCGGGCTGGCCCGTACCTGTGTTTTGCGTCGATCCGGTGGCGGCGCGGGCGGCTCTGCGTGGTATCGAGGAGTCGGCCCGGGCCGCGTTGGAGGACCTGGACTATGTGCTGGGTGTGTTGCGTGAGGAGGAGCCGGGGACGGCGCCGGCGCGGACTCTGGAGGATCTGCCCGAGTTGCTGGACCGGTTGCGGTGCGCGGGTGCGGTGGTGGAGCCGGAGCTGTCGGGCGACCTGGCGCGGGTGCGGCTGCTGCACGGCGAGACCGAGGCCGGCCCGGACGGGCCGCGGCACTGGCGGCTGGCGGTCCGGCTGCCAGCATGACCGGCCCCGACACGGGCGAGACCGGCACCACCAGCCCTGCCGCCGGCCCTGCCGGCACCCCCGTGACACTCCCGGTACCCGCCCGTGCAGCGCTGGTGACGCCCGGGGCCGAGGACATCGCCGTTGGCTCCGGCGGCGTCAGGCCGGGTGGATGAGGCGGCTTTCGTAGGCGAAGACCACGGCCTGTATCCGGTCGCGGAGTTCGAGCTTGTGCAGGATTCGCCCCAGATGGGACTTCACGGTCGCCTCCGCGAGGTACAGGGTGGCCGCGATCTCGGTGTTGGACAGGCCGCGGCCCACCTGGACGAGCACCTCGCGTTCACGGGCGCTGAGCCGGCTCAGCCGTTCGTCGCGGTCGGCGCTGCTGCCGTCGGGGATGTGCGGGCGGAGGTTCTCCAGCAGGCGTCGGGTGATCCGCGGGGAGACCACCGCGTCGCCCGCGGCGACGCTGCGTATCGCGGTGAGAAATTCCTCGGGCCTGGTGTTTTTCAGCAGGAAGCCCGAGGCTCCGGCGTTGAGTCCGGCGAAGGCGTATTCATCCAGGTCGAAGGTGGTGAGGATCAGCACTCTGCTCTGCGGGGAGATCCTGATGACCTGTCGGGTCGCCTCGATCCCGTCGGTCCCGGGCATCCGGACGTCCATGAGGACGACATCGGGGCGCAGCTCCCGGGCGAGGCGGATGGCCTGGGCGCCGTCCGCGGCTTCGCCGACCGGTGCCATGTCGGGCTGGGCCTCCAGGACCGTGCTGAAGGCCATCCGGAGCAGCGCTTCGTCGTCGGCGATCAGGATGCGGATCGTCATGCGGACGCCGCTCCGCTGCTGCCGAGGAAGAGGAGGGTATGGACTCCCCAGCCGCCGCCCGGAAGCGGTCCGGCCCGCAACTTCCCCCCGTAGGCGGCCGAGCGCTCGCGCATGCCGGGGATGCCGTGGCCGGATGGTGTGGCGGCGGGAAGTGGCGGGCAGGGGCCGCTGTCGGTGACGTCCACGGTGACGGTCTCGGTTGAGCACCGTATCCGGACCTTCGCGTGTGTGCCGGTGGGTGTGTGCTTGAGGGAGTTGGTCAAGGCTTCCTGTACCAGGCGGTAGACGGTGAGTTGTGCGGTGGCGGGTATGTGGGTGTGGCCGCCGTGGACCTCGAGGCGGGTCGGCAGCCCGGCAGCGCACATCTGGTCGGCGAGGGTCTCCAGTTGTGCGATGCCGGGCAACGGGTGGCGCTCCGCGTCCGGTTCGTCGGTCCGCAGGATGCCCAACGAGCGCCGCATGTCGGTCAGGGCCTGTCGGCCTGTCTCGGAGACCTGGAGCATCGCGGTGGTGGTCCGGTCGGGCGACCGGTGCTGCGCGTAGACGGCGGCGTCGGTGAGCGCGACCATGACGGACAGGTTGTGGGTGACGATGTCGTGCATCTCCCGGGTGATGCGTGTCCTTTCCTCGGCGACGGCCAGTCGCGCCTGCTGTTCCTGTTCCTGCTCCAGGCGTGCGGCCCGTTCCTCCAGGGCCGCGAGGTAGGCGCGCGTGGTCCGCACATTCACACCGAGGACGGCGGCGGCGACGGCCATCGCGGTGACCGCGACGAAGGGGGTCAGGAATGCGCCTTCCGCCGCCCAGCGCAGGCAGGCCAGAAGGACCCCGGCCTCCACGATGGCACCGGCGACAAGCGTGCCGCGCCGGCCCGAGTTCGCGGCCGCCGTGTAGAGAGCCACCAGCAAGGCGATGTCCGCCGGCAGCTGGACGTCCATCAGCCACTGGACGAAGGCCGCGGCCGCTACGGCGCCGAACACCGTGAGCGGGGCCCGGCGCCGCCACACCAGGGGCAGCGCAAGGGCGGCGGTGAGGGCCACGGCCACCGGCAGCTCCTGCGGCGCGCGTGTGGTCACGACGTTGAAGAGGAGAAGCGTCGGCAGCAGCGAGTCCCACACCACGGGCGGCAGCCGGGAGCCCCAGCGCCCGGCGGCTGTCATCAGTCGCGCCGCTCGTGCGGAGGCCAGGTCGGCGTACCCGGTCAGCCGTAAGGCTGTCCTCGCCCACCGCACCCGGTCCCGGTGGCGTACCCGGTGGGTATGGCCGGGTTCCGCGGCCGCCTCGGTCATCACACGTCCCTGTCGATTCGGCATCATGGTGGCCCCGGCCAGGGCTGCCACCGCGTACAGCCGGATCCGGGCCGAGTACGGGGAACGTACGCCTCGCGCTGCCCGGCACGTACCGCAGCCCTGTCACGGTAGGCCGCGGGCCCCGCGAAGCACATGAGCCCACCGTCTGATGGCACCGTGCCGGGATACGACCGCAGGAGGAGTCCCGCCACCTCCCGTGGTCGCAGGGCGGCCGCTGATCCGGCGTGCTCGATTGCTGCTCCGGTTGCACGGGGACCCGCCACGGATTGCGACCCCGGTCGCACACGATGGCGACCCGGGACCGATGTGGCAGCGCATACCCGGCGCCGAGTATGGCCGGGTGACCGAGATCATCGCGGGACTGTACATGTCCCCCCTGGAAATCCTTGCCTTGCTGGGCGCCGTCGCACTGGTGGTGGCGCGCTGGCTTCCCCCCGCCGCCCGCCCACGCGTCACGATCGTGGCGGGGGCGGTTCTCGTGCTGTCCGCGGTCCTGCTCAGTGCGGCGGGGATCCGCTGGCAGATGCTGCCGGTACTGGCAGGCGCTGCCTTCGCGTTGCCGTTCGCCTTCTCTCCCCTGCTGCGACGCCGTACCGGCCGGCCGGCGTGGCGGGCCCGCTGGTGGCTGGCGTTGCCGGGATCGGTGGCCTGCGTCGGCCTGGTCGCCACGGGCCCGGTGGCCGCCTGGGCCTTTCCCGTACCCGTGTTCCCCGAGCCGTCGGGCGACTTCGCGGTCGGCACCCGCGTGGTGCAGTGGACCGACCCGGGCCGCCCCGAGACCTTCACCGCCGATCCGGACGACCGGCGCACCGTCGTGGTCCAGCTCTGGTACCCCGCGCAGAAGAGCCCCGCAGGCGCGCAGCGGGCCCAGTACCTCGGACGCACGGAGGCCGAGGCGCGCACCGTCTCCGACGCCCTCGCCCGCGGAGTCGGCCTGCCGGGCTTCCTGGTCGACGGTGTTCCGCGTGCCCGCACCCATTCGGTCTTCAACGCCCCGGTGGCCGGTGGGGGCGAACGGTTCCCGGTCGTGCTGTTCTCTCCCGGGTCGGGCGGAGTGCGCACCCAGAACACCGCCTGGGCGGAGGAACTGGCCAGCCACGGCTATGTGGTCGCCGCCCTCGACCACCCGTACGACTCCGCCGCCGTCGTCCTCGCCGACGGCCGGACGATCACCACCGAGACCGCCTCCAGCGGCGACCCGGACGAGGACGACAAGCTGGCGGCCGACTGGACAGCGGTCCGAGCCGCCGACCTCAGCTTCGTCCTCACCCAGCTGGACAGTCTGGACCGAGGCGAGATCGCCGGCCCGCTGAGCGGACGCCTGGACACCAGCCGGGTCGCGGTGACCGGCCACTCCATGGGGGGTGCTGCCGCCCTGCAGGCGGCCCGGCAGGATCGCCGGTTCGACGCCGTCATCGATCTGGACGGCTACCCCCACGGCCCCACCTCGCCCTCCCTCGACCGGCCGACGCTCGCGCTCACCCAGGCCGTCACCCCGGGAACCGACCCGCGCTACGTACCCCGCCTCACCGAGGTGCTCAAGTCCAGCACCGCGACGAGCTACCGGCTCACCATCCCCGGCGCCGCACATCTCACCTTCATGGACGGCCCCCTGTATCTGCCGCCCGTGCCCTCGATAGTCGGCTCCCTGGGCCGCACCGAGAGCCCGCGCGTCGTCGCCGCAGCCACCCTCGCCTTCCTGGACGCCGTTCTGCAGGACAAACCCGGCGACCTGGCGGGCGTTCTGCCGGCCTACGGCAACCTCAGCGTCTACCACCCGGACAACGGCCGCTGATCAGCCGTTCCGGGGCACGTACGACTGCCGGACGAGGATGACGAGATCATCGACCCCGGACGGCCGCGCTCGAACCGCTGGTAGGCGGTGGTGAAGTCGGCCCGGGGCGCGGTTCCGGTCTTTCGACCGGCCCGTTTCCCCGGAGCCGCTTCCCGAACCGGGCATGCGACTTGGCACCGCACC